>NZ_JAFATE010000353.1 GCF_019244115.1 Bradyrhizobium sp.
TCGTCGAGCGCGCTGGCGCCGAAATAGCCGATCGCCAGTGCGCAGAGCACGGTCGAGATCAGGCTCGCCCAGGTGCCGATGCTGCCGCCGAAATAGGGGAACAGATAGCGGCTGCCCAGCATCTCAAAACCCATCAGCACGCCGCCGACCACGAAGGCGCAGAAATAGATCGAGAGCAGCAGCACGCGCGATACGCTGGTCAAGGCAGTTTCCTGTTGTGCCGCTCGACGTTCTTGAGCGTCTCGACCGGGGCGAAATCGTCGGTCAAAACCTTGGCATTGGCGTCGATGACCTTGCCACCATCGATCTGGATACGCCGGCGCTGCGCGAGCATGTCCGACAGGCTGTAGCGCAGAGCGAACGCCGCGTCGCGCTCGCGCGCGGCTGCGGCGAGATCCTCGGCGCTGCGGGTCGGCCCATTATAGCCGACCGTGACGATGTTGCCGTCGGCGCGATAGAAGTCGAGTTCGGGGAAGACGGACGCGATGGTCTTGACCGCGGAATCGAACAGCATGGTCGAGGGCTCGACGTTCTGCGCGACCACGCCGCCATCGGCGAGATGGTCCTTGACGATCTGGTAGAATTCCTTGGTGAGGAGGTGGAAAGGCACAAAGGGGCCGCGATAGGCATCGATCAGGATGATGTCGTATTTGTCCTTGGCCTCTGACAGGAACAGCCTGCCGTCGCGGTTGACGACCTGGAAATTCGGCTCGTCCTTGATGCCGAAATATTTCTTCGCCAGATCGAGCACCGCCGGATCGAGCTCGACCGAGGTCACCGACACCTTTGGCAGGAAGCGGTGCAGATACCACGCGGTGCGCCCGCCGCCAAAGCCGATCTCGAGGATGGCGTGCACGTCCTTGGCGTACATCAACGTGGCGGTCATGTAGCGGGTGTAGTCGACCGGCAGGTCGCGGTCGTCGCCGGTGTTGTACATGCTCTCGGTGTAGATCCGCTTGTTGTGACCGAAGGTCATGCTGCGGTAGGGCGGATCCTCGTACACGTAGATGTTGTTGTAGAGCGACTCCTTGGAGTCCAGGAGACGGCGGGTGTCCTGCGCAAGACCTGACGTGACCAGGCTCAAGCTCGCAAGCACGCCGAAAATGACCGATCGGAGGATCATCAAAACTCTGTTTCCCTGGGGCTTAAGGACTCCTGGCCGGGCAGGCCGGAAAGGGCGAAGAATTGCCGCTCTCATAGACTATTGTGCCCTGTTGGAATAGAAAAACATCCACTTGGCCGGCTGCCTCATCGCCATGGCTCGAAGGCGAATGACGAGCGAGCCACGGCCACGATCAGCGGAACTTGTGGGGCCATCGCGCAGATGTCGCCGGAGCTTGCTCGCTTTCAGGACGGCAAGGACGCGATCGCAGCCGAACTGGCGCATCAGGTCGCCTGCGCCAGCCGGCGGCAGGATACGAGACATCCGGCGTTCAAGGGCTGTGTCGACTGGCATTCGGCCGTTCATGGCGTCTGGGCGCTGATCGCCTATCAGCGGGCAACGGGCGATGCGCGATATGCGTCGCTGGTGGCGTCGATCCTGAACGCCGACGCGCTCTGTGCGGAGCGGCAGCATCTGTCCAGCTCACCGCAATTTGAAATGCCGTACGGGCGGGCCTGGTTCCTCAGGCTCGCGATCGATCACCACAGGCTGACCGGCGCGGACGATCTGCTTGCCTTCACTGACGAGGTCGCAGCCAGCCTGCACGAGCATTTTCGCGTCCAGGGGATCGATCCACTGTCGGGCGCCTATGCGAGCTGTTCCTTTGCGCTGATCAACATGCTTGACTACGCGCGATATCGCAACGCGTCGGAGCTCGAAGACGAGCTTGTGGGCTGGATCAAAAAAGACTTCGTCGATGCGGAGCAGCCTTACGGCTATGCGTGCGAACGCTGCAGCTTCATGGCGGTCGGCACCAATGCCGCTGCGCTCATCGCGCGCGTGCTCGATCGCGCGACTTACGCGAGCTGGCTCGACGGCTTCATCGCGGCGAACGGGCTTCCGTCGCCGGTTCTGCGTGCGGCCAGCGATCACGAATTCGGCCTGAATTTCAGCCGCGCCTGGGGCCTCTGGGACATGTATGCGGCGAGCGGCCGCGCCGATGTCGCCCGCTGCTATGCCGAACATCTCCACCGCGGCCTGACGCCGGCGACCAATTGGCGCGGCGATTATCTGGTGGTCGGGCACTGGGTCGCGCAATTTGCCATGTTCGCGCTGCAGCCGCTGTTCGGGGCGGAGCGGGGACGCTAGGTGGAGCGGAACTGTCGCGGCGAAAAACCTGCGCTCCATCCGCCCTTGCTCAACGACATGCAGATTCAACATTATAGAGCCGCATATTTGTTCGGCTGTCATCGCCCGGCTTGTCCGGGCGATCCAGTATTCCAGAGACGTCAGTGCTCGAGCCGATAGGCCGCGGCGTACTGGATTGCCCGCTTTCGCGGGCAATGACCGCCGAGAATGTGACGCGCAGTTTCCACGGCATGTTGGAGCCTTCTCGCGGCGCGATTCACGCCCGAGTCTTGCTCACTACCGCCCTCTACAATTGAGAGGGCGCAGGGAATGCCGGGTGAAGGCCTCACCCATGGCCCCCGTGCAGTAAAAAAGCACGGGGAAGGAACCACAGGTTCAGCCGAATCATCCGGCATTCCCCGCGCGATGGGTTACGGCTTATACGTGATCTCCCCGGGGACCGGGCTTTCTTGCCCCCGTCGCTCGCAGGATCATCATTCCCGCGAGCTTGGCCTCAGCGTCGGGAGGCCAGGACCACACGACTTCGTCGTCCGCGACGCATCGTTCGTCCGACGATGCATCGCGGCCACCGCATCCCGCGCTCCACGTTCGTGACGATCGCGAAGCGCCCCTCCGATGAGCGCGGGACGGGAGGAGTGAACCACACTATTCTGAAAAACGGAAGCAAAATATTTTTGCAAAGGGGGCTGGACAACAGAAAGAATCAGGGTCGCGAGTCGACGAATTGCAACGCGTCACGACCGATGCCAGCCAGCTGAGGACCGGGAGCGGCGTCAAGCCCTGCAGCAGGGTCAGAACGATCGCCACGCGACCGCCGAGCGGTCCCGCGATGGAGATCATCAACGAGACGCCCACGCGCAAGGAGCAGAAGTTTGTTGCGGCGACACGCCGCTCAATCGAAATGCGATGTCAATTGCACAAGGTTAGGAATGCCGCGATGGATCTGCTGTTGGATTACCCTTTTTGTTTTTCTTCTGCGCTTTTTCCATCGGAGCTTTTGGAGCGTTCTTCGAAGCGATCAGCGCTCTTAGCTAGATCGTGCCCCATCTTGCTCTCGTTCTTCGCTTCGTCCTTGGCAGTTGCTTCGCGCAAGCCTTCAGCGGCCCGTTTCCCCGCTTTTGATGATTTTCGTTCGTCATCCATTTGTGGCTCCTTCCTGTAAAGATGCTTCTCCAGGAATACTTCCTTGTCTATCCCAGCTCGGCCGTACCAATGTTCCAATCAGATCGCTTGGACATTGTTCCCAGTTCCGTTGAGGCTCTCAGTCGAGCCGACCGGTTCCATGTCCGCCAAGCAGCACAAAGCCGACATCGATGCTTACAACAGCATGTCCCTAATGGCCAAAGGACTTGGCCACCTTGCATGGGCACTGTTCAGATCACGATCCGGAAGCAGACCTCGCGGCCCCCTTGGGGCTAGGGTCAGCCACGGGCACACTTGCAGACATTGCCTAGCAGGAGGACTCATGGTGAATGTGGGGCCTCAGCCCCACATATGCCCGAAATGGTGATGGACTTCATGAGGTGTTGGCCGGGTCGTACTGACCTGTGCCAAACGAGGCGAAATGGTCGTCCCCTGACCCCCGCCGCCTTACGCATGATGCCAGAAATGTGCAAAGGTCGAAGCCAGCTCGGAGTGATGCCCGACATCCGTAGCGGAGTGATGCTCTACATCCGCGCCCGTACTTTGTACGCTAGCGGATTGTTGGCCATCGTGATGTCCGTTCCCACCTTGTAAAGCAATGAAGGGCGCCGTCGATCCCGTCGCAGCCGCCACCACGGCGTCATAGTTGGCGCCGTTAGCTTGCTGGTTGTTTCCTGCAAAGTCGCTCGCGTTGGTGATCAATTGGGTCGCAGCGGCGGTGATTTCCCCCATGTCATGGTTCTGAAGGCCTTCAATGAGGCTGTTGGCAGCAGTCCCCGCAGTTCCCTCCGCTCCAA
>NZ_JAFATE010000101.1 GCF_019244115.1 Bradyrhizobium sp.
GCCGACCGCTTCGACACCGATACCGGGAATCTCGCCAAGGCGCAGAGCGAGGTGACGGGGCGGCTGGCGCGCACGCTCAACCTCCAACTGGTGCAGGCGGCCGGGCGCAGGATCGAGCAGGAGGGCGCGGTCAACGCCGACGCACAGGATCTCGTCATGCGCGGCTGGGCGCTGTACCAGCGCACCCCGGCCGCCGCCAGCCGGGACGACGCCAGGCGGATGTTCGCCGCGGCGCTACGCCTCGACCCGAAATCTTACGACGCCAAGCTGGGCATTGCCGCCTCGCTGGTGGTCAATCTTGCCAACGGCCTCAGTGAACAGCCCGCAGAGGACGAGGCCGAGGCCGAGCGGCTGCTCGCCGAGCTGCTGGCCCGCGATTCCAACCGGACCGAGCTCCACGTCTCGATTGCGTTACTCCGCCGGGTGCAGAACCGCCTGCCCGAATCGCGGCTCGAATGGGAGCGGGCGATCGAGCTCGACCCCAACAACGCGGTGGCGATCGGCCAGCTTGGCGTGACCTTGATTTATCTCGGCGAGCCCGCCGCCGCGATCCCGCTCGAAGACAAGCGCATCCGGCTCAACCCCAACGACCCCAACATCGCCCTCGCCTACTGGTCGATCGGACTGGCGCATCTGCTGCAAAATCAGCTCGACGAGGCGATCGATTGGCTGACCAAGGCGCGCACCGCCAACCCGCGCGTCTATTATTTCTATCTCGACCTGGCGGCGGCGTACGCGCTGAAGGCTGAAATGCCCGACGCCAAGGCAGCGCTCGCCGAAGCGCTGAAGCTGCGGCCCGACATCAATTCGATGAAGCGGCAGCTGGCGCGCTGGGCCTACACCAACAACCCGGCCTACCGGGTGATGGCGGAAAAGACCATCGACGCCGGGCTGCGCAAGGCCGGCATGCCGGAGGACTGACGGGCACACCGTCGTTCCGATGCATGCCCTTCCGGGAGGGCATCGGATTGACGATCACTGCCGGACGCGGCTTTCCATAATCGCCGGCGCAGCGACGATGACGACGTCGCCGCGACTCATCGCGCATCCCTCGGACACCGCCTCTATCGAGCGCAAAGCATCTGCTTCGCTTTCCGGGTTCAGCCGCGCCGCCTGCGCCGCGATCCTTGTACGCACCTCGGCAGATCGAGCGTCCGGAACAACCAGCCGAACCTCGCCTAATTGTTGAAGCCAAGAACGTTGTTCAGCCTGGCGAGGGGTGTTCGGCCGCCGAGGGCTGAGTGCGGTCGGGCGTGATTGTAGTTGGTGATCCAGGGTTGCATGGCTTGGCCGCGCTCGGCGGAGGATTGGTAGGCCCGGGCATAGGCCCATTCGCGCAGCGATGTCTGGATGAAGCGCTCGGCCTTGCCGTTGGTTTTTGGCGTGTAGGGGCGGGTGCGGATATGCCGGATACCGGCCCCTGCAAGGCGTTGCCGGAAGTCGTGGCTGCGATAGGCGGAGCCGTTGTCGGTCATGACGCGCTCGACGGCAACGCCGAGCCGGGCGAACCAGAGGAGCGCGCGGTCGAGGAAGGCGATGGCGCTGAGTTTGGTCTCGTCGGGCAACAGCTCGGTGTAAGCCAGGCGCGAGGCGTCGTCGATCGCGACATGCAGTGCCTCCCAGCCGATGCCGCGCTTGCGATGGACGCCCGCGCGGTAGCCGGTGATGCGATGGCCGATGCCGTCGATCCGGCCGAGCTTCTTGGTGTCGAGGTGCAAGAGTTCGCCCGGCCGCTGGCGTTCGTAGCGCACCACCGGCGCCGGCGGATCGAGCGCCTTGAGGCGGCCGATACCCAGTCGGCGCAGCACCGCACCGACCGTCGAGCGCGGCAGGCCGAGCTGCCGCGCGATCCGGTCGCCGGTCAAACGCTGCCGCCGCAGCCGCGCGATCTCCCGGTCGCGCTCACTTGGCCCCGAGGCGCGGTATCGGGCGGGCGTCGAGCTGCGGTCTTGCAGGGCGATCTCGCCGCCCGCCCGATACCGCTTCAGCCATTCCCGGCAGCGGCGCTCGGAAAGACCGCCCGCCGAGGCCGCCTGGGCTACTCTCCAGCCCGCTTCCTCGATCCGCAAAACCATCAGGAGTCGACCCTGCGGCGTCAGACGCGCATTCTTATGGATGTTCATCCGGGGACCTTCGGGCTGCCGTTGGCGAGGTGTCGCAACCACAGCTTTCCAGTCCTACCCCGGATGAACAACCTTCATAGCTTCCACACCTAGGCGTCCGCAAACTCGGCGAGACAACGCCCGATCTCGGCCCCGGCCGCCGCCGCGTCGTCCTGCAGCATGCCGAGATGCGTTCCCGGCACCCGGCGAATCGCCAGATCGTCGAGGAAGCGGCGCCAGACCCGCTCCGGCCGG
>NZ_JAFATE010000157.1 GCF_019244115.1 Bradyrhizobium sp.
CAGGGCAAAGTAATAGTCGATCCCGTATTTGAAGGTGACGCGGACAAAGGACAAGCCATAGAACGAGGTCGAGCGGATATTGACCACGCCGGGCGTCGGGTAGAGCCCGACCTCCATGGGGATGGTGTAATACTTTTCCATCTCCTCCGCGGAGAGGCCCGGGGCCTGCGCGGTGATTTCGAGAATGACAGGAGCGGGATTGGGATAGGCCTCGACGTTCAGCCGAGTAAATGCGACCAGCCCCGCGGCGCAGAACACCATCAGCCCGAGAACAATGATCGCGCTGCGCGTCAGTCCGAACTCGAGTATTGACTTTATCACGTAACCCCGCGCTGCCTCAGTTGGTTGGTCCTATGCGCCGATCGCATTCAGCCTGCTTCGCCGAACAGCAGCTTGTTGCTCAGGTAAACCGCGCCCTCGGTAACGACGGTCTCTCCGGGCTGAAGGCCATTCAGGATCTGAACCCAGCCGTCCTGACGAATCCCGATCTCGACCGTGCGCTTGGTGAAATGCCGGCTGTCGTTGGTGACCCAGACCGTCATCGTGCCGTCCCCCTCCCTCACCACACTGTCGGCCGGCGCCGCGAGCGAACGCGCGGGGTCTCCGACATGAATGACGAAGCTGGCATACATTCCCGAGCGCAACAGGTGTTCGGGATCGTCGACCTCCGAGCGAACCAGTTGCCGATGGGTGTTGGGATCAATGATCGAGCCGATTGTCGTCACATGTCCTTTGAAAACCTTCTCCGGATAGGCTGGCACCCTCACCTCGACCGGCTGACCGACTTTGTAGGCCGGCGCATCGGTTTCTATGACATTCGCGATCATCCACATCGTCGAGATGTCGGCGATCGAGAACGGTGCGGGCGCCGTGCCCGGCTGGGTCAAAAAACCGGGTGCAGCGTTGCGGGTGACGACCCTGCCATCGATGGGACTGGGGACGACCAGGGTCGAATCGATTCTCCGATCCGTCAGGATCTGCTCGACCTCGGCATCCGACTTGCCGAAGATGCGTACTGCGTTCTTGGCTGATTTGAAGTTGCCCTCCGCGGTCTGCTCATCAGAGCTTGCCTGATCGACATCCTTCTGTGCGCTGCCGCCTGCCTTCAACAGGCCGGTTGCGCGCGCCAGGACCTTCTTTTGGAGCTCGAGCACACCGGCAGCCGCAAGGAGGGTAGATTCTGCCTGCAGGAGATCCGGGCTGTCGATGGAGAACAGGACATCGCCCCTATGGATGTCGTCACCCACATTGTAAATGGCCTTCAGGATTTTTCCCGGGTACTGGGAGAACACCTGGACCAGCATGTTCTCGTTGAAGTCGATAGTGCCAATCGCAGTCTTGAGGATCGCAAAGTCGCGTGTGTCTACCGGTCCGATCTTGATTGAAGCGGCTTGTTTCTCGGACAAATCAACAGACTGGATCTCACTCTCAGTCAACTGCGCTGATCCAGTAGATGATGCTTGATTGTGGCTTGTTGTTTCTGAAAGTCCCGGAGCAGGAATCAGCTTCGTCCAGAATAGGGCCGCTACGACAGCGGCCACCGCGACGATCCCGAGAACACCACTCGTTCGTACGTAGTTCATTCAGACTGCCCCGACGAGCCCTACCGTGATCTGATTGCAAGCTGAAAACTCGAGACGAACACATGCGAGGCGAGTGCGCTCGGATACCAAATCGAGACAATCAGCAGCAAGGTTCCATAATTGGCTCTTCGACTGCGGGCAAGCGCATCTTTATCGTATCGGCAATACTTGGCGAACCTTACACTAAGCTTACGAAGCTCCACCCTTACGCAGAGCTTACAAATCCACCGAAGCCCAGCTTGCGCTGAGAAGGAGAACGATCCAGAAAATCTCTGTAGGCGGTTTGAGCAGGGAGAGTAAACATCCCTGCCGAGTTCAACGACACGTCCAAAGTCGTTTGGATGGAGTTGCAGTAGCGACCCTACGCTGTTTGCGGGGATTGAATGAATAGAACACTTGCTGGCTGGACAGCGTTCGTGTCGGCATTCCTTGCAAGCGGACTGGCGCTGCGGGTCGCCTTCAGACTTGGCATCGCCGCTCAATATGGCGGCAAAAGTTTCGTGGCCGAATTGGACACACAGTCACGGGTGGCTGCTGTGGCAGGACTTGCCGCGCTGGTTTCTGCGATCGCTCAGGTCATCGAGAAGGCATCCAAGTAACCGGCTTATCCGGACCAGTTATCGATTCGACGGCTTCGATCCGGACGGGCCCATCTTTACTACTTCTCCACGCCGGGGCGGCACGACTGGGTTCGTTTGAGCGGCGGGCCCGCCAATATAGCTTTGGCTCTTCTTCGTGCCGCTAACCGCCGCTTGCGCGACGCTCAGCGCCATGGATACACTGCTGACTGCAAAGAATATGCAAGCGATCCTGATCATTAGTCGTCCTCGGCGGCGATGTTACCATAGGCACGAAGATGTGCGGCTCCGCTCTGTTTAGCTCGATATTGGATTGTCGTCGAGTTGAGCGAAGGTCGGACGCGATGCCAGTCTGGAAAATTGTTGAGGCGGCCAATGGCTTTGATCGGGCGAGAAAGCTATTGATTGCCGCGTATATCGCGCTGCCATGCTCCGCGAGCGCTCAGCCACAGAACACCTCCACAATCGAAGCGGCGCCTCCAGGCCGGCCTTACGATTATGTCGTTCATGTTCAGAATACGTACGACTATCGATACAATCCCGAGGTGCGCCGGGATCGCATTTTGTTAGCGGGACGAGTTGCCAGACCGTTTTGCCCGAAAATCCAGATCGTAGGCGAAACCAAGTTCAAGACCGAGATTTTCGGACTGACAACCGGCAAGCCAGACTACGTCGTATATCTGAAATGTTCTCCTTAGCGATCTCGTATCCTCGGTTGCTGCGCTTTCTGGACGCAAGCGGGGCAAGGTTGCATGGTCAACCTCTTCCGGTCTGGCCGGACCCCGCAGAGGAGCGGACCAACCACCCGCCAAGACTCCAATCCTGGGTGTGCCCGTTCCGCGACCTCCGCCCATGCGGACGCAGCGTCACTCTGCAAGGCGACAACGAGAACCGAAAGCGATGACCTCTTGACCGGGCGAGCGTTAACCACACAAAATGTCCCGGCGCTCGGGTTGATCAAAACCAGGATGCAGTCACAGTCTACGGGAGCGAAATTTCCCGCGTCGTGCACTAAGTGATCGTGCTGTCTCACAAACGCTCCACGCGCCGCGAATACGGGTCACGCTTGAAAAATTGTAATGTCGGGCGCTGGGGGACCGAATGGGAAAGGTGGCCAAGAGGCAAAAACTGAAGCTGAAAAAGGCGGAGAAGAAGGAGTTCAAACGATTTGCGAAGGCTGCCCGCAAAGTGGGACTGCTCGTGACCAGAGACTCCTACATTCGCTATTTTAGCGACTCTTCCAAGCACTAGCAATAATTGGGCAATCCTGCTGAGTGTCTTGCTTAGAGTTCGCCCGACTCAGCGGCGCTGAGCTTCGAACGTGACGAGTCAGCACGCTTGCAATCGCCGCGGCGGCGCCGAGACCACAACGTGCGCTTCCGCCGTTTCGTACGTGATGGGGTTCGGACGGCAATCTATCGTCTGGCGCGGGCGGCATCCTGCGCGGCGCTGCTGCTCTCAGGCTGCGCTGTCGGGCCGAATTTCGCGTCGCCATCATCGCCGGATGTGACGCGCTACACCGCGAAGCCGCTCACATCGCCGCATCCCAACCCGGAACCGAAGGTCGCTGGGCAAAGGTTCATCGAAGGGAGGCGACATTCCGACCCGCTGGTGGACGGCGTTTCGCTCCAAACCGCTCAACGACCTGATCAGGCTGTCGATTGACCGCAACCCGACACTTCAGTCGGCCGAAGCTGCGATCCGGGTGGGAACTACAATGCACTCGCGCAGCGAGGGTTCTTCTTGCCTCAATCGAGCGCCAACTACACGCCGTCACAGCAGCTGCAATCGAACAATACGACGTCCGGTTCCGCGACCCAGACCCAGATGACCCTGCACACGGCACAGCTCAACATCAGCTTTGTCCCGGACGTTTGGGGCGCCAACATCCGTGCTGTCGAAAGCCTGGACGCCCTGACGGAGCAGGCGCAGTTCCAGCTTGAGGCTGCTCATCTGGCCCTCACGGCCAACGTCGTCACGGCCGCGATCCAAGATGGCTCGCTTCGCGGGCAAATTGACGGAACGGAGCGTGTCATAAAGGCCGGGCGAGAGATACTCGACTTGCTGAGGAAACAACTCAGTGCTGGCTATGTCGCGGAGACCGACGTACTGGCGCAGGAAACGGCTCTAACCCAGATCGAGCGGACCCTGCCGCCTCTCAAGAAACAGTTCGCAGTGCAGCGCGACCTTTTGACGGCACTTGCCGGCCAATTCTCCGCCGACGCGGTCTTGCAGACGTTCGACTTGCCGGTGAGCCTGCCGAGCACGCTGGTGCGGAAGCGTCCAGATGTCAGGGCCGCCGAGGCCTTCATGCATTGGGCAAGCGCGCAAATTGGCGTGGCTATCGCGGTGCGGCTCCCGAATTTGACGATCACGGCGAATCCCGGCTCTGCCGCATTCTCGGTCGCCGAAATTTTCACTCCGGGGACGTATTTCTAACGGTCGCTGCGAGTGCGGCCCAGCCGATCTTCGATGGTTTTACGCTCTATCACAAGCAGAAGGCTGCCGAGGCGGCGCTCGATCAGGCCGATGCGCTTTATCGTCAGGCCGTGATCACGGCATCGCAGAACGTCGCCGACGCCCTGCGAGGCCTTCAGCAGGACACTCCGGCTCTCCAGGCGGCGATCAAGTCGGAACTGGCGGCCAACAAGAGTCTCGATCTAATCAAGCGGTGCTCCTGACGGCCCAGCAGGCTTATTTCAACACGGTGATTGCGCGGGTGCAGGCGGAAGCGACGCGTCTTTCGGACGTTTGCGGCACTCTTTAGGGCGCTGGCGGCGCCTGGCCGACCAATTGTCCGACGAGCGACTGGCGCGCTTGCGTGTTCGACGAAACAGAAGGATCCAAGGACACGACCAAATCCTAAAACATCGCGGAAAGCATCACGGGGAACAAGCAAGATGAAGCGAACATCACGAGCGTAGCGCGCTCCTGGTGGCCGGTAGTGTCGGTCTTTGGTTCGGCGTCGACCAACCCGCTCCGCTCTCTACAGCGACAGCAAGGCGCAGCAGGCCCGCTCCCGCCGGAGAACTCAAGGTCATCGCAAAGCGCCTGTGATCATCCAATATTGAGCTACCTGCGCTGCAACAGTCGCGAAATACTGATCCGGCTGAACCGACTCTCGTGCTACCGTTGGGTGGGCTACTCCGGGCCGCTCACGGACCAACAATGCTGCTTTTTTCCAACAATCGCGAGGTGTGGCTGCGCCGCGCCGAGGCGTTCTCAGACAGCAGATCCGGCGTAGTGGTGCTTGCGAGCATCGCTTTTGCAGACAGCTCTGTTCTTCCAGTTGTGCCAGACCTGCTCCTCATCCCAATGTTGCTCCTCCGGCCAGACCGGACCTTCTCGCTGACCGCAACCTGCGTGGTCGCCTCATCCATCGGAGCTCTGGTCGGCTACGGCATTGGCCATATCGCCTGGGCCAGCCTGGGAGAGACCCTGGTCAAAATGTATGGGCAGGCCGACAATATTCAGCGCTACCAGAGACTCGTCGAAGACTGGGGATTGTGGATCATCATAGCCAAGAGCTTCACGCCGATACCCTTCAAATTCATCGCCATTGCCGCCGGCGTCGCCTCGATGAATCTCTTGACCTTCACGGCTGCGACCGTAATCGGACGCGCCCTCCACTTTGCCATCCTCGCGTTGCTCGTGGCGTCCTGGGGTCAGCAATTTTTGCAACTGGTTGCAAAATATGAGCGTTGGCTTCTCGGCTTCGGAATTATCGGAGCGATCAGCCTTGGCATCGCCTACGCTACGCGGTGATCAATTGCCGCAACGACCATATTAGGTCTTTGCGAGACGATTGTGAGGACCGAAAGCGACGAACTCCTTGCGGAGACACGTATCGCCGACGCGAAAGTCGTGATCGCTCTGGCACCCCAAATACTCAAAATGCAATCGTACAGGTCGCAAAGTAGTGACCCGCGCTTGGACCCACGCGGATCCTTTCACCGTGCGAGTGACAAAAAAACAGCCCCGTCGTGCTGAGAACACGCCGGGGCTATAGGAAGCGAGGCGCGGACTGACGCTCCGCACAACCTCCCGATACCCTGAAATTGTAAAGATCCTAACAATTGCCGTGCCCAAATTCTAAATTGATCGTAATCGATCTCGCCGTTAACGCACAAGCGGCGGTTTTCGAAGCAATCGCGCCAGAGCTGCTCTTGAAGGTGGTATGCGCCGATCTCCGAGATAGGGTCTCGGATGCGACGTTGCCCGCTATTCGCGGCCGAAAAGTTGTGCGAGTCAAGTTCGGCACGATCGATCTTGGGGTCCGGCTAAGCCATCTCCTTGGCGCCGCCGTCAATCGCCGACCCTTTGGAGGGTTGCGATGGCAGCGGAGAGGGTTGGCGGCGCATTCCCTTGGTGTGTCCTAACCGTCGTCAGGCCGCTTGGCGCGCTCTCAGAACGTAAAGAGAACCGAGGCGTACCAGGAATATCTGTCGGTCGTATCCACGTTTTCGATTCCGCCCCTGCGCGGCCGCCGCGCGAGCGCGATCGAACAGGGTGTCGACCTCGGAGGCACCGCGGCCCTCGCTGCGGCGCGACTGGGTCACGATGACCAGCGGATCGAAGC
Organism: Bradyrhizobium sp.; assembly: GCF_019244115.1. GTDB lineage: Bacteria > Pseudomonadota > Alphaproteobacteria > Rhizobiales > Xanthobacteraceae > Bradyrhizobium. The sequence goes on from NZ_JAFATE010000157.1 coordinate 6,741, forward strand.
CGCGCCAAAGCGGGATCGAGGACAACAGCGCCGCGACCAGCGAACCGCCGCGCAGGAGCCAGCCAACCAGGCCCGCGGTGAAGGCGATGCTGGTGAAGGCGAGGCTGACCATCAGCACCTTGTGGGGCGTCGCGCCGCCACGGACGGTTTCGACG
>NZ_JAFATE010000528.1 GCF_019244115.1 Bradyrhizobium sp.
TCGGCGCCGGAAGAGACCACGGATGGATGCGAGCGCCGCCGCCCCGAAGCGCCGAGACGGAAAGCGCAAGAGGAAGAACGATCCGTCGCGGACCAAGGCCGACATTCTCGAGGTCGCGGCGGAGGAATTCTCGACGCACGGCCTGAGCGGCGCGCGCGTCGACGCCATCGCCGAGCGCACGCGCACCTCCAAGCGGATGATCTATTACTATTTCCAAGACAAGGAGACGCTCTACCGGGCCGTCCTCGAGAACGCCTATTCCGCGGTGCGCGCGATCGAGGCCAAGCTCGATCTGGAAACCCAGCCGCCCGAGGCCGCCTTGCGCAGCCTCGTCGAGCAGACCTTCGAGAACGACGACGCCAACGAGGCGTTCATCCGGCTGGTGGCGATCGAGAACATCCATCGCGGCGAGCATCTTAGCCAGCTCGGGCCGATCCGCGAGATCAACAAAGGCGTCATCGCCATCATCGAGCGCATCCTCGCGCGCGGCCGCGCCGCCGGCGCCTTCCGCGCGGATCTGGACGCCATCGACCTCCATATGGCGATCAGCGCGCTCTGCTTCTTCCGCGTCTCCAACAAGCACACGTTCGGCAAGATATTCAAAATCGACCTCACAAGCCCGGCCCGGCGCGCTAAGCACAAGAGGATGGCGGTCGAGGCGATCCTGCGGCTGGTGCGGCAGGAATAGGAGCGCCCGCGCGCGCCCCCTTCTCCCGGCGAAGGTCTAGCTGATTCACACATCGTAGCGCGGCGGAATGACTCACCCTGAGAGTTTGGGCTTCCGTTGCGGTTACGATCTGTGATTCTGTGTGCGGCGCTTCGATTCTGCTTCAGGAGCGCGCGATGTTGAAGGAACAGTATTGCTTGGGCCGGTTCGGGGATCGTCGTCTCGATAAAGGGGGGCGGCGCTTCTTGAAGGCATGGTCGCGCGCTCGACCTCGTGCGTTAAGCGGGCGGCGGGCGGCGATCGGGCTGGGACCGTCCGCTATGGCCGGTTTCTGAGCAACGAGAAGGTGACGCTTCCGGCCCTGATCCAGGGATGGAGCGAGCAGACGCGGAGCGCCGCGGGGGGCCGGCATGTTCTGGCGATCCAGGACACCAGCGAGATCAACTTCAAGACGAGGCCCGAGCGACGGCGCGGCTTAGGCGAGATCGGCAAGGGGAGCGGGCGCGGCGTGCTTTTGCACGCCATGCTGGCGCTCGACGCCGAAAGCGATGCTTGTCTCGGCCTCGTGGCCGGCGAGGTCTGGACGCGGGCGGGCCGGGTAACGGTCTCACACGCCAAGCGCCCGCTCGAAGAGAAGGAATCCAAACGCTGGGTGATGACGGCCGAGTGCGCCAAGGAGGTGTTGGCGGCGGCCGCGAGCGTCACAGTGATCGACGACCGCGAAGGCGACATCTATCCCAAATGGGCAGGCGTTGCGGCGCAAAACTTCGATCTGTTGTCGCGCGTGATGCACGATCGCGCCCTCACCGACGGCAGCGGCCTCTATGCGGCCGGCGCCGCTTTCCCAGTGGTCGATAAGAGGCGGGTCGACCTTATCGCGCGCTTCGATCGGCCGGCGCGGCAAGCCGAGCTTTCGCTGCGGTTCGGCCGCGTGACGATCCGAAGGCCGGAGACGGCGGCGCGCTCTTTGCCCCAAAGCGTCGATTTGAACCTGATCGAGGTCATCGAGGATAAGGCGCCAGCCGGCGTCGAGCCTCTGCATTGGCGTCTTTTGACGACCCACGAAGTCGCCGATGTCGCCTCCGCCTGGCGCATCGTTGATTGGTACAAGAGACGCTGGACGATCGAGCAGCTCTTCCGTCTCATCAAGACCCAGGGCCTACAGCTCGAAGACAGCCGTCTAGAGACCGCTGATCGCCTGCTCAAGCTCACCGCGATCGCCGCCAAGGCCGCCGTCATCACCCTGCAGCTCGTGCAAGCCCGCGAAGGAAAAGGCGGCGAGCCGGCCAGCCTCGCCTTTAACCAGAAACAAATCGACCTTCTCGCCGCCCTCGGCGCGCAATACGAAGGACGCACCAAGCTGCAGAGCAATCCTCATCCAGACCGTAGCCTGGCCTGGGCCGCTTGGATCATCGCAAGGCTCGGCTCATGGGACGGCTATCCGCGCACCAAGCCGGGGCCGATCACATTCAGACGCGGCCTCGAATACTTCCTAGGCATCGCTCAAGCCTTCGCCGCGCTCCGCGATGTGTGAATCAGCTAGCGCGAAGCGGGGAGAGGGGGCGCGTTCGCGGCGCGCGAGAACCTGTGGCAAGCTGGCTCGCGCAAGCACGCGCGCGCCCCGAGGAGATCGCCATGCGAATGCTCTTTGCCGCCCTGTTGTTCCTCACGCTCGCCAGCGCCCCCGCGCGCGCCGGCGACACGCCGGAGGAGCGCGCTTTCTTCATCGCCGCCTTTCAGACCGCGAAGGACTATGGCGCCGACATGTCGCTGCTCTCCTATTGCCTGCGGGGCGATGAGGAGATGTCGGCGCGGCTCACGCTCGGGGTGATCGCCGACCTGAGCGAGGTGTTCGAGAAGGTCAAGCAGGGCGCGCTCGATACGCGCCGCTCGGCGG
>NZ_JAFATE010000789.1 GCF_019244115.1 Bradyrhizobium sp.
AGCGGGCCGCGCTCGAGCGGGGGAAACACGCGCTGGTTCTTCAGCGGCGGACGCAGCTTGCCCTGCCAGGTCAGCGGCTGCTGCGGCAGCAGCGTCGCGAACAAATCGAGCTTCTCCTCGAACAGCTCCTCATATTGGCGCAGGTCGAAGCCGAACAGCGGAAAGGATTCGGTGAAGGAGCCGCGACCCAAAATCACCTCGGCGCGGCCGTTCGAGGCCGCATCGACCGTGGCGAAGCGCTGGAACACCCGGATCGGATCGTCCGAGCTCAGCACCGTCACCGAGGAGCCGAGGCGGATGTTGTTGGTGCGCGCGGCGATTGCGGCCAGCACGACCTCTGGCGCGGAGATCGCAAAATCCTCGCGATGATGCTCGCCGAGCCCGATGAAATCGATGCCGAGCCGGTCCGCCAGCACCGCTTGCGCGATGACGTCGCGGATCACCTGGGCATGCGGCGATAGGCTGCCGTCCTCGCCGCGGGTGACGTCGCCAAAAGTGTCCAGTCCGAATTCGAGCGCGGTCATTTGGTCCTGTTGTTCTGTGATCGTACCACCTGCGGCAAAAATCAGCGCGTCAAGGATGTGAGGCGGATTGTCGGATAGTAAGATAATATGACTAGCATACTTAGGTTGGATGTGAGACGGTGCCGCCTAGCCGGTCCGTTAGCCGGAAAAGGTGCCTAAATACCAAAACGGGCGCCACTTCACACAAGAGGAAACGTCTCATGGCTTTGAAGACAATTTTGCTCGGTCTCGCTCTGACCACGGCGCTGGTGGCGCCGCCCGCGATGGCGGCCCAGCTCACGGTCGGCTTTTCGCAGATCGGGTCGGAATCCGGATGGCGGGCGGCGGAGACCACCGTCTCCAAGTCCGAAGCGTCCAAGCGCACGGTCAATCTGAAGATCGCCGACGCCCAGCAGAAGCAGGAAAACCAGATCAAGGCGATCCGCTCCTTCGTCGCCCAGGGCGTCGACGCGATCTTTCTGGCACCCGTGGTGTCGACCGGCTGGGAAGCCGTGCTGAAGGAAGCCAAGGAGGCAAAAATCCCGGTGATCCTGCTCGACCGCGACATCGACCCCTCCGGCAAGGACCTCTATCTGACCGCGGTCACCTCCGACAGCGTGCATGAAGGCGAGGTTGCGGGCGACTGGCTGGCAAAGACCGTCGGCGACAAGCAGTGCAACGTGGTCGAGCTGCAGGGCACGGTCGGCGCCAGCGTCGCGACCAACCGCAAGAAGGGCTTTGATACCGCGATCGCCAAGCACGCCAATATCAAGATCGTGCGCAGCCAGACCGGCGACTTCACCCGCGCCAAGGGCAAGGAGGTGATGGAAAGCTTCATCAAGGCCGAGGGCGGCGGCAAGACCATCTGCGCCGTCTACGCGCACAACGACGACATGATGGTCGGCGCGATCCAGGCCATGAAGGAAGCCGGCCTCAAGCCGGGCAAGGACATTCTGACCGTGTCGATCGATGCGGTGCCGGACATCTTCAAGGCGATCATGGCGGGTGAGGCCAATGCCACCGTCGAGCTGACGCCGAACATGGCCGGACCCGCGCTCGACGCGTTGATCGCCTACAAGGATAAGGGCACCGAGCCGCCGAAGTGGATCCAGACCGAGTCGAAGCTGTACACGGCCGCGGACAATCCGCAGGGCGCCTATGACAGCAAGAAGGGGCTCGGCTACTGAGCCTGCGCCGCGCAGGCTCAGGTGGCGACCGGCTGGCCTGGAGCATGAGCTCGACCCGCGTGCTCATGCTTCGCCCTTAAATCCAAGCGTGACTTAGCCATCGCGCTTGGGCCGGCCGGTCGCCGGTAGCCGTGCGGAAAAAATCTGATCCAATCCGAGACCCCGTCATCGGTGCGACCGCTCCATTCGTCGGCTAGCGGTCGCCGAAGGTTATGCATCCATGGATCAAGGCGCGTTCCCGAAACCTCTCCTTCTGGAGGTCAAAGGACTGACCAAGAATTTCGCCGCGCTGCAGGCGCTCGATCGGGTCGATTTCAGCTTGCGCGCCGGCGAGATTCACGCCCTCCTCGGCGAGAACGGCGCCGGCAAGTCGACGCTGATCAAGGTGATCACCGGCGTGCTGTCGCGCGATGCCGGCACGGTGCTGCTCGGCGGAAACGAGATCGCGCCGCGAACGGCGCGCGAGGCGCTCGATGCCGGCATCGCCACGGTCTATCAGGAGGTCAATCTGCTGCCGAATCTGTCGGTGGCCAAAAACCTCTATCTCGGGCGCGAGCCGACCAGGTTCGGCATCGTCCGCGAGGTCGAGATGAAGCGGCGCGCCAAGGCGCTGCTCGAAGGCTTTGGGCTCCACATCGATGTCGCCGCGCCGCTCGGCAGCTACTCGGTCGCGATCCAGCACATCGGGGCGATCGCGCGCGCCGTCGATCTTTCCGCGCGGGCCCTGATCCTCGATGAACCGACGGCAAGCCTCGACCAGCACGAAGTCGCGATGCTGTTTTCGACCATGCGCGCGCTTGCCGCACGCGGTATCGGCATCGTCTTCGTCACGCATTTTCTCGACCAAGTCTATGAGGTCACCGACCGCATCACGGTGCTGCGCAACGGCCGGCTGATCGGCGAGCGCGCAACCGCCGCGCTGCCGCGCATAGAACTGATCCGGATGATGCTCGGCCGCGAGCTGAGCGAGGAGACCGAAGAACGGGCCGCGCGCGAGCGGAAGCCAGGCGCGGCTTGCGCGACCTTTTCGAACTACGGCAAGTCAGGCTATGTCGCCCCCTTCGATCTCGAACTGCGCCATGGCGAGGTCACCGGCCTTGCCGGCCTGCTCGGATCGGGCCGCACCGAGACCGCGCGGCTAGTGTTCGGCGCCGAGCGCGCCGATAGCGGCACGGTGGCGTCCGACGGCAAGCCGATCCGCCTGCACTCGCCGCGCGATGCAGTGCGTCAAGGCTTTGGCTATTGCCCGGAGGAGCGCAAGACCGACGGCATCGTCGCCGAGCTCACCGTGCGCGAGAACATCGTGCTGGCGCTGCAAGCAAAACTCGGCATCGCGCGGCCGCTGTCGCGGCGCGAGCAGGACGAGATCGCAAGACGCTTCATCAAGCTGCTGGATATCCGCCCGCCCGACCCGGAACGCCCGATCGGGCTGTTGTCGGGCGGCAACCAGCAGAAGGCGCTGCTGGCGCGCTGGCTCGCGATCGATCCAAAGCTGCTGGTGCTGGACGAGCCGACGCGCGGCATCGATGTCGGCGCACATGCGGAAATCATCCGCCTGATCCGCGAGCTCTGCGACAAGGGGCTTGCGCTATTGGTGATC
>NZ_JAFATE010000837.1 GCF_019244115.1 Bradyrhizobium sp.
TGCGCCAGGAAGTCGAGGCGGCGACCGACCGCGCCGCCCTTGGCGATTAGCTCGCGCGCCTGGGCGACATGCGAGCCGATGCGGTCGAGTTCCTCGCGAATATCGGCCTTCGCGGCCATCAGGAGCGCCTCCTGGCTCAGGCGGTCCGCATCGAAGCGATCGGACGCCTCCAGCAGCGTGGCCACCTGCTCGGCCAAGCGGGCCCGGATGGCCTCCGGCTTGCGGCCGGGCGTCGCTTCGGCCCTCTTGGCCAACGCCGCAACCTCGTCCATGCGCTGGCCGAGGATCTGGCCTAGGGTACCGCCCTCGCGCCGTCGCATCGCGACGAGATCGGCAAGAGCGGTGTCGAATGCCGCAGCCGCTGCCGCCTTCGCGGCCTTGTCCTCCTCCTCGTCGCTCTCGGGTTCGACCACCTCGACCACACCCCGAATCGCGAGCAGCCCGTCGATGCTGGGCGCCACCGCGTCGATCCTGCCCGCGAGCTGGCTCGCCACCTTGATGACCGAGGCCAGCACCTCCTCGTTGATCTTGACCACGGACAGCCCATTGGCACGCTTGACGTTCAGCGTTGCATAGACCGTGCCGCGCGCCAGCCGTTCGGCGGCACGCTTCTTTGCGACAGCCTCGAGTTCGTCCCAGCCGGGCGGCAGCCGCAGCCGAAGGTCGAAGCCCTTGGCATTGACCGATTTCAATTCCCATTCGAACGAGTACGGCCCGCTCGCGCCGTGACTTCGGGCAAAGCCCGTCATGCTCGACAGCGCCATCAATTTCTCCGCAGGTCAGGCGATAGTCCCGAAGATTCGCCCGAGGAACGAACGCGCGCGAACCATAAGGTTTTTTCAGGAAAAGTTAAGTCCGCTACTGCTGCTGGACCGGAGCCGCGGCAGGTGGCGCGTTGCGCAGTGGCGCGCCTTGCGCGCTCTGCTGGGCGCCCCCCTGCTTGGCGCCCGCCGCAGCGGGCGCACGAGGCTTCTTCGCCGCCGGCCTGGGCGCACCCGGCACCGTCGGCGTATCGACGGACGCATTCGCGGCCGCCGGCGGGTTGTCGTCGGCCGCCGGTTCGACCGTATCGTTCTGCACCTGCTTCTCCATCGCCCGCAGCCGCGCGACGTTCTTCTGGTGCTGGTCATAGGTCTCGGTAAAGGCGTGGCCGCCGCTGCCGTCGGCAACGAAATAGAGGTCGCGGGTGCGGGCCGGATTGGCGGTCGCTTCCAGCGAGGCGCGGCCGGGATTGGAAATCGGGCCGGGCGGCAGCCCGTCGATCACATAGGTGTTGTAGGGCGAGGGCTGGGTGATCTCGCTGCGCTTGATCGGCCGTCCCAGCGTTCCCTTGCCGCCGACCAGGCCGTAGATGATGGTCGGGTCCGACTGCAGCTTGATCCTCTGCTTCAGCCGGTTGAGGAACACCGCTGCGACGCGGCTGCGCTCGTCGGGCTTGCCGGTCTCTTTCTCGACGATGGAGGCCATCGTCACCAGCTGCTCCGGCGTCTTGAACGGCAGGTCCTGGCTGCGGTGCTCCCAGATCTCGGCCAGGATCCGTTTCTGGGCCTGCTGCATGCGCTGGATCACCTGCTCACGCGAGGTGCCGCGCGGAAATTTGTAGGTCTCCGGCAACAATGTACCCTCGCGCGGCATTTCCGTGACCGATCCGGTGAAGATGTCGTTGTCGGACAGGCGGGCGACGATCTGCTCGGATGTGAGGCCTTCGGGAACCGTCACGGCGTGCTGCACCACCTTGCCTTCGACGATGGTGGCGATGACCTCGCGCAGCGACGCATTCCTCTGGAAGGCATATTCGCCGGGCTTCAGGTCCGAGCTCGCCTTCAGCGCGTACACGCCGCCGATGAAGAACCACGGACTGATATCGATCACGCCTTCTCTGGTCAGCACGTCGGCGATGTCACGCTTGCCGGCGCGCTGAGGGATATTGACGATCTTCTCTTCCTGCAGCGGACCGGGCGCTTCCAGCATCTGCTTGCCGTAGTAGTAGCCGGCGCCGACAGCGAGCATGGCGATCAGGAGGATGGTGATGATGGCGTTGCCCGCCACGATAAAAGGGTTGCGCGCGCGCTCCGACCGCCTGGGGGGCGGCGGCAGCTGCTCGGGTTCGAGCGCGGCGCGCGGACTGCGCGGTGAAATGGGCGGTCTCTCGCTCATCGATGCAACCTGAATGCTGTCGCTTCAATCGTCGCGCCGCGCGAATCATCGCGCAAACGGTCTCAAGTTTCCGCGCCACGGCCCAAGGATGTCCCGCCGAATACGGCGAAACGGTGGATTTTCAGTTAGCCACTCGCTGCAGTATCACGGATGCGTTGGTCCCCCCGAAACCGAATGAATTGGACAGCGCGACGTTGATCTCGCGCTTTCGCGGCAACTGGGGCACGAGATCGATGGCCGTCTCTACCGAAGGGTTGTCGAGGTTGATGGTCGGCGGCGCCACATTGTCGCGGATCGCCAGGATCGAGAAGATCGCTTCAATCGCGCCCGCGGCGCCCAGAAGATGGCCCGTGGACGATTTCGTCGACGACATCGAGACGCGCGAGGCGACATTGCCGAGCAGCCGTTCCACTGCGCCGAGTTCGATCTCGTCGCCGACCTGGGTCGAGGTGCCGTGCGCGTTGATGTAGTCGATGTCCGACACTGCGAGGTGCGCGCGCTTCAGCGCAGCGCCCATGCTGCGGAACCCGCCATCACCGTCGGGCGACGGCGAGGTGATGTGATAGGCATCGCCCGAAAGTCCGTAGCCGGTCACCTCGGCATAGATCCTGGCGCCGCGGCTTCTCGCGTGCTCGTATTCCTCAAGCACCACGATACCAGCCCCCTCGCCCATGACAAATCCGTCGCGGTCCTTGTCGTAGGGACGCGAGGCCTTTTCGGGGGTCTCGTTGAAGGCGGTGGAGAGTGCGCGTGCCGCGCAGAAGCCCGCCATCCCGATGCGGCAGATCGGCGATTCCGCGCCACCGGCAACCATCACGTCGGCATCACCGAGCGCGATCAGCCGGCTCGCATCCCCGATCGCATGAGCGCCCGTCGAACACGCCGTCACCACGGCATGGTTCGGCCCCTTGAGGCCGTGCTCGATCGAGACATAGCCGGAGGCCAGATTGATCAGCCGTCCCGGTATGAAGAACGGCGAGACCTTGCGCGGGCCGCGCTCCTTGAGCAGCAGCGCCGTATCGGCGATGCCGGAGAGCCCGCCGATCCCGGAGCCGATCATGGTTCCGGTCGCGCAGCGCTCTTCTTCGGTTGCCGGATGCCAGTTCGCATCATCGAGCGCCTGGCGTGCCGCGGCCATCGCAAAGATGATGAAGTCGTCGACCTTGCGCTGGTCCTTCGGCTCCATCCATTGATCCGGATTGAACGTGCCGTTCGTTCCATCGCCGCGGGGAACTACGCAGGCGATCTTGCTCGGCAGGTCCGACACGTCGAACGTGTCGATCCGCTTTGCGCCGCTCTCACCACCCAGGATGCGCGTCCAGGTCGGCTCGACGCCACAGCCAAGTGGCGAGACCATGCCGAGGCCCGTAACGACAACCCGCCTCATTCGATCAACTCCCGCCCGACGGACCCGACCCGCCGCATCACGCCGGTTGTGACCCGAGCGAGCGCGATCGGGCCGGCGCTATCGATGCGGCGCGGCGGCTGCGTTAGCTCTTCGCGTTCTTTTCAAGAAATTTCGTGGCGTCGCCGACGGTGAGGATGGTTTCCGCCGCGTCGTCGGGGATTTCGCAACCGAACTCTTCTTCGAAGGCCATGACCAGCTCAACGGTGTCGAGACTGTCGGCGCCGAGGTCGTCGATGAAGCTCGCACTGTCGACAACTTTCTCGGGCTCGACACCAAGATGCTCGACCACGATCTTCTTAACCCGCTCGCCAATCTCACTCATCGTTCAACCTCGTGCTTTTTCCCCTGGATCCGACCCGAGATGATTTGAACCATCGCGGCCGTAAAACTTCCTTCGCAATCGCGCAATTACTGGATTGGCCCCGTGTCGATGGGAGGCCCGGCGAACGACGGCAAGCTCCGCCCCGGCAATATACAGGGTTTCGAAATCCTGCAATGGCGTTCTTTGCCCATCCTTAGGCCGGTCCGGTTATCATACTTCCCGGGCCTTGACCATAAGACCCGGCTTTGACCGTAAACGACCTTTCGCCGCATTGGTTCAGGGCCCGCCAAGCGTTCAGATCATGGCCATGCCGCCATTGACGTGGATCGTCTGCCCGGTGACATAGGCGGCCTCGCTGGAGCTCAGAAAGACGGCTGCGGCTGCGATGTCCTCCGGCGTTCCGAGCCGCGCCGCCGGAACCCTGGACAGGATGGATTCGCGCTGCTTGTCGCTCAGCGCATCGGTCATCGGCGTCTTGATGAATCCCGGCGCGATGCAATTGGCCGTGACATTGCGCTTGGCGTATTCGGCCGCGAGCGACTTCATCATCCCGATCAGGCCGGCCTTCGAGGCGCTGTAGTTGCCCTGTCCCGCGTTGCCGGTCACGCCGACCACGGAGGTGATCGCGATGATTCGGCCGAAGCGCCTCCGCATCATCAGCTTGGTGGCGGCGCGTGCGAGACGGAAGGTCGCCGACAGATTCACCTTGATGACGTCGTCCCAGTCCTCGTCGCGCAGCTGCACGAAGAGATTATCGCGGGTGATGCCCGCATTGGCGACGAGGATGTCGACCTGCCCCATGGCCTGTTCGGCCGACGGCACCAGCGCCTCGACCTCGGCTGTGTCGGAAAGATTGCAGGGGAGCACATGAATGCGTTCGGCGAGCTTGCCGGCGAGTTCGTCCAGCACCTCGCGCCGCGTACCGGAAATCGCAACGGTCGCGCCCTGCGCGTGCAGCGCCTCCGCGATCGCGCGGCCGATGCCCCCGGTCGCGCCAGTGACGAGCGCGGTCCTGCCAGTCAAATCGAACATCATGATCTCCTCACGCCGACTGCGCGGCGTCCAACGCTTGTCTCGCAGCGCCGATGTCGTTCGGGCCACCGACGGAGATGCCGATCGCGCCGTCGGCGATGCGCTTGACGAGCCCGCTCAGCACCTTGCCGGCGCCGATCTCGAAGAACCGGCGGACGCCGTGGCCAGCCATATAGGCCACCGATTCGCGCCAGCGCACCGTGCCGGTGACCTGCTCGACCAGTCGGCGGCGGATCTCGTCGGGATCGGTGATGGCACTCGCGAGCACGTTCGACACCAGGGGACATGCGGGCTTGTTGATGACGACGCCGGCAAGCGCCTCTGCCATCACGTCGGCGGCGGGCTGCATCAGCGTGCAATGGAACGGGGCCGACACCGGCAGCAGCATCGCGCGCTTGGCGCCTTTGCCCTTGGCGATTTCGACCGCGCGGTCCACCGCCGCCTTGTCGCCGGACACCACGACCTGGCCGCCGCCATTGTCGTTGGCGGCCTGACAGACCTGCCCCTGCGCGGCTTCGCTCGCGACCGCCACCGCGGTCTCATAGTCGAGGCCGAGCAGCGCGGCCATGGCCCCGACACCGACCGGAACGGCCTTCTGCATGGCAAGGCCCCTGGTCCTGAGCAGCCGCGCGGTGTCGGTGATGCTGAGGCTGCCCGCTGCCGCCAGCGCCGAATATTCGCCGAGGGAATGCCCGGCGACGAAGGCGGCATCGCGCGCCACCGAGAAACCGGCCTCGCTCTCGAGCGCGCGCAGGGTGGCGATCGACATCGCCATCAGTGCCGGCTGGGTATTTTGGGTGAGCTGCAGCGTCTCGCCCGGACCGTCCCAGATGATGGCGCTGAGCCGCTCCGACAGCGCGGCGTCGACCTCGTCGAATACGGCCCTGGCCGCCGGAAAGGCCTCGGCCAGCGTCTTGCCCATGCCCACGGCCTGGGAGCCCTGCCCCGGAAAAGTAAAAGCTGCCGTCATCGGCCCGTCCTGCCTTGCTTCAGCATGTCCGAGGGAATCAGATGCCCGCCCGCAGGTCCCGCGCGGGTTCGACTGGGTCCAAATGATGCCCTCGAACGGGGCCGTAAGACACTGTGAGAGGCGATGTCAAGCCGCGCTGCCGGCCTGTGGGCTCGGTCCAGCGATTCCAAAAGCCGCTAAAAGCCGCCGGCGGTCTGGTCGGCGCCGATATGGGCGCCGGCGCGCGCCCGGCGGGCGCTGTTCACCAACTCTCCCGGACGATCCTCATGGTCGGGCTTCGCGGTCGCGAGCCGCAGCACCGCCAGATAGCTCGGCTGCACCTCCATGCGGCCGACATGTGGGCTCTCGCTCAGGATGCGGTGCACGCGCGGCAGGTTGTAGCACGGCACGTAAAACAGGAGGTGATGCTCCAGATGGTAGTTCACGTAATAGGGCGCGATGAACAGCCGTTCGAGGACATTGGCGCGCGTGGTGCGGGTGTTGCGCAGGGGATCGCTCGAGTCCGGCACGACAGCATGTTCCGCAATGTTGCGGATGCGGGTGATCACCATCATCCAGGTGAGAAGCGGCACCAGCCATAACAGGGGATAGGCCCACCACACGCCCACGATGGCGCAGAGCGAGAAGAGTATCGCATTGGTGACGAACTGCGGACCGAGTTGCCCCCAGAAATGCGCGGCGCGCCGCGCCAGCGGCCATTCCGCCGGGCCGAGCGCATTGAGGAGCTGCGCCTTGCGCTGCTGGTAGCCGGTCTGGCCAGTGATATCGCGCAAAAACTTGCGGCGGTAGCTCATGCGCGTGATCGGGAACGGCGCCGACAGCACGAGGTCGGGATCGTCCTCCTGCTGGGTGCGGGCGTGATGCCTTAGATGATAGCGCCGATAGGCCCGGGTCTCGGCGAACACCGGATAAGCGCAGAACCACTGGCTCAACGACAGATTGATCCTCTCGTCCGCCGCGAGGCAGCCATGCGCGCCGTCATGCATCAGGATCGAAAGGCCGAGCTGGCGCGAGCCGATGATCGCGACCGCAAGCAGATAGGTGAACGGGTTCGGCCAGACGGCGACCAGCGCGATCGCGGAAAATATCAGGGCCCAGGCATGCGCGATCAGCGCGATGCCCTTCCATCTCTTGCGCTCCCGGACGACAATCAGTTGGTCTTCGGTCAGGACGTCACGGGCGCGAATGCGAAGCGCGGTCATGATGCTTTCTCGTCTGATGTCGCTCGCGTATCGAGGTCGCCGACCAGGCGCAGACGCGCCTCATCCGCAGCGGACGGAACTGCCGCCTGATCGCCGAGCACGCGCAGCATCTCGGCGCCGAGATCCTCCGGTGAACGGCCCATCGCATGGCCCTCGACCATCACGCCGATGGCGAGCGCCCAGAACCGTCGTGACGTCGCATCGGGATCCCTCAGGGAGCGCCAGCCATGCCGCTCGATTTTGGCCGCGTAGGCGCGCAGTCCCTCGCCGTGCAGTCGTTCGATGGTGCGCTCCACCAGCGGCGCGAGGTCCTGCCGACGCCGCGTCAGTGTCAGCGCTTCGGCGAAGAACGCGACCTGGTCGGTCGCGGTCACCGTCTCGACCAGGGCGCGCGTGTAGTCGCGCGGGGTCGGTGCCTTGAGCGCCGCCTGCTCGGCCGCGCGCGCGAGATACAGCATCTCGCGGCAGGCGGCCTCGACGAACAGCGCCTCCTTGGCACGGAAATAATAGGTGACCTGGCTCGGAAACGCGTCGGCGGCCGCGGCAATGTCGGAGATCGATGTTCCCGACAACCCGTTCTCACGAAACAGCCGGCTTGCGCAGTCCAAGAGCAGCGAGCGCATCTTGCGTCCGGCCGATCGCGTCGCGCGGACTGCGTGTTTTGGCTCTGCGGCCGGCGTGGCGGAGGCGGTTTGTTGTGCCATGGGAATCTATTTGTATGTTATACAAACAAATAAATCAAGGCGAAAAAGTGCTTTCTCGGTTAGGAAGGCCGCTGGGGCCGGGCTCAGGTGAGCAGGGCTCATCAGGATCAGGTGAGCAGGGGCCCACATGGGGCAGCAGCAACGCACTGCCAAAACCCCTTGCCTTGACGTGCAAAATCCCTATAAAGCCCGCCATCCGTGGTTTCCGGCCGGAAGCTGAACGGACGGTCTCAGCAAAATCACCTTTTGGCGAATTTGATGTGGCAGGGCCAGTCGGCCCGTCGTCCCGTGTTTCCGCCTTCTGAGCGAACCTTAAGAGTCCTTTCCGAAGGGCTCGAAGGGCTTGACGCCGAAAGCCGCGCCAACATCGTCAGGAAAGGACATCCATGCCGCTTTACGAGCATGTTTTTCTCGCGCGCCAGGACGCGAGTCCCCAACAGGTCGAGGAATTGACCTCGCAGATGACCGGCATCGTCCAGCAGCTGGGCGGCAAGGTCACCAAGACCGAGAACTGGGGCGTGCGCTCCCTCACCTACCGCATCAGCAAGAACCGCAAGGCGCACTTCGTGCTGCTCAACATCGACGCGCCGCCGGCGGCGATCGCCGAGATCGAGCGCCAGGAGCGGATCAGCGAAGAAGTGATCCGCTATTTGAGCGTTCGCGTCGAGGAGCTCGAGGAAGGCCCCTCAGCGATGATGCGCAAGGCCGATCGTGATCGCGAGCGTGACGACCGCGGTGGTGGCGGCTTCCGCGGCGACCGCGACGGCGGTGGATTCCGGGGTGATCGTGACGGTGGCGGCTTCCGCGGCGACCGTGGTGATCGCGGTCCGCGCCGTCCGCGTGACGAAGCACCCGAAGCGAGCGAGGAGGAGTAAGAGCCATGGCCGAAGCAGGTGCACGCCGTCCGTTCTTCCGCCGCCGCAAGACCTGCCCGTTCACGGGAGCGAACGCGCCGAAGATCGACTACAAGGACTCCAAGCTGTTGATGCGTTACGTCTCCGAGCGCGGCAAGATCGTGCCGAGCCGCATCACGGCGGTCTCCGCCAAGAAGCAGCGTGAGCTGGCCCGCGCGATCAAGCGCGCGCGCTTCCTCGGTCTGCTGCCCTACGTGATCCGTTAACGAGAGTTTAGGTCGGCGGCGCGGCTGCCGCCGACCTGTTCATAAGGCTTCCGGGTCGTCCGGTTGCCGATGGTTGGGGTCGCATTGGGCCTCTAACCGCTCGAAAGGGGCGGGACAGCTGATGACCACGATCGTTCTGATAGCCCTGGCGGCCGGCTGCGCATCGGCCTTGATGTTCGCCTCGATCATTTCGGGCGCGCTGATCTCGCTCGTCCTGCTGTATCTGGCTCCGCTGCCCTTGATGGTGGCAGCGCTGAGCTGGGGACCGCTCTGCGGCGCCATCGGCGGACTGGCCGCGGCGGTCGGGCTCGGCGCGATCTTCGGCCTGCCCTATTGCATCGCCTTTGCGATCACGGTCGCGCTGCCGGCCTGGTGGCTCGGGCACCTCGTCCTGCTCGGCCGTCCGAGCTCGGCCGCCCCCGCGGCCGACAAAGCCGCGGCGGAGCGCCCGGAGCTCGAATGGTATCCGCTCGGCCGTGTGCTGTTGTGGATCGTGGGCTTTGCCACGCTCGCCGTGATGTCCACGTTGCTGACCTTCGGTACGGATGCTCAATCGATCACCACCACGCTGCGCGAGCTGCTGCTGAAGGTGGTCGGCGCGCAGGATGACCTGGATGCACAGACCGAGCGCGTCATCCGCCTGGTGATCCGCAGCGTCCCGCTGGCGGCGGCCGCGATGGCCATGACCACGCTGACACTCAATCTCTGGCTCGCCGGCAAGATCACTGCGACCTCGCACCGCCTGCTTCGCCCCTGGCCTGACCTGAAGAGCGTCACGCTGCCACCGATCACGCTCGCCGTGCTGTGCGTCGCGATCGCGCTCGGTTTCAGCGGCGGGCTCATCGCAATTCTCGGAAGGGTCATGGCCACCGCGCTGATGATGACCTATGCAATGGTCGGCTTCGCCGCCCTGCACACCCTGACGCTTACGCTGAAGAACCGGGCGTTCTGGCTGGGCTCGGTCTACGCCATCGTCGTGCTGTTCGTCTGGCCGGTGCTTGCGGTTGTCGTGCTCGGCGTCGCCGACGCCATGTTTGGCCTCCGCCAGCGTTTTCTGCGCCGTCGCTTTCCTCCGCCGCTGCCGGCGCCATGAAATTACCTGTCGTCAAACCCCTCACACCATCCCTGGAGAACCAACATGGAAGTCATTTTGCTGGAGCGCGTCGCAAAACTCGGTCAGATGGGCGAGGTCGTCAAAGTGCGTGACGGCTTTGCCCGCAATTTCCTGCTCAAGCGCGGCAAGGCGCTGCGCGCGACCAACGAAAACCGCGCCAAGTTCGACGGCATGAAGGCCGAGCTCGAGGCGCGCAACCTGAAGGCCAAGGGTGAAGCCAGCAAGGTCGCGGAGAAGATCGATGGCCAGAACGTCATCGTGCTGCGCCAGGCCTCGGAGACCGGCCAGCTGTTCGGCTCGGTCAGCGTGCGCGACATCGTCACCGCGTTCGAGGCCCAGGGCGTTGCGATCAGCCGCAACCAGGTGATGCTGGACGCGCCGATCAAGACCATTGGCAGGCACGTCATCCTCGTCGCGGTCCATCCGGAGGTCGAGGTCAAGGTCACCGTGACGGTCGCGCGCAGCGCCGAAGAGGCCGAGCGCATCAATCGCGGCGAAGACGTCTCGACCCGCCAGGAGGACCAGGACGCGGCCGCCGAGGCGCTCGCCGCCGCCGGCGAGTTCTTCGATCCGGAAGCCCAGCACGACGAGGTGCAGCCCGCTGCGGAGACCGCGAAGTAAGCCAAGCTGCGCTCCCGCGGCCTCCCTTCCCGCTCAGGCAACCCAGCCGGACTTGCGGGAAACCGAAGCTTGCTGTGCGGCTGTCTTTCCCTCGTATCGAATCGCATGACCTTCAGCTTCGGGATGGCAGAGCATGGCGCTCGACTGGATTGCCGGACACAAGCCCCAAGCGGGACATGAGGCGGAATTCCAGGAGATTGTCGCGACGCTGTTTTGGGACAAGCTCGGCACGGCCGATCGCGCGGCCGCGTCCCGCACCGGGCGGAATCGCCTGCCGCGCGCCCTCTTCGGTCGGACGAGCGCCGTCCGACAGCCGAGCGAGGCGCTCCGGCAGCGCTATGACGAGATCGGGATTTTGGCATCCGACACGCTCGGCATGGCGCGCAGCGGCGATGATGCGCGCGATGGTCGTGCCGCCGCACTTTCATTCCGCGCGCAGGGCCTCGCCGCGACGACGGCGATCATCGGCGATCACCTGCTGCGGGCCTGTTATGAGGTGAAGTACGCACCCGACCTGTCGGCGTTCGGCAACGCACTGCTCGTTCGCGCCGGTGCCTTTGCCAAGGTTAAGGGCCTGGATGTGCCGGACGTGCCGCCTGCCGATCCCGTCTCTGTCGAAGGCCAGTTGCATATCGTCGATGCCGCCGGCCGGTGGTGCCGGTTCTGGGGCGAGCGCGGCCACCTCCTGGTGCCATCCTTCTGACCTCGGCACGGCCGGAGCCGTGGATCCCGACGCTCGGACTGAAGCCGCCCGAGCTTACTGAGAGATCGGCGGCGCGGGCGGCCCCGCTGGAACCACCGGAGGAGCCGTCGGTGTCGATGCCGTGACCGCCGGGGGCGGTGGAGGAACGGCAGACGTCGTTGCCGGGGTTTCCATGGCACCCGGCGATGTTGTGGCTGGCGGCTCAGACAAGGCCGCGCTCGGTGCCGGAGTGACCGGGGGCACCGGATCGACCCGTTGGGCAGGCGTGTCAGGCTCCCTCGACGGCTGCATCGTGGCGGAATCGGACTTGTCGCCAAGCGCCGGCCTGCCGCCGTCCGGCTTCACGCTATCCACCCTGTCGACATCGCCCTTCGGAGCATCTGTCTTGGCCGGCTCGCCGTTGGCTGGCTCGCCCTTGGCTGGCTCGATGCTGGCAGGCTCTTCGCGGGGAGAATCCGACTTGATATCGGACTTCGGTAGTTCCTCGCCGGACCGGCTGCGCTTGCTCAGCCGCTGCTTGGCCGAGAGCCTGCGGCCGTCCGGTCCGCGCTCGGCGGCCGCCTGGGGCGGCGTTTGACCATCCATTTCGGGCTTTGCGGTATCCCCCGCCTCGGTCGGCCGGGCCAGCCGCTGCCTGGCGTTTCGGCCAAGACGGGTCCCGGGCTCAGCCTGCGGCATGATTCCCTCGACATCGGGCCGAGTCGTCTGGTGCGGCTCCGGCACCTCCTGGGATGCGGTGGTGCCAGGGTGCTGTCGGCGGCTGGGGTGATCTGGCTGGTCGGACGGCGGTGCGGAACGGGCGTCCGTCCTCGCCTCGCGGGTCGCGTCCTTTGCTCCGTCCTTGACCCCTTTCTGCTGCGGGTTCGGCTGGCCGACCGCATAGCGGGTGTCCGTTGCCCCGTTTGATACCAGGTAGGATGCGAGCACGCCGGCCATGTTGCTACTGGTCGTATAGTGCTGGCGCAGAAAGCCGGGCAGCGAACCTGGGCTGACGGTCTTCATCAAGCCGCGCGGGCTCTTGTGGCAAGCGGTGCAGGTTCCGGCAAAGATCTGCGACGGGCTCTTGCCGGCGTCGAGATTTTCCTGGGCCCTCGCGCGCTCAGCTGCAACGGAGCTCATCGCAAGCAGCAATGCCCCCATCCATAGCGTCCGGCTCCCCATTCCGTATCTCCACGTGCGGCGATCGCATTCGGCGTGACGAAGGCCGCGGATTCGGCGTTCGTGAGCGCAATTTTCGCTGCCATCCATAGCGACGAACAAATCCAAAAACCGCACCAGATTCATGTTCTTGCGAGCGTCCTTTCAGTTCCAGCATTCGCAAGTGAGCAGACTTACACGGCAGGCCATGCAATGGCGCGGGTCACCTTTTAGCCGATTATCGCCCGAATGGAAGCCGCTAGATCGCGCAACTCCGTGAGTGTGATATTTTGGAATATCGGCTTTGTCTGCAACGCGGTAGCAGGTTGGAACCAGGATATTTACCATCAGGTTGAACACGTATTGAAAACCGTCGGTGCCTCCCGTGCGTGATGTCTGACGGCCGGGCAAATCAACATCTTGCGGGGGATCACTCGTTGGGTGATGTCCATGGATCGTTTGTTACGTCTGTTCCTCAATAAGTTCATCCGCCGTGGTTCGATGACATTCGTGACCGCAAGCGGCGCCCGATTCACATGTGGTGACGGAACCGGCGAACCTGTTCAAGCCCACTTTCTTGCGCGTACGACGGAACGTCAGGTGCTTGCGAATCCCGAACTCGCGCTTGGCGAGGCCTACATGGACGGCACTTTCGTGGTCGAGCGCGGCACGATTGCGGATGCCCTCGCGATTCTGATGGACCAGCGCGATGCCCTGCCTTCCTGGGCCAAGCCACAATGGTGGCTGCGTTATCTGGGGCGGCATTTCAAGCAGTTGAACTTGCGCGCGCGTGCGCGAAACAACGTCGCCCATCACTACGATCTCGACGGACGGCTGTATTCGCTGTTTCTCGATACCGACAAACAATATAGTTGCGCCTATTTCGAGACGCCCGACACCTCGCTCGACGACGCCCAGCTCGCCAAAAAGCGCCATCTCGCCGCCAAGCTGCTGCTGAGGAGCGGCGACCGCGTCCTCGATATCGGCTCGGGCTGGGGCGGACTCGCCCTCTATCTCGCCGAAATTGCCGGTGCCGACGTCACCGGGATTACCTTGTCCACGGAGCAGCTTTCGGTCTCCAACGCCCGCGCGGCGGAGCGGGGCCTGACCGAACGCGCGAGATTTCTGTTGCAGGATTATCGCGACGCGGTCGGCACGTTCGACCGCATCGTCTCGGTCGGCATGTTCGAACATGTCGGCGCCGGCTTTTATGACGCCTTCTTCAGGCGATGCGCGGACCTTCTCACCGACGGCGGTGTGATGGTGCTGCATTCGATCGGCCGCTCGGAGGGACCGAACGTCACCAATCCCTGGATCACAAAATACATCTTCCCCGGAGGCTATATCCCCGCGGTCTCGGAGGTGATGCCCGCGATCGAACGCGCCGGCCTTCTGGTCTCCGACATCGAAATCCTCCGCCTGCACTACGCCGAGACCCTGAAAGCCTGGCGCGAGCGATTCATGGCCCGGCGCGAGGAGGCCGTCCAGCTCTATGACGAGCGCTTTGCACGAATGTGGGAATTTTATCTTGCGGCGTCGGAAATGGCGTTCCGCAAACAGAACCTGATGAACTTCCAGATCCAGCTGACCAAGCGCCAGGGCGTGGTGCCGATGACGCGCGGCTATGTCGGCCGGGAGGAGACCAGGCTGCGGGGTTTGGAGCAGAGCGTCCGGCCGCGGTTGAAGATTGCCGGAGAATAGTCGGGCCGATGCGGCTGACGTCCGTCCACGCATTCGCTGCAAAAATCATCCGAACGCCCGACCAGAACATGAGGGGTGCCTCCGGCGGAGAGCGCGACCTGCCGCTGGCGCGCGCGGCTGGGATGTCCGTAAAGGTCCGGGCATGCGCGGTCCGAAAAATCCCGGTCAAATGTGAGCTGCCTCACAGGGCCTTTGTGCCGCTCGTCCTATGGTGTCGTGATGCTCACCAAGCTCAACCAGCCGATGTCCGACCTGAAGGACGACCTCCGCATCGACTACGCCTTGATCGCGCTCGGCGTCGGCGTCGCCGTGACCGCACTGGTCTACCTGCTCCTGATCTGAGAGCCTCTGTCAAGTTGCGAATCGGCAGTTGCATCGCCGACCGCGCGCGTCCTGTTCCGCCCCGACAATTTCCTTGAGTCCGTCGATCTAATGTCAAGCCAAATGCTTGAGATTGAATCAATGTGCCGACTTCGCGAGTTGCGCGTGACGCTCGTTTGAAAGACTGTCACGCCACCGTCGAATTTTGGCCCAACGGCGTCAAGCGCAAACGCGTTGCCGCTACCAAGATTCACACTCGGCATTGTGTGAATCGGGCAAAAGACTTAGGCCTGCTTCCTTAATGCACGAGACTGGCGCCTTATCGCGACCCCGTTGCGTCACACCCGACAGGACTTTCAAGAACAAGAATTGCCATGGCCTTGACCGATTCCAACGTCCTCAAGCTGGCGCCGGATGCACCGAACGCCTCCTATCGCAGCGCGCCACACAACATCGAAGCCGAGCAAAGCTTGTTGGGCGCCATCCTGGTGAACAACGACGCCTTTTATCGGGTGTCCGACTTCCTCGAGCCGAAACATTTCTTCGAACCGATCCATCGCACGATTTTCGAGACGGCCAGCAGCCTGATCCGGATGGGCAAGGTCGCGACCCCGGTGACGCTAAAAACCTTCCTGCCGGCGGACACCGATCTCGGCGGCCTGACTGTCGGACAATATCTGGCGCGGCTCGCCGCGGAAGCCACCACCATCATCAATGCGCAGGATTATGGCCGCACCATCTACGACCTGTCGCTGCGGCGCGACCTGATCGGCATCGGCGAAGACATGGTCAATGTCGCCTATGAGGCGCCGGTCGATTTCGCGCCACGGGCGCAGATCGAGGACGCAGAGCGGCGCCTCTACGAGCTCGCCGAGACTGGCCGCTATGACGGCGGCTTCCAAAAATTCTCGCAGGCGCTGACGATCGCGATCGACATGGCGGCGAAAGCGTTCCAGCGCGACGGCAAGCTGTCGGGCATCTCCACGGGGTTGCGCGATCTCGACACCAAGATGGGCGGATTGCAGCACTCCGACCTGATCATCCTTGCCGGCCGTCCTGGCATGGGCAAGACCTCGCTCGCCACCAACATCGCCTACAATGTCGCAAAGGCCTATCGCGGCGAAGTTGCCGCCGACGGCACCATGAAGACCATCAATGGCGGCGTGGTCGGGTTCTACTCGTGCGAAATGTCGGGCGAGCAGCTCGCCACCCGCATCATCGCCGAGCGCACCGGGATCCCCTCCTCCAACATCCGCCGCGGCGGCATCAGCGAGAGCGATTTCGAAAAAATCCGCGACTATTCGATCGAGCTGCAGTCGCTGCCGTTCTACATCGACGAAACCGGCGGCCTGTCGATTTCGCAGCTGACGGCGCGGGCGCGGCGCCTGAAACGGCAGAAGGGCCTCGACCTCATCGTCGTGGACTACATCCAGCTGCTGCAAGGCTCGGGCAAGCGCGGCAATGACAACCGCGTCCAGGAAGTCACGGAGATCACCACCAGCCTGAAGGCGCTGGCCAAGGAGCTCAACGTTCCCGTCATTGCCCTGTCGCAGCTGTCGCGCCAGGTCGAGAACCGCGACGACAAGCGCCCGCAACTGTCGGACCTCCGTGAATCCGGCTCGATCGAGCAGGACGCCGACGTCGTGCTGTTCGTCTATCGCGAGGAATATTATCTCGCCAACAAGGAGCCGCGTCCCGGTACGCCGGAATGGGAGACATGGCACACCGAGATGGAGCGCGCCCATGGCAAGGCCGAAGTGATCATCGGCAAGCAGCGCCACGGTCCGACCGGAACGGTCGAGCTGCAATTCGAAGCTTCGGTCACCCGGTTCGGTGATCTCAATCAGGACGGCCACCTGCCGGAGCGCGGCTATTGAGACGCGATCGGTCAGCTAAGCGGCCATAACCCATTCGGGCAATCGGCCGAACCACGGCCGCGCCTGTTCGAGCTGCCGCGCCAGTTGCAGGAGACGATCCTCCTCCCCGAAACGCGCGGCGAACTGCACGCCGAGCGGCAGGCCATCCGCGGTCCAGTGCAGCGGCACGCTCATCGCGGGCGTGCCGGTCAGGTTGGCGAGCTGCGTGAACGGGACATATTGCAGGCTCTCGCGCGCGATCTTGTCGACGGTGCCGTCGAGCAGGCCCGCACGCGCAAGGAGGCCGAGCAGGCCGGTGCGGTCGAGCACAGCGAGTACTATCTGTTCGGCCGGCGCCGGGTCGCCCCACCCGTGGCGGATGGGCGGATGCGCCAGGGTCGGCGTCAGCAGCAGGTCGAAGCGCGCATGGAAGCGCGCAAGCGCGCGCGCGAAATCGTTCCACTTCAGGAGCTGCATCGTCAGTGCGCCGGCGGATCTGGCGCCACCAAGCGTCGCCACGACGCGCGTCAACAGTTCGAAATCGGAGAGCGAGGCGCCTTGCGCCCGCGCCTTCGCGACCATGGCCGGGACCTGGCCGAAATAGATGTGCAGAAAACTTCGTGCGAGGGCGGCACCATCGATCTCGGGCACCGCTTCCTCGACCTCGTGGCCGAGAGTCTGCAAGAGTTTCGCCGCATCGTTCACGGCAGCGACGGCCTCCGGATGAACATCCGTTCCAATCGGCGAGGCCGCACTAAAACCGATACGCAGGCGCCCCGGATCGCGCTGCATGGATTCCGCATACGACTCGCGCGGTCCTGCGATCGCAAACGGGTCGCCCGCCTCGGTGCCCGTCAGCAGGTCGAGCGCTGCGGCCGTGTCGCGCACGCTGCGCGAGATCACGCCCTCGCTCGACGCGCCGAACCAGTATTCGCCGTAAGCAGGCCCGGACGAAATGCGCCCGCGCGACGGTTTTAGCCCGAACAGGCCGCAGCAGGCTGCGGGAATCCGGATCGAGCCGCCGCCATCATTACCCGCCGCCATCGGCACGACGCCTGATGCGACCGCGGCCGCCGCGCCCCCGCTCGAGCCGCCGGGCGTGTGGTCGCCATTCCAGGGGTTATTCACACGGCCGCAGAGTTTTGAATCGCTGACACCCTTGAGCGCCAATTCCGGCAGATTGGTCTTGCCGAAAATCACGAGCCCGGCCGCGAGGTGGCGCCGCACCACATGAGCGTGTTCGGGAGCGGGAATTTTCGCAAACGCCCGGCTCGCATAGGTGGTCGGAAGTCCCGCAAAATCCTGTGCGCAATCCTTGAGCAGGAACGGCACGCCGGCGAACGGGCCTTGCAGCGGCCCCTTGAGCTGCGCGCGCGCCTCGCGCTCCATCAGGCGACAGACCGCATTTGTCCTCGGTTGTGCGCGCGCGCTTTGGGCCAGCGCAGCATCCAGCAATTCGCCCGCCGAGGCCTCGCCGCGCGCGACGATCTCCGCGAGCGCGACCGCATCGTGTTGCACATAGTCGGAGAATTTCATGACAGGCCCCTTGGGGCCGCCGCGGCCCACGCGACATTTGATCAGGACCGCGTTACGCTCACAAGGACGGAAGGGGCAGTTGAACCGGCGAGCCGGCGCGCGTAAAAACGCCGCCCATGACCATTGCCACCGATCTCCGTCCATCCGACGCGAGCAGCGTCCTGTCGCCCGAGGCCGACATGGCCGCGGCGCTCGCCACCGCAACAGGCGTGCTCACCGTCGATCTCGATGCCATCGTCGCGAACTGGCGCAAGCTCGAGAAGACCGCTGTTCCGGCCGAATGCGCAGGCGTTATCAAGGCGAATGCGTATGGCTGCGGGATCGAGCCGGTCGCCCGCGCCCTCTCGGCCGCCGGCTGCAAGAGCTTTTTCGTCGCGACGCTGGACGAAGCACGCGCGGCGCGCGCCGGGTTGCCATCGTCAGCCGCGATCTACGTGCTCTCGGGCCTGTTCCAGAATTCGTGCGACAGCTACGCCAGGATCGACTGCCGGCCCGTCATCGGCGATCTCAACGAACTCGCCGAATGGGACGTGTTCTGCCGCCGCTCGGGCTGGTCCGGCGGCGCAGCCATCCATATCGATACCGGCATGAACCGGCTCGG
>NZ_JAFATE010000855.1 GCF_019244115.1 Bradyrhizobium sp.
GACCCGGTTGCGATCACAATGTGGTCCGCTTGCAGCAGACGGTCGCCGACGCGGATTGCGTCAGGCGCTGCGAACGCTGCTTGGCCCGGGATCACCTTGACACCGCGTTTGTCCATCGCGCGGGCGAGGCCCGACGGAATGTCCCTGATCAGCGCTTTCTCGCGGTCGATCAGGGCCGCCCAGTCGAGCCGGGTCTTGCCGACCGAAATGTGATGAACGGCAGCCCGCTCGATCTCATGCAAGGCATGTCCGGCCGCGACCAGTACTTTCTTCGGCGTGCAGCCCCGGTTAGGACAGGTGCCGCCGAGGTCGCGCGCTTCGATCATCGCAGCGGACAGGCCGGCGCGCCGCACCGGACCGGTTACGCCGATCCCGGCATTGCCGCCGCCGAGAATCACCACGTCGAATTTCTCCCGCGTCATGGCCAGACCTCGTTCGCTGCACGCGATGACGGTGGCCGCGCATCGTCCCTACGCGGCCCGCCGTCCTTGCTACTTACTGGTGATGGTGGACGTGATCGAATTAACGACGGTCGTGGCCATCTTGAACTGCGCCGTGCGATCCTTGATGTGATGACGCTTCGCGATCCAGTCGAAACCGGTCCAGACCGCCCAGACGTCGCCGTTGTCGTCCTGCGTCAGGAGCAGGCGGACTGGCCAGTCCAGGCCGGCGTTCGGATTGGAGGTAATGAACCGGGTGCCCAGCGGCGGATTGCCGAACACCAGGAGTGTCGAGGGCCGGAGCTTGATCCCGGCGTCAGCCGCGAGCTTTGATTGATCAATTTCCGAAAAGAACTTGATGCCCTTGTTCGCGATGTCAGCCTTTATCCTGGTAATGGCTTCGGCCATTGGCACCGCGCTTTTGACCCGGACGATGCCGTCGTCGCGAGCACGCGCCGGTGAGGAGATGGCAGCCAGAAGAAGGAATAGCAGCAGAAGTGAAGTCGAAAGATCAGCCAGACGATGAGTGATATGGCGGAACATGAAGGCCTCCCGTAAGTGAGATTTGGGTTCAGGACAGGATGGCTGTGTCCATGGCCAATCTGAAATGCCTGGTTGCTCTGAACTCGATAGCCCTATGCTATTGGCGGCTTCGATACGCGGCAGCTATCGAACCGATGGCGCAACGGTATTTCCAACTCTTCGTGAATGGGGTTCTGATCGGTCGGCTTCGGAGGTGGGGCGCCCATGCGAGCCGAAGGAACTTGAAAGCTTGATCGCCCTTGTGGGCGGTGCTTCCCGGAAACTAAATTGACCCCCTGATTCGCCGGAGCGAACCATGACCTCGCTTTCACCAGCCGATGCAGAACGATTGAGACAGGCCTTCCTTCGTTGCCGTGAGATGGAGGGTACGCTTGGCGAGCAACTTCGGGCCTACGCCGAGGCGGGGCACGAAATCTTTCCGGCCTACGGCGCGGCTGTCGACCGGCTGGTCGCCCGGCTCAACGAGAACGGCGGCGGTGAAAATGCGCCGCGTCCTGGTGAGGCGATGCCGCCATTCCTGCTTCCGGACGAGACCGGCCGGCTCGTCAGTTTGGCATCGCTGCTCGTCCAGGGGCCGGTCGCCGTCATGTTTTACCGCGGCCACTGGTGCCCTTATTGCCGTCTGAATGTCAGGGCGGTGGTTCAGGCTATGGACCGAATCCGTGCCGTCGGCGGCCAAGTCGTTGCAATCATGCCGGAGACACAGGCCTACGCGGAGAAATTCAAGGCGGAGGGGGCGGTGCCGTTTCCAGTCCTGACCGATCTCGACAACGGCTATGCGCTCTCGCTCAATCTGGCGATCTGGCTGGGAGCCGAAATCCAGCTTCTATTGGCGCACCAGGACCTGGCGAACTTTCACGGCAATGACGGCTGGGTTTTGCCCATTCCTGCGACCTTCGTGGTTGGCCGGGACGGGCTGGTCAAAGCGCGTTTCGTCGATCCCGACTTCCGCAAGCGGATGGAAATCGACGACCTCGTTGCAGCCTTGAATTACGCCGGCCGGAGCGCGTAGGCTTCCCGTCCTTAGCCCATGTTCTTATGCCGCCGCCAGTCGGCGCCACGCAGCATCCGCATGACCGCGGATGCTACGGCCGTACGCTCGCGGCCCGCCACGCCATAGAGGTGGACGGTGCGCCGCGCATCAAGGCCTTCGACCGTCGTTCGCTTCAGCGTTGGCGGAATAGGCGAGGTCACAGGCATCACGGCCACGCCGACGTCCGCCTCGAGCAATTCGATCAGGTCGCGCTCGGACGAGATCTGATGGCCGTGATCGCTGTTCAGGCCGTGCTCACGAAGCGAGGCGCTGAGGCGATCGGCGTGTTCGCAATAGTTTCGCGACAGCCACTGCTCCGACTGCAAATCGTCAAGAGCGATCTCGCCCTGCTTCGCCAGCCGATGCTCCTTGCTCAGGACGAGCCGAAAATCCTCGGTGAATAACGGCCAGCTATCAAGTCGTTCCCAGCTCTCGTCGAGCTCGGCGGCGATGCCGAGTTCAGCCTCGCCCTTCTTGAGCATTTCGGCGACCTCGCGGCTATCGCCGCGCAAGAACCTCAATTCCAGGCGGTTGAACTGGCGCTTGATCTGATTGAGGAACGGAATGAGCAGCGACAGGTCGACCGCGTGCGTGAGCGCAATCCTGAGGGCGCCGACCTCACCGCTCTTGAAGGCAGACGCGAGCGAGCGCGCGCCGGCAGCCGCCTCATAGCACTGCTTGAGCAGGGGATGCATGCGCTGGCCGAGTTCGGTCAATTGGGTCGGTCGTTCGCGCCGGAACAGGTCGCCCCCGAGCTCGGCTTCCAATTGCTTGATGGCCCGCGTCAGCGACGGCTGCGACACATTGCATTCGTCGGCGGCCCGCGTGAAGTTGAGCGTGCGCGCGACCGCTAGGAAATAGCGGACCTGATGCATCTCCATGATCAAGCTCCCCTTGGATCGATGCAGTCTAGCCGACCGGTAGCGGCAGGAATACACCTCACCCCCATAGCCGGGACCTATCGTTTCGGAAGCCAAAGGGCATTTCCGTCATTGCCTCCGAACGTGCAGATTCCGAGCCATCCGCGGACCACCTGATCCGCTTATCGAAGGCTCAGAGCGATGAACATCCAGCTGAAAACGGACGGGAAACATACGCCCATGCTGACCGGTAAGGTCGCACTGGTGACCGGCTCCACCAGCGGCATCGGGCTCGGCATCGCCCGCGCGCTCGCGGGAGCCGGCGCCGCGGTCGTGCTGAACGGCTTGGGCGCGGCTGACGAGGTCGCGAAGACCAAGGACGACCTCGCGCGAGAATACGGTGTGAAGGTCGGCTATTCGCCCGCTGACATGTCCAAGCCCAAGGCGATCGGCGAAATGATCGGCTCAACGCTGCTCGAACACGGCCGGCTTGACATTCTCGTGAACAATGCGGGCGTCCAGCATGTCGCGCCGCTCGAGCAATTCCCGCCGGAAAAATGGGACCAGATCCTGGCCATCAATCTGTCTTCGGCCTTCCATACCATTCGCCTGGCACTCCCGGCGATGCGCGAGCGCGGCTACGGCCGGATCATCAACATCGCTTCGGCTCACGGCTTGGTCGCATCTCCGTTCAAGGCGGCCTATGTGGCTGCCAAGCACGGCATCGTCGGTCTGACGAAGGTTGCGGCGCTTGAAGCAGCCGAGCAGGGCATCACCTGCAACGCGATCTGCCCTGGCTATGTGTATACGCCGCTGGTCGAGGCCCAGATCGATGGCCAGGCCAAGGCGCACGGCATTTCTCGCGATCAGGTCATCCGCGACGTGCTGCTCGCTCAGCAGCCGAACAAGCGGTTTGCGACAGTCGAGGAAATCGGTGCGCTCACGGCCTTTCTCGCCAGCGAGGCGGCGGCCTCAATCACCGGAACGGCATTGCCGGTGGACGGCGGCTGGACCGCGCACTGACAGGGGCGGAGAAGAGAAACGTAACAAAGCGCCCGGCCGACGCGAATAGGCTGGGCGGCAGTTCAAATCGGAGCGAGACATGAACGGCGAGCAGAAGCACCCCGTAAGCATCAAATCGATGGCCCGGAATCTTCCCGGTCAGGTTGTCCTGGTGCTGCAGGGCGGCGGCGCTCTGGGCTCGTACCAGGCTGGCGTCTATCAGGCGCTTCAGGAGGCGGGGATCGAACCGGACTGGATCATCGGCACGTCGATCGGCGCCATCAATGCGAGCTTGATCGCCGGCAATGCGCCGGCGGAGCGACTGCCGAAATTGAAGGAGTTCTGGAAACGGATGGAGCAAAATCCGATCTGGAATATCCGCACCGCCTTTCCCGGCTTCAACGACCGGCTGTCCTATTGGTCCACCGTAACGCACGGCATTCCCAGCTTCTTCAGGCCCAATCCTCTGGCGCATGCCGGTGACAGCTATCCGCTCGGCGCCGAACGGGCGGGCTACTATTCGACGGCGCCCCTCGAGAAGACTCTCGCGGAACTCGTCGACATGGACCTGCTTAACGGGTGCGAGCCGCGCCTGACCGTGGGCGCAGCGCACGTCGGGACCAGCCAGATGCGCTATTTCGATAGCCAGCATTGCGAGCTCGGCATCAAACACATCATGGCGTCGGGCGCCTTGCCGCCCGCTTTTCCGGCGGTCCGCATCGACGGCGAACTCTATTGGGACGGCGGTATTCTCTCGAACACGCCGACCGAGGTGGTCTTCGACGACAATCCCCGCAAGAACTCCCTGATCTTCGCGGTGCATTTGTGGAATCCGGCAGGCGCCGAGCCGACCACCATGGCCGAGGTGCTCAATCGGCACAAGGACGTGCAATATTCCAGCCGCATCATGAGCCACATCGCGCGGCAGCAACAGGCTCATCGTTTGCGACACATTATCAATCAGCTAGGCGCGCGACTACCGGAAAGCGAGCGCAACGACCCGGCCGTTCGGGAGATGCTTGGTTACGGTTGCCAGACACGGATGCATGTGGTTCGCCTGCTCGCGCCTCAACTCGACCGGGAGACGCATACCAAGGACATCGACTTCAGTCCGCGCGGCATTATGCAGCGCTGGGACGCCGGCTATGCGCACACCAAGGCCGTGCTGGGCCGCGCGCCATGGGTCGGCGAATTTGATCCTTTATCCGGCGTCGTACTGCACGAGCAGATGGAGCTGATGCCGCTCGCAGCGGAATGAGCCTTGTTCGGAAATGTCCGGGTTTTAGATTGCCTCAAGACCGTGCGATCGCTCTGGTGGGTATTGGTGCGGACAGGGGAAGGCATGGCGAACTTGGAGAGGATCTGGCATGGCGTTTGCTTCGATTGCGCCGAAAGGCCTCCTTATGTTCGCCATCCCGCGCCGCTACAGCCACTTTGTTTTCGGGGTCATCCAGTCCGGATTGACATCGCTGATGGCTGCGGGGATCGCGAGTTTTTCGCTCCTTGGGAGCGGCACCTTCGTCAGCAACTGGCTGGTCTCCTGGCTCGTTTCCTGGGCCATGATGATGCCGATCGTCCTGTTAGCCGCCCCGGCAATCAGATCGATCTCTCTCATTCTGACGCGAGATGAACCGGCGAGCTGACACGATCAGCATCGGCATCGGCTCCTACAGGTGCGGAGTCCTGGCGTAAACACAGAACTCAACCAAGAATATCCCGTGTTTCATCGAGCATTCTGAATGAAACGCCGTGCCAGGTAATCGATCGAGATTTTTCCCGGTCCCCAGGCCATGATGCTGAGCGCCATCGCCGCCCAGGTGAGATGGATCGGCCAACCGTCGGGAACGGTGAGTTCCACAATTGCGGTCATGAGCAACAATCCGAGTCCGGCAAGGCGGGTGCCAAGCCCAAGGATCAGAAGCACCGGAAAGACGATCTCTCCCGATCCTGACAGAAAGGCCGTCACTGCCGGCGTCGGGAAATGGTAAGGGCCGCCCGGCAGATGCAGCATGAACTCGTCACTGAACAGCGCGACGGCGGTGTCGCTGAGCTTGAGAAAGCCGTCCCATTTGAGGATGCCGGACCGCCAGAACGGCACGGCCAGCGCTACGCGCGTCACGAGCTGAACGACGGAAGGCAAGGCGATCGCTTGCACCATCCGGCTGGCCTTGTCAGCTAGCAGGCCGAGCGACCGGAGGATCTCACTGCCCGCGATTCGCTGATCAGTGATCATCATTGTCTCCCAGGATAGCTGCTGTAAATGCACCCGCCTCAATCATCTCGGCGATGCTGGAAGCAATGTCAAAGGAGCGCGAAACCTCCAGAGCGCAGGCGGCGGCTTCGCCGAGCGTGCGTCCCGCGATAAGGCTTTTGAGGAAGACAGCCCCGCCAGGCGGCAAGTGCCGCACGCCGACATCGAGATCGGGCCGGGTGATCAAGGCGTCGTCCGGTGTCGACGCATCAATCCTGCCGATAGGGCCCGTGCCGCGATTGGCCGCGAAAATCGTCACAATAGAAAACCGAGAACAGATAACCCTTGTCGCGGGGTGTGCCTTGAACACCACGTCGCTCAGCCGATCGGGGCGCACCGCCGCGAGTGCATCCGATGAGAGTGGCTCGGCATCGGCCGCATGATAGGCGTCGAGCCACGCGCGCTCCAGTCGTGCCGTATCGGCAAGCCACGGCATCGACTGGGCATATTCATACTGCTGAATGAACGCCGGGAAGTCCCGGCCATAATCGAACAGCAGGGGTGACGTGGGGGGCGTGATGCGGATGTGAGAGCGCGCCATGGCGCGGAAAAAATCGTCGCCGGTGATGCGCTGGACGGCCGGGTAGATCGCGGCGAGCGCCTCGATCAGGCTGACCGTGACATTATTGCGGTACACGTTGTAGCGCCTCGTGGCCGCCTTGCCTTTCGGGCCGGCGATCACCGAAGGTGTGACCCGGGAGGGATCGATCAGGCCGGCCGCGAATGCCGCATAGGCGGACTGGGGCCTTTGCTTAAACAGCGGCATGGCGGTAGGCCCTGGGTGCGATGGCGTAACACCGATCAAGAATCGCCCGCGCAGCCGCCGCCTCGGCCTTCAGGATCGGCCAATCAGGGATCTTGCTGTCCCATTCGATCAGAGTCGGAATTGCACCGCAGCGCCGAATGACGGTTTCGAACAGCTGCCACACGGGATCGGCAACTGGACAGTCGTGGCTGTCGATCAGCAACGGCTCGCCTTCATCGTCGAACTGCTCGGCGTGACCGGCGAGATGAATCTCCCCAACGCGCGAGAGTGGAAAAGCGGAGAGATATTGCAGTGGGGAAAAGCCATGATTGGTGGCGGATACGAAGACGTTGTTGATGTCGAGCAGCAGGCCGCATCCGGTCCGTTGGGCGATACGGCGGATGAACTCCGTCTCGCTCATCGTCGACTCGCGAAACATGACATAGGTGGAGGGGTTTTCCAGCAGGATGGGCCTCCGAATCGCGTTCTGCACTTCGTCGACGTGGTTGCAGACGCGCGCGAGCGTCGCCTCCGTGTATGGCAAGGGCAGGAGATCATTGAAATAGGTTGTCTCGTGCGTCGACCAGGCAAGGTGCTCGGAAATCAAGGCCGGCTGATAGCGGTCGACAAGACGCCGGAAGCGCGCGAGATGCTCCCGATTGAGCGGCTGCGGCCCTCCGATCGACATGCACACGCCGTGCAGCGACAAAGGGTGATCGCGGCGCAGGGCTTCCAGCGCCCGATGAGGCGGTCCTCCCGCACCCATGTAGTTCTCGGCGTGGACTTCGAAGAAGTCCCGCTGTTTGCCTTCGGCCAGGATCGCGGGAAGATGCTCATGCTTGAAGCTCGTTCCGGTAACGCCGCCGATCAAAGGCGAAAAGCGGAGAGGCACGATGGCAGGGCCTTCAGACCTGTTCGCTGCGTCCATGGTGCTCCTCCGCTTCCCTTCGTCACTTATGGCTGTGCTCGTCGCATCAGATCGGCTTGAGCGAACCGTGCTTGCCGTTGGGCAGCTCGATGCTGGCGCAGGTGCCGCCCTGAACGAACTTCCACGCATTGCCCTGGAAGTCGGCTGTCGAGGTGCCTTGGCAGGTGGTCCCTGGTCCCGCGGCACAATCGTTCTGACCCTTCAGGGCAACACCAAAGCATTTCTCCTTCTTCGCGGCGGTCGCCGCATCGACCTCGGCTTTGGTCAGGGGCCCGGCAGCGGCCAGGGTCGCAAGCGCAGTGCTGACGGCGCCAGCGAGGACAAACGAACTGACTACAGTTTTTGCAGGCATGGATCTCTCCTCTCGAGGTTGCATCGCCCGTTCGGCGAGCATGCATTGATCCCGTTCGCCCCGAAGGCGGCCCGTGTTACCGTTCTGGCCGCTCACGGCTGCGTGAGATCGGGTGTCGGGCCATTAGGGGGAGCGCGGAAGGGCAAATCCAATGCCTTGCCTCTATGAGGACGGTAGCCAAAGGGCATTGGAAGGCGCAAAGACGCGGACCGATGATGGGCGACAGCCTCAGCGAGGTGCGCTGATGCCGCTGAAAACTTCCGTGGGTACGTAAGGGAACTCGGAAAGCGGCGTATAGCCATTCGAGGTAGAGAGTGCGCCGGGCGTTTCGCAGGGCAAAAGCAATGATGATCGCATTTCCAGGCAGACGACGCCATGCGCAGGCAAATCGCGGCTTGTCCGGCAGGCCGCGAACCATCAGCATCCGCCTGGCGGTATCGGCACTCGTTCTGACGGTCATTCTTCTCACCGCCGCGGCGTCCAGTCTTTTATGGTGGCGGACTGCGGAAGGCATCAGCCGAGAGCTGGCTTCGACCATCAACGAGCAGATCGTCGCCGCCGTGCGCAAGGAGGTGTCGGCGATCGTCGATGAGGCGCGTGCGGCCCACACCGCCATCCGCACGCTTTTCCTGCAGAACGTCCTTGAGACCCGCGAAGCGGATAAGCGGGAATTTGTCTTCCTGTCGCAATTGCAGTCGCAGGGGACGATATCCTGGGTGGCCTTTGGCTGGCCCGATGGGTCTTACTTTGCGGCTCACAAGCTCGGCGATCGTCACCTCGAGATGATGGAGATCTCGTTGTCAGATCATGCCGGCCAACGCCGGGTCGATGAATACGAGGTGATACCGGGCGACATCCAATTCGAGAACCGCCGGTTCGAGCCAACCGATTTCCATGTGGGCGAGCAGGAGTGGTTCAAGAGCGGGCTCGCCTCGGAGGACCCCCAGTGGTTCAAGGTCCTGGACCATCCGATCGGGCAACGTCCGTCGATAGCATTTGCAGGACCGATCGACGTCTATCAGGAGCGCCAAGGCGTTCTAGCCATCATCATCGAATATACCAGGCTGGCTCATTTCCTCGCTCAGCTCGAGGTCGGCCGCACGGGAACGGCATTCATTTTTGACGGCACCGGAGAGCTGGTTGCCGCGCCGGACAAGGACGCGGACGAATTGCATCCAGCACGCAGTCAGAAACAGGTACTATTGCCGGTCGCACGAGAGGCTCTGGCTCGTGCCGGCGAGAAGGGACGCAAGGAAGCGTGGCGGAGCAGGCTCTCTGTTGCGAACGCAGCCTATGAGGTCGCTCTCACTCCCTTGCCGTTTCCCGGCTGGTCGCTTGCGACGGTGATTCCTGAAGCCGAGGTTCTCGGTCCGGTTGAAACCACGCTGCGCCGGCTCATCGTCGGTCTCGCTTTGGGGGCGCTGCTAGCCGCATTATCGTCGGCGGTGCTCGCGCGTTCCGTAATTGCCGCACCGCTCACGCGCGTGGTCGGCGAAATCCGGCATGTCGAGACCTTTGCACTGGACCAGGTGCGGCGCCATCCGTCACGGCTGGCCGAGATAGCGAGCCTGTCCGGCGCGATCGCGGAGATGGCGCAAGGCCTCTCCGCTTTCCGCAAATTCATCCCGGCCGATCTCGTCCGATCGCTGCTGCGGCAGGGCGTCGAGGCAAAGCCCGGCGGCGCGGTCCAGGAGCTGACCGTGATGTTCATCGATATCGCGGGTTTCACGGGCCTGTCGGAGCGAATGGGTGACCGTGTTGTGCCCCTGCTGTCGGAGTACCTCAACCTCCTTACGGAACAGATTGTCGCCCACGGTGGGACAATCGACAAGTTCATTGGGGACGCGATCATGGCCTTCTGGGGCGCTCCGACTGCCCAGCAGGATCACGCGCTGAGGTGCTGCCAGGCCGCGCTAGCCTGCCGCCGGGCAATCGAGCAGTCCGGCCTCGCTGATGATCGCGGCCAGCCGTTGCAGATCCGGATCGGAATCAACTCCGGCCGCATGCTGGTCGGCAATATCGGTTCCGAACTGCGGCTGAATTATACGGTCATCGGCGATGCAGTGAATGTGGCAAGCCGGTTGGAAGGCGCCAACAAGAGCTTTGGAACCCAAATCCTGATCGGCGAGAGGACACATCGCCTCGCGCGAAACGGCATCGTCGCTCGCGAAGTCGACAGCATCGCTGTGTACGGTCGGGAAGAAGGTTTCGCGGCTTATGAGTTGGTGGGTCTGGCCGGGGAGGTGGATGCGGAGCGCCAGCGCGGATCCTGGATCTCGCGTTACGAACAGGGGCTGGCCAAGTATCGGAACCGTGACTTCTCAGGCGCCATCATCGACTTCAAGGCCGTGCTGGGCGATCGCGATCACGATCGTCCATCAGAACTTATGCTCGATCGCTGTGAACAGCTGCAACGGGGAACCGATGAGGGGTGGCGGCCGATTGCTGCCCTGAAATCGAAATAACGCGATTGGACGCTTTCATGTGTTCAGGCGAAATACAGGCAATCCGCTGCCCCCGTCATCGCTTACCGGTTCTGGATGTCGGGTTCGAGAGGGATCCCCATGAGCTTCTTGACTCGCGCCCCTGGATCGAACGGCACCGGATGAGGGCGTAACAAACCCCATTGTCGAATCGAACTGCCGTCGAGGGCGCGGCTGAACTGGCGTGAAAACTTGATTGAGGAACGGAGAGCAACATGATTGGCGAAGTGATGGTGATTGGCGATCTGAAGCTGCGGGATGACGCCCCCCTCGACGAATACGACGGCTAGGCGAACGGATGTACAGCATCGTTAGCTCTCTTCCAGGATTTCTGGCGGTGAAGTCGTTCAAGGCGACTGATGGCAAGGAATTGACTGTGTTTCGCTTTGCTTCAGAGCAGGCGCTCGAGGCCTGGCGCACTCATCCCGAACATGTCGAAACCATGAAGCGAGGACATGCCGAATTCTACGCCAGTGGGTTCTTGCAAATTTGCAAGGTCGTCCGCGAAGTCGGGCCCTTTGAGCACTCCTGAGACTCGTCCGGTCGTCTCGTAAGGCTCATCGGCTGCTCGTCTGAACAGACAAACATCGGCAAAGTGTCCGGCGCGTTCTTCGACATTGCTGCAAAGTGCCGGACAGCTTCCGTCAACTCCGAAAAGTACCCCGCCGTTCACGACTAGGTTGATCCACCGGATAAGCGCGCCGCTCCGACAATTCGTCCATCCGATGATTCGACGACAACGGCGACATCTTGACCTTCTGGCAACGGTTCTTCGATTTGAAGCGGCTTGCCGGACCATTCGCCCACTGTTCGAAGCGACCGAACGACATTTGCTTCAGTCAGCGTCCGACCGCCATTTTCACCACGTCCGATCTTCGTGGTGTGCTCATGGTCGAATCCGACCAGCAGGACCTTTCCGCTTCCGGTTCCTGATCCGATCTTGATCGCGACCTTTTCGCCAGCCCTGACCACGTTTACGTCGGTGGCGGTATGTCGTTCGCGCTTCGCTTGTTCGATGGCAGCATTAACTTCACCGCGATACGAGCCGACCAATCCAACTGACCCGTCCACAACGATCTCCGGAGTGTAGGACCCGTCGCCGAAGCGATGGCCGTAGCGGTCCTGACGGATAGTCGCGGCTTCGAAAGAGAATGGGTCCTTCCAGCCCAATCGGTCCCAATAGGTGACATGAAATGCGAGGGGGAGAACATCAGCCCGCCCTTTCGACATCTCGTTCAGAAAAGCGTTCGCAGGTGGGCAGGATGAACATCCCTGCGATGTAAAGAGCTCAACTACGACAGGACGCTCGCCTGCCAACGCGGTTGTGGGGAGCAAACAGAGGGCAAGACCAAAAAGGGCCGGACTGCGCGCTGCCATACGATCCTCCAACACTTCAGCTGCATTCCTTTTCGGCCGTCGGGGAGCTTTGTTACACTTCGCGCCAACACGAGATCGTGAAGCGCCTGGTATTAGAGGAAACCAGACTATTCTTTGCCTGCTGAACGCGTCCTCAGCGGTGCCGCCGCCTTCCGTATCGCCTTTCGGGTCGCGCAACGCGCGTCGAAGTCGTCAGATCGAACTGCGCAAGGGCCGGAACGCGTCGCGAATCTCTCTAGTGAAGATCTCGGGCTGCTCCCACGCCGCGAAGTGTCCGCCGGCTTCGGCCTGATGGAAGTAGATCAACTTGTAATAGGCCTTCTCCGCCCAGCTGCGCGGCGCCACGAAGCTCTCGCCGGGAAACGCCGTCACGGCGGCCGGAATCGAGACGCCTGCGGGCAGATAGAGATTGGTCTTGTTTTCCCAGTAGAGGCGCGCCGAGGAGATCGCGGTGTTGGTCAGCCAGTATAGCGTGATGTTGTCGAGCACGTCGTCCCGCGTCAGCGCGCCCGCGGAGTGCCCGTTGACCGCGCGCCCGAGCACCGCCGATTGCATCGCTGAGGCCGGCTGGGCATAGCCGTCACCGTGGTCGAGCAGCCAGGCCGCGAGACCGGCTGGCGAATCCGTCAGAGCCGCGAGCGTTTGCGGGCGCGTGCCCATGATCTGCGCGTAGGCGCGCCGTTTCGTGAATTGAACCTTGAGCTGGTCGAAGGCGTGCTTTTCTTCGGCAGGCAGATCCGCCGGCGGGGACTCTCCGGATGCCACCGCCTTGAAGATTTCCGGCGGAACGACACCGGGCAGGTTGACATGGATGCCGAGCAGTTCCGGCGCACCCAGCTTGGCCATTTCATTGGAGACCGGCGAACCCCAGTCGCCGCCCTGCGCCACGAACTTCTTGTAGCCGATCCGCTTCATTAGCAAGATCCAGGCGCGGGCGATGCGCTGGGGATCCCAGCCGGTGGTGGTCGGTTTGCCGGAGAACCCGTAGCCGGGCATCGACGGGATCACCAGATGGAAGGCGTCGTCTGCGCTGCCCCCATGCGCCGTTGGATCGGTCAGGGGATCGACGATCTTGAGTTGCTCGATGACGGAGCCCGGCCACCCGTGCGTGACGATCATCGGTAGGGCGTTTTCGTGCCTGGAACGGACGTGTATGAAGTGGATGTCGAGGCCATCGATCTCGGTGATGAACTGCGGCAGGGCATTGAGCCGCGCTTCCACCTCTCGCCAGTCATAGCCGGTTTGCCAGTAGCGCACGAGATCCTGCAGCATCGCCAGCGGGACGCCCTGGGAGTCGTCGGCGACCGTTTCCTTGTCTGACCAACGGGTCGCCGCCAAGCGTTGGCGAAGGTCGACGAGGTCGGCTTCGGGAATAGCGATGTGGAACGGACGGATCGCCTCGTCGGTCGCGGCCGATGCCTGACGTAGTGGAAACAGGCTGGCGGCACCTGCCGCAGCCAGTCCCATCGCAGCGCCGGTGAGCAGCTTGCGCCTGTCGTGATCAATGACGTCCTGGTTCGGCGCGGTCGCGGCGATGGCGATTGATGTCTTCAAATGCCTGCTCATTTGACGATCTCCTCGAAATGAGATGCCGCGGCCAATGCCGCGATCACCTCGGTGGTTGTCAGGATGGAATGGGCAAAGGTCGTTCCGTTCAGTGCGTGGGCGGCGTGCATCATGTCGTGCGTGAAGGCGGCCGTGGCGTCGCGCACTAGCGTGACATGATAGCCGAACTCCATGGCGTATCTCGCGGTGGACGCGATGGACGTATTGGCGAGCTGTCCAACCACGATCACTTGCGTGATGCCCTTCTGTTTCAGCAGCATATCGAGGTTCGGTATTGGCGAAGCCGCTTTGGCCCCAAAGCGGCCCGTTGCATTTGAATCGGCGCCGTCCCATATTGAAGCGCCAAGTCTACAGCAAACGCCCGCTGCGGCACGAATATCATCTCACGGAGAAAGGCGAGGCCCTCTATCCCGTGATCCCGGCGCTGCGCGCCTGGGATGAGACCTGGTTCAAGTCGCCGAAGGAAGATCGCGCTGCGAATCATATGCACCTCGTGTGCGGCAAGCCGGCAGGGCTCGGTCCGCTTTGCGAGTCCTGCGGCAAACCGCTGCATCGTGAGGACCTGGTCGCCGAGCAGGCCCCCAAATATCGAAGGGAGCGAGAGGCGCGGTGGGAGACGTTCAGGTCGAGTCGCTGACAATCAGGCCCGAGATCCACAGAAGAACGAGCATGACAGTGCCATTGGTCCGGCGAGTTCCAGCCAAGGTCTTTATGAACCCAGATTCAGCTCTCTCTGAACTACGCCGACGTCGGCGCGCTCTTCGCCACCTCCGGCGCAACCCCGACCGATGGGACGAAAGGCTGCCAGAAGCTGGACTATTTCTGACAGCACCTTGGCAACGACCCGAAATACATGAAGGAGCAGCAGGCGCCTGGCCGGCAAGCACGGGCAGGGTGGACTCGGCGCCGTCGCGATGGGCGAGGAAGCGCAGCTGTTTCCTAATCAGCGAGACCCAGGTCCGAGGCCTGGTGCGCCCACCAGGCCGATCAGGCCTTTGCAGCCAATCTCCAAAGTGTCATTCCGACACCATGAATCAGCGGCTCCTGCGGGAATCCAATACCTAGAGGCTTTTCCGTTCCGATTGAATCGGTACGGAGGCTCTACATTGACGTGTTTTCTTCACGCGAAGCGGTGCCCGCTTCGCTCGAAGACGCTTTGGGAGAGCTTTCTGAATTGGTGACGGAAGCAGGTGCAAGGCGCGAACACCGATCGTTCAAAGCAATGCCAGTCATCGCATGCGAGAGAGCGCGGCTGACCAGGTCGTCGATCTGTTTTGCGGCGTCTTCGATCGGCAGGCCCGCCGCCCTGATGTTGGAGATGCAGTTTCGGTGCGAATCCATCGCGCCGATGCGCGGTTGCCATGTGATATAGGCGCCAAGCGAGTCGGCCGCAGACAGGCCGGGACGCTCGCCGATCAGGACGATGCCGAGCCTGGCGTTCAAAAGCTCGCCGATCTCATCGCCGATGGCGACACGCCCTTGTTCGACCAGAACGAACGGACCAAGGGTCAGCCGTCTTGCCAGCAGCAGGACACGCAGGCGCGCGGCAAGCGGCGTCAGATTGCCTGATATCGCCGATGAGGAAAGCCCGTCGGCGGCCATCATCACGACGTCACTGCCCATGGCCCGGCCCTGCAG
This sequence comes from Bradyrhizobium sp., assembly GCF_019244115.1. Lineage (GTDB taxonomy): Bacteria > Pseudomonadota > Alphaproteobacteria > Rhizobiales > Xanthobacteraceae > Bradyrhizobium. The sequence continues at coordinate 15,219 of NZ_JAFATE010000855.1, forward strand.
CAGTGCGCGCGCCTCCTGTGACAGGCGCCGGCCAAGATCGGGCCGGCGAAGATACTCGCTCCGATCCTTCACGGCGGTGCGCAGGTGCACGACGCTCCAGCCCTGGCTCCCCAGGGCTTCTTCGAGCGGCGCGAAATCCAGCGGGATGTGAACGGCGTCTCGTGCGCGCGCATGGTCGGCCCGGAAGTTGAGCGTCGCTGTCGTGGATTGTCCGGAGCCGACGCGTCCGAGTCCGATTCTGGCGGGCGTGAAGCGGCGCAGGTGCGCAAGCCCGCCGCTCTCGTCCGGGAACTGGTCGCCCCGATCGGGCCGATCGTCCTGCATTTAGCTCGCCATCCGTTCGATCAGTGCAATCGCTGGCGCGATCGCGGCGGTCGGCGATTTTTGTAGGGCACGGCCGCCGGGATCGACGACGCCGATTCCCTGCAACCATGTTTCGAATTCGGGAGCGCTCCGTCTTCCCAATGTCTCGCGGACATAGAGGACATCATGGAACGCCAGGCTCTGGTAGTTCAGCATGACGTCATCAGCGCCGGGAACAGCGATGACGAAAGTGACGCCTGCGGCGCTCAGCAGCGTCAGCAGGGCGTCCATGTCGTCCTGGTCGGCTTCCGCATGGTTGGTGTAGCAAACGTCGCAGCCCATCGGCAGGCCAAGCAGCTTGCCGCAGAAATGATCCTCGAGCCCAGCCCGGGTGATCTCCTTGCCGTTATAGAGATATTCCGGGCCGATGAAGCCGACGACCGTATTGACCAGCAGAGGCTTGAATCGTCTCGCCACTGCGTAGGCGCGCGCCTCCATGGTTTGCTGATCGACGCCAAAATGGGCATCGGCGGAAAGCGCGCTGCCCTGTCCGGTCTCGAAATACATCACGTTCTGACCCACGGTTCCCCGCCCGAGCGCGAGCGCCGCGTCGTGGACTTCCGCGAGCATCGACAGGCTGATTCCAAAGCCCCGATTGGCTTTTTCGGAGCCGGCGATCGACTGAAATACGAGATCAACCGGTGCGCCCGCTGATAGCGCCTGCATGGCGGTGGTGACGTGACCAAGGCAGCAGGTCTGGGTCGGGATATCGAGACGCCGCCTGATGTCGTCCAGCAGAGTGACGATCCGCAGGTAGTCATCCAGACCGTCCGTCGCAGGATTGACGCCGATCACTGCGTCGCCGACGCCGAACAGGAGTCCTTCGAGAAGGCTCGCGGCGATGCCGCGGGAGTCATCGGTCGGATGATTTGGCTGCAGCCGTGTCGACAGGCGGCCCGCAAGCCCGATCGTGTTGCGGAAGGCCGTGGTGACGCGACACTTGGCGGCAACGACGATGAGATCCTGCGCACGCATGATCTTCGACGCGGCGGCAACCATCTCGGGTGTCAAACCCGGCGCGAGCCGCGTCAGATCGGTCGTCGTCGTCCGCTCGTCCAGCAGCCACTCGCGAAACGCGCCGACGGTCAAATGTGATATCGCGGTAAAGGCCGAAGCATCATGACCGTCATGGATGAGGCGCGAGACCTCGTCTTCTTCGTAAGGGATGAGGGCCGTGTCCAGAAACGTCTTGAGCGGAAGATCGGCAAGCGCCGTCTGCGCGGCGACCCGCTCGGTCGCGCTCTCGGCGGCGATACCGGCCAACGTGTCGCCGGAGCGCGCCGGCGATGCCTTGCCGAGCAGCGTCTTCAGATCTGCAAAGGTCCAGCGTGTGCCGCCGAGCATTGCGCTATAAGACATGCTGGCGCTCCTCAATACAGGCGTTATGGGACAGAAAAGCCCAAATCGCTCCCGCGCCCCGGCCGACGTCGATCAGCCGTCATCATTCGACGAGCACGCTGGCGTCCCGGCGCGAGCGGCGCGCCAGCAGATTGGCGACGATCAGCAGCAGGATCGAGAGCGCCATCATCAGCGTCGCCGCCGCCGTAATGGCCGGGCTCAATTGTTCGCGCAGGCCGGTGAACATTTCGAGCGGCAACGTTCGCTGGTCGGCGTTGGCGAGAAACTGCACAACGACGACCTCGTCGAATGAGGTAACGAAGGCAAACGCCGCTCCGGAGAGCACGCCGGGCAGGATCAGCGGCAGCATCACCCGAAAAAATCCGATATGGGGCTTGGCACCGAGGATCGAGGTCGCGCGCATCAGGTTGCGATCAAAACCCGTGAGACTGGCACCGACGGTCACCACGACGAACGGACTGGCGAGGACGGTGTGAGCGAGTATGATGCCGGCATAGGTGTTGGCGAGACCAATCCGTGCGTAGAACAGATAGGTACCGACCGCGGTCACCACGACCGGAACAATCAGCGGCGAGATCAGCAGGGGGACGACCAAACGGCGTGCCGGGAATTTCGGGTCCGACAGACCGATCGCGGTGAGGGTTCCCAGGATCGTTGCCAGGACCGTCGCACCGAAACCGATCAAGAGACTGTTGCCGATCGCGGCCCGCCAGCGCGGCGTGCCGAGCACGACCTCGTACCAGCGGGTCGAGAGCCCGGCGAGCGGGAAGGTGAAGAACGATCCGCTGTTGAAGGACAGCGGCACGGGCACAAAGATCGGCACCACCAGAAAGACGAGGACCAGAATGCACCAGAACCAGAGCGCGGCGGCGCGAAGCCGCTCACCCGTGGTCGGATATTGCGAAAGCAACATCGGCTTCACCCCATCTTGAACAGGTCGAGACCGAGATAGCGGGTCATGGCCACGTAAAGCCCGAGCGTCGACGCCAGCAGGACGAAGCTGAGCGCCGCCGCCATCTCCCAATTCAGCTCGGCATTGACGTAGTTGGCGATGAAATTGCTGATCAGCTGGTCGCTCGCGCCGCCGATCAGGACTGGCGTGATGTAATAGCCGAGGCACAGGATGAAGGTCAGCAGACAGCCGGCGAGCACGCCCGGAATGACCTGTGGCAGATAGACCCGCCAGAAAGCCGTGAACGGGCGGGCGCCGAGCGATTGCGCGGCGCGCATCAACGACGGCGGCACCGAACGCATCACGCTGTAGATCGGCAGCAGCGTAAAGGGCAACTGGATATGGGTCATCGCGATGATCAGCCCGGTGCGGCTGTACATCAATTCGAGACGGTCGGAGGTCAGGCCGAGCCACAGCAGGAGATCGTTGAGGAGGCCATACTTCTGCAGCAGCACCGTCCATGCCGCGGTGCGGACCAGGATCGAGGTCCAGAACGGCAGCAGAACCAGGACGAGGACCAATGCGGCCATCGCCGGCCGGAGACGGGTGATCAGATAGGCGAGGGGAAAGCCGAGCGCCAAGGTCGCCAGCGTGACGATGGTGGCGACCAGAAAGGTTCGACCGAACACGCGCAGGAAAACCGCCTGGCCCGAGGGCACCGCGCCGATCGTTCCGTCATTAGTCCATTTGAGGTCAAAGGCGTTCAGCAGGAAGAACGAAGTGAACGGATGCACGCCCGAGCGGATCGCGGCCCAGCTTTGCTGTTCGCCGAGAAGCGGCGCAGCCTTGATCATCGCCTCCTTGCTCGCCGCCTGGTTCTGGCTCGCCAGCCGCGCGGCGCGCAGCACCTGGCTGCGCGCGCCCGGCAGGCGGGTGTTGAGGTTTTTGGCCAGTTCGAACACCGCGCCCGCCGCCTGCGCCTGTTTGAGGTCAGCGGCGAGGGCAACGAACACCGGCTCGGCCGGCACACCCGCGCCGCCATCGGCGCGCAGCGCCTCGGCCGTGCGCGGCAGCGCGTTGGCGATCGTCGGCTCGTAAACGGCGCGCGACAGCAGCGCGACGATCGGCGCGCCGAAGCTGAAGACCAGCAGCAGCAGGAGCGGGGCTGCCAGCGCCAGCGGACGAAGGCTCTCGCTCCGATCTCTCCCCCTGACACTGAATGCAGGCATTGCGACCGATGTCATGATGCGATCCTTGCGTCCGCTCTCGCGCGATTGCGATCGGTTATTGGGCAAGCCACGCGTTGAAACGTTTCACGAGGTCTTCGCCCTGGTCGCCCCAGAATTCGACATCGCTCACGAGATAAGCCTTCATGTGATCCGGAGCGGTCGGAAGTTTCGGCAGGACCTCCTTGGGGACGAACGGCGTCGCGTCGGCCCGCACCGGACCATAGGGGATGAAGCGGCCCAGTTGCGCGCTCACCTCGGGCTCCGCCGCATAGGCGAGATATTTGTAGGCGAGGTCGAGGTTCTTGGCGCCTTTCGGGATCGCGATCATGTCGTATTCGACGATCTGATTGTTCCAGACGAGCGCGAATGGCCGCTTGTCCTGGTCGATGGCGTTCTGGATGCGTCCATTCCACGCAGTCGTCATGACGACTTCCTTCGAGGCCAGCAGTTGCGGCGGCTGCGCGCCCGCCTCCCACCAGACGATGTCCTTTTTGATGCTGTCGAGCTTCTTGAACGCGCGATCGACGCCCTCCGGGCTCGCCAGCACCTTGTACACGTCGGCGGCCGGCACGCCGTCGGCCATCAGCGCCCATTCGAGGTTCTGCGCCGGCGCCTTGCGCATCGCGCGCTTGCCCGGAAACCTTTTTGTATCGAAAATATCGAGAACCGAAGTGGGGGCTTCCTTCAGTACCGTCGTGTCGTAGGCGAGCACGTCGCCGTAGACGTCGATGCCGACGCCGCAATCGAGGGCGGTGCCGGGCAGGAACTTTGACCGTTCGGCGATCTTCGAATAGTCGAGACGGATCAGGACGCCGGCGTCGCAGCCTTGCAGAACCGTGGAGGTCTCGACGGTCACCAGATCGATCGGCACATTGCCGGTCTCGACCATCGCTTTGATCTTGCCGAGCTCGCCGGTATATTCCTGCTCGTTGAGCTTGACGTTGGCCTTCTTGGCGAACGGCTCGAACCAGGCCTGGCGCAGCGCCGCCTGCCAGGCGCCTCCGGTCGCCATGACCGTCAGTTCCTCGGCGTTCGCGGACCCCAATGGCGAAATGATCGCCGTGGTCGCCAAGGCGATAAAGGCCGTTCGGCACACTCGTGTCATACGTCTCTCCCTACGCTCAAGAATCTGCTTTGGCTGCTGCGCCGGCTGGAAACGCGCGGCAGTCCGAGGCGCGCCAGCGAATATCCACCGTGTCGCCCGTCGCGAGCGCCGCGTCGGCGTCGATCTTCACGGTCAAGACCTGTCCGCTTGCCAGCCGCGCGAGCAGGCGCTGATGGTCGCCGTGATAGATGCGGCCGTCCACCTTTGCCCGGAAATGATTCTCTGCGCCGTTCCCGCCGGCGGACAATTCGATCCGCTCCGGACGAATGGCGAGATGGACCGGCGCGCCGGGGCCGATATCGCCGACGGAAAGAGCTGTCGCGCGCAATCCCGCCGGCAGTGCCACGAGGCATTGACCGTTGCCGACGCGTTCGGCTGTGCCCTCGAGCGCATTGTTCTCGCCGATGAAGCTTGCGACGAACGCAGTCGTCGGCTCCTTGTAGAGCTGGTCGGGCGTTCCGATCTGAACGATGGCGCCGCTTTCGAAGATCGCGACGCGATCGGACATCGTCAGCGCTTCGCTCTGGTCGTGGGTCACGTAGACGATCGTGACGCCGAGCATCTCGTGAATCTGCTTGAGCTCGATCTGCATGTGCTCGCGCAGCTTCTTGTCGAGCGCGCCGAGCGGTTCGTCCATCAGAACAAGGCTGGGCTGGAAAACCAGCGCGCGGGCAAGGGCGACGCGCTGCTGCTGTCCGCCCGACAGCTGCGCGGGCCTGCGATCTTTGAACTGCTCCAGCCGTACCATCTGCAGCGCGCGCAAGATCCGCGAGGCGATCTCCGGCTTGGGCACCTTTCTGACCGAAAGCGGGAAGGCAACGTTGTCGGCCACGCTCATGTGGGGAAACAGGGCGTAGTTCTGGAACACCATGCCGATGTTGCGCTCGTAGGGTGGCAGGCGGTCAACCGATTTGCCGTCCAACGTGATGACGCCCCGCGTAGGCCGTTCGAAGCCTGCCAACATGTTGAGGGTGGTGGTCTTGCCGGAGCCCGAAGGACCGAGCAGCGTCAAAAACTCGCCGCGACCGATCGAAAGATTCAGGCTGCGGACCGCGCGAAACGCACCGTAGGATTTTTCGACATCGATGAATTCGACGAATTTGGCGTCTGATTGCTGCTCAACCGCGGGCGCCTCCGCAACCTG
>NZ_JAFATE010000115.1 GCF_019244115.1 Bradyrhizobium sp.
AAGGGCCGACGCACTTGCGGCGCAGATTGCCGCGGAAAGCGAATGTTTCGCCGAACGGCTCAGGACCGCCGAGGCGCGCGAAGCCTTTACCGCCTTCGCCGAGCGCCGCCCGCCCGATTTCATGAAGCTCGCGAGCTAGCCGAGCAGGTCGAGCGTCGCCTGATCCTTCTCGCCCGCGAAATACTTCGCGAGCGCCTGGTCGAAGATCTGAGCCTTCGAAACGGCGGAAAACAGCGTCATGGACGAGCGGAATTTGAGGTCATCGGGCGAGCCGAGGATAGTGCGAATGGTCTTGCCCTCGACGCTCAGGACGAGGCGCGTGCATTCGACCAGGCGCGGGCCGAGAATGTCATGTGCAAGATAGGCGGCGGCCTCCCCACGTGATGAGATTGCGTAGCGTTGCGCCATCGCGCTGAAGCCGAGCCCCGCGATTTGCGGAAAGATGAACCACATCCAGTGGCTTTGTTTCCTCCCGGCGGACAATTCCGCGGCCACCTGGCGATAGACGTCGTGCTGGGCATCGACGAACCGCTGGAGGTCGAACGGATCAGGCATGGGATCATCGTGGTCGGGCAGGTTGGACCGCTGGGATGCCGGAAGAGCCGTCCGCGCGCAGGCGCGAGCACCGACGGCCCGCCATTCCGCCGCACGGATTTCAGGCACCGGCCTGCGTCGCCGCAAGGCAATCGACCGCGGCGGTGGCGCGTGCTAGGCAATTTCAAGAATAACATCTCGCCTAGGGAGAAAACATAACATGCGTGAAGCTGTGGTCGTTTCATATGCGCGCACGGGCCTCGCCAAATCGGTACGCGGCGGATTCAATATCACGGCGCCCATGACGATGGCGGCGCATGCGATCCATCATGCCGTGGAGCGCGCCGGCGTCGACAAGGAGTATGTCGAGGACTGCTATCTCGGCAATTGCGCTCATGGCGCGCGCAATATCGGCCGCGAGGCCGCACTGCTCGCCGGCATGCCGAAGACCACGGCCGGCGTCTCCGTGAACCGCTTCTGTTCCTCGGGCCTGCAGAGCATCGCGATGGCCGCGAACCATATCCGTTCCGATGGTGCCGATTGCATCGTCGCAGGTGGGGTCGAGAGCATCTCGGCGCCGGTCGGCGGCGTGCCGAAGGAGGCCCAGGATCCGGAGCTTTTGAAATATGCGCCGGACATCTACATGGCGATGATCGACACCGCCGACATCGTCGCCGAGCGCTACAAGATCTCCAGGGAATACCAGGACGAGTTCTCGCTGGAATCGCAGCGCCGCATGGCCGCGGCGCAGCAGGCGAACAAGTTCAAGGACGAGATCGTCCCGATGAAGACCAGGATGAAGGTCGTCAACAAGGAGACCAAGGAAGAGAGCATCGTCGACTACACGGTGTCGCGCGATGAGTGCAACCGCCCGGAGACGACGATGGAAGGCCTCGCCAAACTCGAGCCGGTGAAGGGGCCGGGCAAATACATCACCGCGGGCAATGCCAGCCAGCTCTCCGATGGCGCCGCCGCCGTCGTGCTGATGGAAGCCAAGGATGCCGAGAAGCGCGGGCTCCAGCCGCTCGGCCGTTTCGTGGCATGGGCGGTGGCGGGCTGCGAACCCGACGAGATGGGCATCGGTCCGGTGTTCGCCGTGCCAAAACTGTTGAAGCGCCACGGCCTGAAGGTCGACGACATCGACATCTGGGAGCTCAATGAAGCCTTCGCCAGCCAGTGCCTGTATTGCCGCGACCAGCTCGGCATCGATCCTTCGAAATACAACGTCAATGGCGGCTCGATCGCGATCGGCCATCCCTTCGGCATGACGGGCGCGCGGCTCACCGGCCACATCCTGCAGGAAGGCCGCCGCCGCAAGGCCAAATGGGGCGTGGTGACGATGTGCATCGGCGGCGGGCAGGGCGGTGCCGGGCTGTTCGAGATTTTTAGTTGAGCCGCTGCGCGCAAGGCTGATTTCATGATGAACGCGGCGGGCTGTTTCTCGCCGCGTGATGTTTTTGCAATCGCTTGCAGCAGAGCCGGACCCAATTCTCGGGCTCGGCCGGGGAACTCAATCCCTCGCGCTTCGCTTTCCTGCAGCGAAGGCGTAGCTGGAAGGAGAGCGACCATGATCTCTGAGGTGCAGATTCACACGATCGCGCGCCAGATGCTCGAGAAGCACGGTTTTGAGGCGATCGCCCAGGCGGCGCAGAAGGCGGTCGACTGCGAGCAGAAGGGCGATGGCGAGGAAGCCCGCGAGTGGCGCCACATCGAAGCCGCCATGAAGATCATGCGCGGACCGAATCAGAGCTGAGGCCTCGCAGCGGCAACTCATCCTCGCTTTGAGGGCAGTCCGGATCTTTGCGGGCTGCTGCGGTAAGATTGTGCCCTGAAGAGCACAATGAGACCGTATTTTTACCGATTATGGCGGAATGATTGCGGGAAAGTGTCCGAATCGACTACACGCTTAGGTGGGGCTGGGAAGCGAAGGGTGGTGTAAATGAGGCTCGCTTCCTTTGAAAATCTGTTGGCGGTGGCCACGCTGGTATCGGCCATCGTTGTCGTACTATGGGGGATCAAGATCTACCACGGAGTGTGACATCAGGTTGACCCGTTGGGCCAACGCGCGATGGACGGCGCGGGACACTGCCAAACTGGCGGTTGAACGTCCGAAGCGCGGCGCTGGAGATCGGCGGATCTCAGCGCGGCTCCTCTTCAGATCCCTTTGCGACCGGTCTGTGCTGGGTTTGAGCCGGCTGGCCTTTTTCCTCACATGGGCGTTCGGTCCAGGATCCATCTGCTTCCTGCTGATAGGCGTGACAGGACGCTGACGTCGCTGCGTCGCCGGCCGGCTTTCGCGCGTCTGAGCTCTTCGCCAGGACCGGCGCCAGCCCAACGAGCGTGGCAAGCAAAGCCACTGACGTCACATTGGCGATCCGCACTTGTCCTCCTTCGCGAAGTGGATCGGTTGCGTACGGCTGCGGCGCCCAGCGTGGCCGGCGCGGACTTAAGATTCAGCAAATCGGCGATCCCCTCTCAAGGTGTCTCGCGATTTTTTGAAGTACGGAACATTTCGCGCCCCATCCGGCGATGGCGATTGCGTGCGTGGTCCCCAATGACATCCGGGGCTTGTCCGGTCCCGGAATAAGTTGGGGCCATTGGGGTTGCCACGACAATCGCAAGAAAAAATTCGGGGAGGTTGTCTTGATCGGAAAGTTTCTGCGCGCCGTCGCCATTCCCAGCGTCATTCTGCTGTCTTCCCTGATTCAGGCGTCAGCCGAAGACACCGTGCGGGTCCGCGGCACGGTCGAGCGCATCGAAGGTCCCGTTTTCGTGGTCAAAATGCGCGATGGATCGGTTGCCAGGCTGACCGTGACCGACAACCCGCTGTTCGTCGCCATCGTGCCGGCCAAGATGAGCGACATCAAGCCGGGCATGTTCGTCGGATCCGCGGGCATGATGCAGGAGGACGGCACCCAGAGGGCCATCGAGGTCCATATCTTCCCGGAAGCGATGCGCGGCACCGGCGAAGGCCATTACGATTGGGACCTGCTGCCGAAGAGCAAGATGACCAACGGCAATGTGGAGCAGGCGGTCACCGGCGTGGACGGGCCCGTGCTGTCGGTCAAGTACAAGGACGGCGAGAAGAAGCTGGTGGTGACGCCGCAGACCGTCGTGGTGACCTACGAAATGGGCAAGCGGGAGGAGATCCAGCCGGGCACAAAGATCTTCGTCGGCGCGGCCAAGAAGCAGGCCGATGGCACGCTGCAGACGCCGCGCATCACCTATGGTCGGAACGGCGAGGGCCCGGCTTTCTAGGGATATGATCGGAGCTTCCGTTCCGCTTGAATCGGAACCGAAGCTCCGCTCACCAAGCAACCTGCCGCATCACTCGCCCGAGCCCGGCGCGAACTCCTGCCGGGCGAATCCCGCCGGCGAGCCATCCGCGATGACAGCCATTTTCGGCTTGCGCAGCCGAACATAGATCTGCGCCCCGATCAG
>NZ_JAFATE010000179.1 GCF_019244115.1 Bradyrhizobium sp.
ACGCGCGCCCGGCCCTCGAACATCAGGTTCTTCAGGCCAGCCACCTTGATGACGGCGCCATCGGGGCAGAGATTGCCTTTCAACACCGCCACTCCACCATCCGGCATGATCGGTGAAGCGGCCGATCGGATGATCTCGCCGTCGGGCGCGCTGGCGCTCCCATACTCCTCGGCGATGGTCCTGCCCGTGACCGTCAGGCACGTGCCGTCGATATGACCACTCTCGATCAGGGTGCAGATCACGACCGCGGTTCCGCCGATGTCGTAAACATCCTTGGCCGTGTATTTTCCGCCCGGACGCAGATTGCCGATCAGTGGCGTGCGCGCAAAGACCTCGCCGACATCGTCGATGGCGAAGGCAATGCCGGCCTCATTGGCGATCGCCGGCAGGTGCAGGGCGGCGTTGGTCGAGCCGCCGGTGGCAGCCACGATGGCGGCGCCGTTTTCGAGCGCCTTGCGCGTCAGGATCTCGCGGGGCAAGGGACCGCCCTGCTCGAGCATCCGCATGACAAGACGTCCAGCCTGACGCGCAACCTGCGCACGCTCGGCATAGACGCCCGGGATCATCGAGACGTTCGGCATTGTCAGGCCCATGGCCTCGGAGACCATCGCCATGGTGTTGGCGGTGAACTGGCCCGCGCAGGCCCCGATGGTCGGCAGGCAGGTCCGCTCGATTCCCTGAAGCGTCGCTTCGTCGATGTCCCCGGTCATGAAACCACCGACCGCCTCGTAGGAATCAAGCACGGTGAGTGTCTGCCCTCCGAACTTTCCCGGGAGGGCGCTGCCCCCATAGATGAAGATGGATGGCACGTTGCAGCGAACCATGCCCATCATCACGCCGGGCAGTGTCTTGTCACAACCGCCAAAGCCGATAAGTGCATCATAGGCGAGGCCGTGAACCACGGCCTCGATCGAGTCCGCAATCAATTCGCGCGAAAACAGGGAGAATTTCATTCCCTCGTGATTCATGCTGATGCCGTCGGATACCGAAATCGTGGTAAATTCCCGTGGCGTTCCGCCAGCCTCCGCAATCCCTTCCTTGGCTGCGTCGACCTGGAAGTCGTGGGTCATATTGCAGGGCGTCTGTTCGCCCTTCATGCTGACGACCCCGATCATCGGCTTGGCGAGCGCCGCGTCATCCAGGCCCATTGCGCGCATGAAGGCACGGTGCGGCGCTCGGTCCAGGCCGTCCGTGGTGACGCGGGATCGCCATTTCTTCTCGGGCATCAAGTCTCCCTCGATCGCTCCGGCAGCTTGCGAAACGATCCCCCGATCCTGCCTCGGCCTCGCCGGCTACTCGATGGGCGCGACGATCGTCGGGTGCTTGAACTGCGCGACATCCAGCTTCGGCAGCATGCCCGTCTCGGCATAGATGTCGAACATTTTCTGGATGGCCGGAAAGTTCGGGGCAGCTCCAGGATCGCGCCCGAAGTCATTGTCCTTCAGCAGATAGGTGTCGAGCACCTGAACCGGCGCCTTCAGCTGTTCGGAAACCACTTTTAATGTTTCCTCGCGATTGGCCAGCGCCTTTTTCATGCCCAAGGTAATGTCGCGAACGTAAGCCTTTACGAGATCCGGATTTTTGTCGACGAAATCGGCGCGGCACGCCTCAAGGATGTGCACAATGTTCGGCATGGCCTGAGACAGCGAAAACAGCTTGCGCGTCCCGCCCTTGGCTTCCGCGCGCGCCGCAAACGGCTGGTTCATGTTGACCGCGTCGACCCGTCCCTGTCGCAACGCATCCTCGGACACTGCAAAGCCGACTTCGACGAGCTTGATGTCCTTGGCGGGATCGAGGCCGTTCTGCTTCAAGAGCATGTTGAACGGCCCTTGCGTACCACCACCGATGACAGAAATGCCGATGGTCTTGCCCTTGAGGTCTGCGATGGTCTTGATCGGCGAGTCATCCATGACAGCCCAATAGACGGAAAACCCGCCAGGCTTCTCGAACACATGCTGCGCCACGATGTAGGCCTTCAGGTTGCCGCCGACCACACCATTGGCGAGCGAGAGCGGTGCTTGGGTCGCACAGTCGAGCGCGCCTGCAGCCAGCGCCTGGGTCATCGGAGCCGTGCCCTGAAACTGGGTCCATTCGATGTTATAGGTCTTGCCGAGATCGGGAAATTCCGCGGGGCGGCGCATCATCCAGTATTTCGACTCTTCGGCCGGAATGGTCCAGCCGACCCGGATGGTCGGTTGTGCATGAGACGGGTGCACGCTCCCGAAAAGGGACACCGCCATTGCAGCCGCCAGAACCCATTTGGAAACCGTCCGCATCCTGCCCACTCCGCCTCTTCCCCGCGCCAACCGACGCTGCCGCCTGTTTGACCTGACGCATAAACCTTTCATGGTTCAAATAATTAGGCAAGCCATTGGGCGGCTAGGTAGTATTTAGTCGAAATGGACGATCGCGATGACGGACGGGACGCAACAAGCGGGAGCGCAATATGACCGAGCCAACTGGACCACAGGAACAGGGAGCCGAAAGGCTTGGCTATCTCGGATTGGGATTGATGGGTGTCCCGATGGCGCGGCGCCTGCTCCAGGCCGGATTCCAACTCAGCATCTGGAATCGGTCGGCCGGCAAGACGGCCGCGCTGGCGGAGCTCGGAGCACGATCGGCGACCAGCGCAAGCGACGTTGCGGCAAGCGCCAGCATCATCTTCATGTGCGTCACCGACGCTGCCGCAGTCGAGGACATCGTGTTCGGGCAGGCCGGACTCGCAAAGACTCCCGGCCCTGGGAAGCTCGTGGTAGATTTCTCATCAATCAACCCTGACGCCACGCGGACGATTGCAGCACGTCTGAAGAGCATCAACGGGATGGGCTGGATCGACGCGCCGGTGTCCGGCGGTACCAAAGGCGCGGAGGAAGGCACGCTGGCCGTGATGGCCGGCGGTGACGCCGCCGATATCGAGCGGGTCAGGCCCTACGTCCTCGCAATGGCGCGCCGCCTGACCCATATGGGGCCAACCGGCGCGGGCCAGATCACAAAACTCTGCAACCAGGTGATCGCCGGCTGCGCGATGATAGTGCTTGCCGAGGCAACACGGCTGGCGGCAAATGCCGGCATCGATGCCGGACGCCTTCCTGAGGCGCTCGCCGGGGGATTTGCGGATTCCATTCCCCTGCAACTCTTCGTGCCGCGGATGGTGCAGGGCATCCACTCGCCGCCGCTCGGGCATATAGCAACGATTTTGAAGGATCTTGATACTGTGGTCGAAGTCGCCCGAAAGACTTCGACCGCGGTTGCCCATGACATCGCTTGCCGCGCAATTGTTCAGACTGGCGGGATCAGCGCGTGGCGCCGACGCCGACGCGCTCGAGGTCTACAAGCTGTCCGAAGCGCAGCACCGTTGAGCGGCCACCGATTTCGTGGCCGGCATTGATCGACGGAGGGCGGCGCAACACCCCCCAAAACGAAAAAAAGCCCGCCCACAATTGTGGGCGGGCTTGCGAGAGCAAATTGCGGCATGTCGAGACTGGCCAAGCCACGACCGGCAGACAAACGAGCAGTTATCCTCGTCAAATCCGGCCAAGCGCCGCAAGGATAAGCTGCGGCGTCAACGGAATCTCGGTGATCACCGCACCAAATGACCTCAGCGCATCATTGACCGCGTTGGCGACGGCGGCCGCTGCACCGGCGGTCCCGGCCTCGCCCGCCCCCTTGGCTCCCAACTCGGTCTCCTCCGTCGGGGACACGACATGACCAACCTCGATATCGGGCATTTCGCCGGACATCGGCACGAGATAGTCGGCCATATTCGCATTGGTCAGCTGTCCGCGATCGTCATAGATGCACTTTTCGAACAAAGCCGCACCCAATCCCTGCACCACGCCGCCCCTGATCTGCTCATCAACCAGTTGGGGATTGATGATGGTGCCGCAGTCCTCGACCGCCCAGTGCTTGAGGAGCTTGATGAAGCCGGTCTCGATGTCGACCTCCAGCCATGACGCCTGCACGCCATTGGTGAAGGCGAACGGGTATTCCCGCGGCACGAAATGTCGGGTCGCCATCAGCTCGGGTTGGATCCCCGGCGGCAGCGTATCGGGACGGAAATAGACGATCCGCGCCAGTTCCGGCAGCTCCATGCGACGTGCGCCATCACTGAGATTGACGACGTCATTATCGACGATATCGAGCGCCGCGGGCGACGACTGAAGGATCGCGCCAGCAACATCCAGGACGTTCTTGCGCAACTGTTTCGCTGCCTGCAGCGCAGCCTCGCCGCCGATGCCGGCGCCGCGCGACGCCCACGTCCCGCCGCCATAGGGCGTGTTGTCGGTATCGCCGAGAATGACGCGGACGCGATCCATCGAGACGCCGAGAACGCTTGCGACGATCTGTGCCGTGACCGCTTCCGAGCCCTGGCCCTGTTCAGTGATGCTGGTCTGACAAATCACCGCGCCCTGCGCATCAAGGCGCACCGCGACGCCA
>NZ_JAFATE010000183.1 GCF_019244115.1 Bradyrhizobium sp.
GGCAAGGGCACGTTGGGGCGGCCGATCAAGCGCTCGGAAATCACGGCGCCGTCGCCTTACAACACCTATGTGATCGATGGCCTGCCGCCGGGACCGATCTCCAATCCCGGCCGCGCTTCGCTGGAGGCCGCCGCCAACCCGGCCCGCACCCGCGATCTGTATTTCGTCGCCGACGGATCCGGCGGGCACGCGTTCACCGAGACCTACGACGCGCACCAGAAGAATGTCGCCAAGCTGCGCGCGATGGAGAAGCAGATCCAGAACGACACGGTCGAGCCGGCTGACGATGCGCAGGCGCCGGCTGCCGCCGCGCCAGCGGCCGCCGATACGGCGCCGACGGCTGCGACGCCGCCGAAACCGACCCAGCAGAAGCGCCCGGCACGGCCTGCGGCGCCCGCCCGCCAGGGCGCGGTGCAGCCGTCGCCGCCGGTGGTGCAGCGCTAGGTCTGGTCCAGCGCGGGGGCCGGTGCAGACCTGCTTGCGGACTTTGCGGATTCCACTTTCCTGCAAAATAGTCTTAAGATTCGCGTGGCTTGATGGCCTTGCGAATCCCATGATGTCGGAGAATTTGACCTGATGGCGCTGTCGTCCATGACCGGCTTTGCTCGAAGCCACGGCGCAAGCGGGCCGTATACGTTCGAATGGGAATTGAAGTCGGTCAACGCCAAGGGCCTGGATCTCCGGCTGCGGCTGCCGCCCGGGTGGGACGAGCTCGAGACCTACGCCAAGAAACGCGCCGCCGAAGGGCTCGCGCGCGGCACGGTCTACGCGACCTTGAACGTCAAGCGCGCCAACGCGCAGTCCGTGGTCAAGATCAACGAGGAGGTGCTCGCCTCGGTCGTCAAGGTGGCGAGCCAGCTTGCCGGCAGGATCGATGCGGTGGCGCCGAGCATCGATGGCCTGCTGGCGATCAGGGGCGTGGTCGAGGTGGTCGAACCCGAGAGCAACGAGGAGGAAGACAAGGCCGCGAAGGCCGCAGCAGCGGCGGCTTTCGACACCGCGCTCGCCGATCTCGTGACGATGCGACGCCGCGAGGGCGTGACGCTCGGGGAGATTCTCGGGCAGCGCATGGACGAGGTCGCCGGGCTGGCGCGGATAGCCGAGGCTACGCCCGGCCGCAAGCCGGAGGCGATCCGGGCCCGCCTCGCCGAGCAGGTGGCGACGCTGCTGGAGGCGTCCGACCGGTTTGATGCGGACCGCCTGAGCCAGGAGGCGCTTCTGATGGCCGCGAAAGCCGACATCCGCGAGGAGCTCGACCGCATCGCCTCGCATGTCGCCCAGGCACGCGAGCTGATCGCCAAGGGCGGCGCGGTTGGTCGCCGCCTCGATTTTCTGGCGCAGGAGTTCCATCGCGAGGTCAATACCTGCTGCTCGAAGTCGATCGACATCGAGCTGACCAATACCAGCCTCGAAATGAAAAACGTGGTCGAGCAGTTTCGCGAACAGGTGCAGAATCTGGAGTGATGATGACCGTTCACGGCCGGGATCTCGATGGTGTCGCGCGGCGCGGATTGATGTTCGTGCTATCCTCGCCGTCAGGCGCGGGCAAGACGACGCTGTCCCGCCTTCTGCTCGAGCGCATGCCCGGGCTGAAGATGTCGGTCTCGGTCACCACGCGGCCGATGCGGCCCGGCGAGATCGAGGGCCGCGACTATCTGTTCGTGGATAACGCCCGCTTCGAGGAGATGGTCAAGCGTCACGAACTCCTGGAATGGGCCGTGGTGTTCGAGAACCGCTACGGCACACCACGGGCGCCGGTCGAGGCCGCGCTGTCGGCGGGAGAGGACGTGCTGTTCGACATCGACTGGCAGGGCACCCAGCAACTGCGCGAGAAGGCGCGGGCCGACGTCGTCAGCGTTTTCATCCTGCCGCCGTCCGCGGCCGATCTGGAAAAGCGCCTGCACTCGCGCGCGCAGGATTCGCAGGACGTCATCCGCAAGCGGATGGGCCGGGCCAGCCATGAGATGAGTCACTGGGCCGAGTACGACTACATCGTGATCAATCGCGATATCGATGAGGCGTTCGCGGAGGTGCAATCGATCCTGAAGGCCGAGCGGCTCAAGCGCGAGCGCCGCGTGGGGCTGACGACCTTCGTCCGCTCGCTACAGCAGCAGCTTGAGAGTTAGCGAGTTTGGCGAGCGCCGGGACCGGAGCCTCGGGCTTCACGCGCTGGGCGACCCGTCCGAGCAATTCCTCGATCTGCCCCTGCGCGTCATCCTGTCGATTGCGGGCGTCTATGCGCCCCTGATTCGCGGCGGTGTTCTGTACGCTTGCCGCCGGGGCGCTCGCAGCCTGTACGTTCGCAGTCTGTACGTTCGCAGTCTGTACGTTCGCAGCCTCTACGTTCGCAGCCGGCGCACTCGGAGCCGGTATGCTCGCGGTTTGTGGCGGGCGGGCCCGCGCCTTTTTGGCCGACTGCCACAGCGTGCGTCGCCGTAGCCGGGCATCACGTTTGCGCCAGATGAAGGCGAAGCGGTGGATCAGGCTTGCGGTGATGCCGGCAAAGGCGAGGGCGCCGAAGATTGCGACCAGCAGCCTCTGCAGCGAGGTTTTGGGCGGCGCGGCATCGGGTCGCAGGCTTGCGTCCAGTGCCGATGGGGGAGCAGCGGACGTGGCTGGGTCCGCACTGCTGTCGATGTCTGCGTCGTTCGCAGCAGCGACCGGGCGGACGCCTGTGGGCAGCGGCGCTGAAAACGTATCCAGTGGCTGCGGTGTGCGCGACATCCCCTGCGGCCCTCGGACATCGTCGTCCGCAGCCGCAATCGGCGGGCTTCTGCCCGCGAGCGCGCCCGGCGCAATCCGCGGCATGGCCGCATTGTCGCCCTCGAAACGACCTCTGGCCGTCGGCAGTTCGGCGCGCGCCTCGCTGTTCTGCCGCGGTTGCATGACACCCATCCTGCCCAGCGGTTTCGCCGCGGCTGCGAGCGATGGTGCCGGTTGCGTGGCCCGCTCGGCCTTGTCGCGCAGATACCAGCAATGGCGCTGGGTTCCGCGCTCGATGCGATAGACCCAGCGTTGTCCCGACGGTGCCTCGCCCCCTGGAGCGGTCAGGCAGTCGTCGGCCGCCTTCTCGCTCTTTTCTGGCGGCGCTGGCGGCTGGGTCTCAGGAGGAAAATCGACGGTGTTCTGGGCCCTGCTTGGGATTGGCGCGGTTGCGATCACGCTGGCGACGACGGCCAATGCGAATTTCGCCGCTCCTTTCGCCATAAAGCCCCCCGGATACGCACACGCTACGCTTCGCTGTTTTCAACTTGCGCGAAAACTTGGGTGACATTGGGTCGCAAATTCGGAGAGGGTTTGACGAAATTCTGCCCCGACCGGCGAGAAGCCAGGACGAATTGTCGCGCTTGGAATATGCAGCTTCATGCCCTCGCCGGCTCGCAAAGAGCAACATCGCGGCAAATGCCGATTTGTCTTGACTGTGGCGCCTTAGCCGATGGTTCCCGAAAAAAGGACCGCGCGTCAGTTCGTCAGCACGATCCGCCCGATCACCTTGCCGGCACGCAGCGCGTCGATCCATCTCTGCACGTCGGCCATCGGCTCTTCCTGCATCGGTGTCGGTTTGATCTTGCCGCTGCGCGCAAGCGCCATCAGTTCATGGGCCTCGGCGAGCGTCCCGGTCATGAAACCTTCGATGGTCATGCGCTTGTAGACCCATTGCACCATCGGCAGGCTGAAATTGCCGCCCATCAAGCCGGAGACCACGATCTTGCCGCCGCGCGCCAGCACCGAGACGGCAAACGCCATCGACTTGTCGTTACCCGCAAAGTCGACGACGGCGTCGAAACCGCCCTCGGTCTCCTTGATGATGCGCCTTGCGATCTCGGGCTCGGTCGGATCATAGGCGACCGCTGCGCCGTTGCTCAGCGCGCTGTCGCGCGCGGCGCCGCTGAGATCCGCAACGGAAATTGGCTGGTTGAACATCGCCCGTGCGAAGGCAAGCCCCATCTGGCCGACGCCGCCGAGCCCGATCAGCAGCAGATTGCGTTGCCGGGACCGATCGACCAGGCGCCTCAGCGCGCCATAGGCCGTCACGCCGGAGCACATCAGCGTCGCCGCCTGACTAACCGGCAGCGGATCGTAATCGAGCAGGTATTTTGCGTCGGGCACCAGCACATGGCTGGCAAATCCGCCGTCGATCGCGACACCGAGAAAGCGCTGCTTGGCGCAGAGATTCTCATCGCCGGCGAGGCACTCGCGGCACACCCCGCAGCCGATCCAGGGAAATACCGCCTTCTTCGCGCCGATCAGATCCTGCGGAATGTCCGCGCCGACATCCTCGACGACGCCGGCGATCTCGTGTCCGAGCGTGAACGGCAGCGTCATGCCGCGCGTGGTGTCGAGCCGCTTGCCGCCGCCGAGATCGGCATAGCCATCCTGGATGTGCAGGTCCGAATGACACAGCCCGCAACGCTCGATCCGCACCAGGACCTCGCGGCCCACGGGCGTCGGCGTCTCGACCATGGTCTCGCAAAGCGGCGCACCGAACTTGACCAGGGACTGCCTGCGCATCAACGCCATCCTTGTTCTCCTCTTATTCCGGCGTGTTCCGCTTTTCGCCGCGTATATCGGCCAATTCGCGGGCCATGGCAACAAAGCCGCTCACGGGCACGGTTTCGGCGCGCCGCGTCGGATCGATTTTTGCCGCGGCCGCGAGGCGCGCGGGGTCGGCGGGCAATGATTTGAGACTCTGGCGCAGCATCTTTCGCCGCTGATTGAAGGCGGCCGCCGCGACCCGCTCGAGCGCGCGCCGGTCGCAGGCCTCCGGCTTCTCGCGCGGGATCAGCCGGACCACCGAGGAGGTGACCTGAGGCGGCGGCACGAAAGCGGCCGGCGAGATGTCGAACAGGATCCTTGTCTCGGCCCGCCAGTTGGCGAGCACGCCGAGACGGCCATAGGCCGCCTCGTTCTCGCGCGCGACGATGCGTTCCGCGACCTCACGCTGGAACATCAAGACCATCATGTCGTACCAGGGCGGCCACGGCTCGACCGACAGCCAGCCGACCAGCAATGTGGTTGCGATGTTGTAGGGCAGGTTGGCGACGATCTTTGCGCGTTCGCCTGATAGCAGCGGCCGCGGATCGAAGGCTTTTGCGTCGGCACGGACGATGTCGAGGCGCCCGGGATAGCGCACGGCGATCTGCTGCAGCGCCGGCAGCGCGCGCGCATCATGCTCGACCGCGATGACGCGGCGCGCGCCGAGCGCGAGCAGGGCGCGCGTCAGCCCGCCGGGACCGGGGCCGATCTCGACGATGACGGCCTCCTCGAGCGGCGCGGCGGCGCGGGCGATTTTTGCGGTGAGATTGAGGTCGAGCAGAAAATTCTGGCCGAGCGATTTGCGCGCCGACAGCGCATGCGCGCGGATCACCTCGCGCAGCGGCGGCAGGTCGTCGATCGCGCTCATCGCGCCTCAGGCGGCGCCTGCGCCGCCGACATGCGCGCGGCGAGCCGCAGCGCGGCGATCAGGCTCGCCGGGTTGGCGCGACCGCTGCCGGCGATGTCGAACGCAGTGCCATGGTCGGGCGAGGTGCGCACGAAAGGCAGGCCAAGCGTGACGTTGACGGCATCGTCGAAGGCCAGCGTCTTGATCGGGATCAGCGCCTGGTCGTGGTACATGCAGACGGCGCAGTCATAGGTCCGGCGGGCCGCATCGTGAAACATGGTGTCGGCGGGCAGGGGACCTCTGACCTCGATGCCCTCGGCGCGCAGCATGTCGACGGCGGGGGCGATGATCGTCCGCTCCTCGTTGCCGATCGTGCCGTCCTCTCCGGCATGCGGATTGAGGCCCGTGAGGGCGAGCCGCGGGCGCGCGATGCCGAAGCGCTGGCGCAGATCGCGCACCGCGATGCGGCATGTTGCGACGATCAGATCGGCCGACAATTGCGCGACGGCCTCGCTGAGCGGCACGTGGATCGTGACGGGCACCACGGCCAGCGTCGGCGACCACAACAGCATCACCGGCTGCGGCGTCCGGCCGTTCTCGGTCGCGAGCTCGGCGAGAAACTCGGTATGGCCGGGATGTCGGAAACCGGCACGGTGGAGCACCGCCTTGGCGATGGGATTGGTGACCACGGCGCCGGCCCTGCCATTGGTGACGTCGGCGACCGCGCGGCGGATCGAGGCGAGGGCGGCGTCCGCGCTGGTCTCGTCCGGCAGGCCGGCCTCGGCCGTGGCGCTGTGCCCCGTGGCAATCACCGGCAGGTAATCCGCGAACGCAGCGACCGCGTCTTCAGGGCGACCGATCTCGGCGAGCGGAATTTCGGCGCCGATCGCCCCGGCCCGGCGACGAACGAGCTCGGCATCGCCGAGTAGATAGAATGGCGGCAACGCCTCCTGCTTCCGACGCTGCCAGGCCTTGATGGTGATGTCGGGCCCGATGCCTGCGGGTTCGCCTGATGTCAGCGCGAGCGGCTTTGCCATGAAGCAAGGTGTTGGTTTGAACGTGATAGGCCAGCCTGATGCCAGTGGGATTCTGAATCTGACATGCGCATCACGACCTTGCGGACGGTCCGGTCGCGAACGTCAGATGCACTCTCCTAGAAGGGGTCTTGCCACGGGAATGTCAAACCCAAACTCGGAGCTCGTGGACAGACTTCCGTTCCGCACTCGCCGCCATCCGCGCTATTTGCTGCTCTCCCCACGCGCCGACATCGGGCCGGCGCATTCGCGATACTCGATCATCGCCGCCTTGCGGACTTCCTGCAAATAGGCCTTCGACTGGGTCTCGTATTTCTGAGCGAACATCTTGTTGCGGATTTCCTGCTTCTTTGGCGTGTCGATCGTCGTGGCCTTGCGGGCACACAGGGCCACCATCTGGACACCGTCCTTGGTGACCTCGGGCGGCGTGAGATGTCCGATCGGCGTATCGTCCAGCAGCTTGCGCAGGTTGGCCGGGATGTCGGCCGAGGTCTTCACAACGGACTCGCGGATTGCTGCATTCTGCATCGACTTGAAGTACGAGTTGGCTTCGTCGCAGGTCTGCACGCGAGCCCGCAGGGCTTCCGCCTCCTTTTGGCGCGCCTCGGTCGCCGACGGAGGCGATCCCCGAGGGACGATCAGGACGACCGGCTGCATCGTGTATTCGAAAGCGTCCGATTGCTGCAAGTCGCCGCCCTCGGCCTTGACCGCCGCCGCGACGTCTCTCTCGCCGACCTGGAGGCGCTCCTTGAAACGGCCGCGGACGAGGCTGCCCCAGACCAGCTCGGCCTTGAGACGGGCCTTCAGCGTGTCGGGCCGCATGCCCTGGGCCTCCAGCGTCTTGGTCAGCTGCTCCGGCGAGATGTGCATCCGCGAGCTCACCTGGGCATAGGACTGGTCGATATCCGAGTCGCCTGGATCGACGCCGAATTTCTTGGCCTCCTTGATCTTCACCTTCTCGTCGATCAGTTCGTTGAGCACGTCCTGACGGTTGGCCGCCTTGTGGGTCGAGAGGAAATCGAGCTTGCTGCGCTGGTCGATGTCATACCCGGTGATGGGTTCGCCGTTCACCATCACGCACACCGTCTGCGCCTGTGCGGACGGACCGCAGACAGCGAGGACGAATCCGGCGACGCAAAACCGCGCCAGGGTGAGAAAGCGGGAAGAGAAAGCGGTCGTCATGATCAATTCGCTATGTCAACCGATCCGATTTGAAAAGCTCGGGCTACGCGGAAGGAGCGTCGACCCGCCCGCGACGATCTATTGAAGGCCGCCGGCGCCTCCGGTCGAGGTCGAGGACGTCGTGGCAATTGTTCGCAGGCCGACCGAGAGCATGTAGGTATGGCCGAGCACGGGCGGAGTGCCGTTGACGCTATAGGTATAGGACGTCACGTAGTTGGCCGCCAGCACGAAGCAGTCGTCGACGTAGCCGGCGCCGATCGTGTACTGGTTGATCTTGTTGGCCTGCAGGTCGTAGCGCGCAGCCCCCGTCACCACCCAGTTGGCGGCGACCTTGAGCGAGGCGCTGCCCAAGACGCCCTCGCGGCGGATCAGGTAGCCGAGATCGGGCTGCGCGGCATAATTGCCGTAGATGGCGCTGACCGACCAGCGGTCGAAATTGGCCCGCGCCTCGGCCTCGAAGCGC
>NZ_JAFATE010000303.1 GCF_019244115.1 Bradyrhizobium sp.
TGCGACCACATTTGATGGCGTCCGATCTCGCCGAGCAGTTTGGAAGAGTTCCCAAGGAAGCAGTTCGGCCGCAAAGGCGAGCGGAGAATTCGGCGATATCAGAGCTCATCGCCTACCTGGAACGCGAAAACGCCAAGTGGTTGGAGCAGGAGGAACTGGATCCGGTTGCTCCCGTCGAAGGCGAGTCCACCTTTGCGAGGTAAGGACGCCTTTGACCGCAAGTAAAGGCGTCACGGCGGGTTCTCGCGCAGGACAAGCTCGGTGCGCGACCGACAAAGCCGCAAGGCGCTTCAGAGCGAACTGCCGCCACAGATGACGAGTTGCTGTCCGGTGATGGCCCCGGCCTCGGGTGATAGAAGAAAGCCGACTGCGGCAGCGATCTCGTCGGGGCGGATGAAGCGGCCGATTGGCGGCAGTTTTGGCGGGACATCGCCGCGCGACGGATCATTCAGCATGGGCGTCTCGGTCGCGGCGGGTGCGACGACATTGACCGTGATGCCGCGCGGTGCGAGCTCGGCTGCCCAGGACCGCGCCATGGCAACGAGCGCTGCCTTGGACGCGGCGTATTGGCCGCGCCCAGCTGCGCCGGCGGCGGTGCGGCTGCCAATGAGGACGATCCGGCCCCCCTTTGGCAGGCGCGGAGCGAACAGGTTGGCGAGGCGCTCGGCGGCATCGACATGAAGCCGCCACATGGCGGCGCCGTCGTCGGGGCTGAGTAAACCGAGCCGGCCTACTCTGAGAAATCTCGCGGCGTGAACGAGCGCGGTCGGCGTGATCTCGGCGAGCGCGCCTGCAATGGCACCGACGTCGTTCAGGTCGAGCGCCAGATGCTGAAACGACGGATTGGCGAACGTCGCAGGCCTGCGGCTGATGCCGGTGACCTGCCAGCCCTCACGCAGAAGCCGTTCGACGATCGCAGCTCCAATGCCTGAGCTGGCGCCGGTGACGAGTGCGTGGGGCATCGCATTCACGATCTCACTCCGTTACGGCGTGCTCGACCCATGCTTCCATGACGCGCACATATTTGATCGCCCGGCGGTGGAAGGTGAACGCAATGTGCAATGCCCCATCAGCGGTCTGCTTGACCGACGGATACGACAATTCGCGATTGGTCCGGTCCCGCGAATTGTTGGTCATGCAATAGCCGTCGCCGACTTCGACGTTGCGTTTGCTCCAGCTCTGCCCGCTATCCCTGGAGATGGCGAGTGTCATCGGCGCTCGCGGCGCGCCCCAGAATGCGGTGCGTCCCTCCCGGACCGCCGCGTCACCGGCCACGGAGGGCGCCAGATCGTCCTCGATCTCGTCATAAAGCGACTGACGGCGGTCGGTGGCGTCGGCAGCGCTGCGGTCGTTGAAGACCAGCGCGAGATGCCCGTTCGCGAGCCGCGTGAACTGGATCGAGGAGTTGTTGTTCGGAAGCGCCGTGGCGGTCGGCGCCGACCAGGTGCGGCCGTGATCGGTCGAACGGCTTTGATAGATGTTGTCTGCCCAGCGGCTGCGGAACAGGGCCAGCAGGCTGCCGTCAGCAAGCCGATCGATGCACATATGCACGCAGCCGCGACTGCCGGGGACCTCGACGTCGGTCCATGTCCGACCGGCGTCGGATGAGATTTTGACGGCGCTGGTGTCGTCGTCGCCATTCCATTTGCTGCCCGGCGAACTCTGACAATAGAACACCGGCAGGAGCCAGTCGCCATTGTCGAGCACCACGATCGGCTGCCGGATGAAGGTGCCGTGGCCCTGCTGAGGCGGAAACAGCGTCTCGATCGGTCCCCAGCTGCGGCCGTTGTCGCGGGAGAGGCGCCTGCGGACCATAGCGGTGTCCTGATTGCCGGAGATCTGGGCGGTCCACATCAGCCATAACGTGCCGTCGGGGGCAGGGAACAGGACCGGATTCTGCTCCGATCGCGTCGGGTCATCGGACAGTTTTTCGGCAGGCGACCACTGCGCCGACCCGCTCGCAAGTCGCGAAAAATACACGGAGATGTCCGCCATGCCCTCCTGCGTGCCGCCGAACCAGACGCAGCCGAGATCGCCGTTTGCGAGTGGCATCAGATTGGCCGCGTGATTCTGCACGCAGGGCGACGGAATGAAGGCGTCGAACCGGTCAGCATCGCCGCTAGAGCGGCGGACGCATCCGTCGGCCATGGCGTCGGTCTCGATCGTCATCAGGATGTCCTCTCGGCGAAGGCTTTCGACTGTGTGGCAGCGTCATCCGTCTGCGCGATCGCAGCGGTGCGGGCGCCGTGATGGACGAGCCGCTCGATCGCCATGACGACGAGCGGGGTCAGTGCGGCGACATACATGTTGTCGATGCCGAACGGGTTTCCGAGCAAATACCAGACGGTCGTCGAGATCGCCGCGCCGATCAGACCGATTGTCGCGCCGCGGTTGGAGGAAAACAGCGGCAAATAGAAGCCCATCATCGCGACCATGGTGATCGATAGCCGCAGCGCGCGGGTGAAGAACGAAAGTTTCAGGATCTCCGGAACGAAGAACACGAAGACGAGCGGTAGGACACCGATCAGAACCGAGAACAGGCGGGTCATCTTCAGCTCCCGCTCGTTGGCTTCCAATTGGGAACATAGAAGTCGCGGACGACCAGCGAGGCGATCGCCAGCGCCACCGTGCAGACGCTGACGAAAATCGAGGCGACCAGCGACGTCGTCACGAACGCCGAGGCGAGCGGCGGCATCTTTTCCAAGAACACCGGCAGCGCGTACAGGCTGTTCATGTCGGGATAGAGGTATTTTGCGGCGACGCCGCTCAGGGCAATGACCAGGCCGAGCGGCAGGCAGAACGCGGCGGCGTAGAACGTCGCCTTGCGCGCCTCGTTTGCACTCGGCGTCGAGGAAATCGCCTGCACGATGAACTGTGTCGAGAAGATCGCGCCGACGGTTCCGAAAGTCCAGGCAAAGATGGTGGTGAAGCCGATCTTGCCGTCCCAGGTGAAATAATGCGCGGGCAGTTTCGCCTGCATCGGCGCAACCCCGCCGGTCAGGGACATCGCGACGAAAAGGATGATGAAGACGCCGATCACCTTGATCGCGCTGTGCAGGATCGTGACCCAGGCCACGCCCTTGAGCCCGCCGAACACGTAATAGAACGTGCTCACCACGGCGATGATGCACATCGCCAGGGGCAGGCTGACATGCAGCGCGGTAGCGATGGCGGCCGCTCCGCTGACATAGTTGCCGACATTCACGAGCAGGAGTGCGTAGATCATGATCACCGAGACGGTGAGCATGGTCGACTTGCCATATTTCTGCGCGATCGCGGCGGAGATGGTGTATTCGCCTGACTCGTAGAGCTTTCGCACCATGAACAGGCCGAACAGTAGAAAGCCGATTGAAGCGCCGAGCACGGCCCATCCGGCCGCCATGCCCGACTGAAAGGCTTCCTGTGCGGTCCCGACCGTCGACTTGCGCCGATGAATTCCGACATCATGAGAACGCCGACCACGACGGCCGGCATCGCCCGCGCGCCGGTCATGAACTGCTCGCTGGTCCGGCTGCGCAATCTGATCGTGAGCCATGACGTGAACGCGATGTAGGCGACGATCATCGTGACGACGAGCGCGCTCTCTCCATTGAGGATGGCTTGCATCGATAGGGTTCCTCTCCTGCGAGGCAGGCTGCGCTGGCGGCGCCTGCCGTTCGTGGCGAATCCGTTTGATCGGAATGCGAACATTTGTTGTTAAGGCTAATCAAACTCTTTTGCGGCCCCTCCGTCAAGCGCGCGCGCCGGCATGGCGGCTATTCGCCGATGCCGGCGCTCTTCTTCCAGTGGATGATTTCAGCAGCGTTCCAGGTCGCTGTAGCGGCACCCGTCAGCTCATCTGCGCCGCGCCCGTCAGGAGCTTCGCGACCCCGAGAACCCTGGGCACGGCGGTCTTTTCGAACGATTTGATATCCATGCGGCTGGCATCGATCGTAAGGCTGATGCCGGCGACGACCGATTTGTCACTGCCGAACACCGGCGCCGCGACCGTGCGCAGGCCGTAGGCGTTTTCGCCGTCCGAGACGGCATAGCCTTGTCTGTGTACCTGATCCAGGCGCGCGAGCAGGGTTTTCAGGTCCGTCACGGTCCGCTCCGACAGTTTGACCCGTTCGGTCGCTTCCAGCCGCGCCTTCTGCTCGTCCCTCGGAAGCCCGGCCAGCAGCACGTGACCGAGCGCCGCGGCGTATGCCTTGATGCGGCTGCCGGGCCGACGATCGACCTTGTGGCGGTCGAGCCCGGCGCTAGCGCGTACGAGATAGACCACGTCGCTGCCATCGAGCACGCCCAGCGACGCGGCGTCGCCGAACGCCGGGACCAGTTCGCGCAGCAACGGTTCGGCCTGGCCGCGCAGATTGCCCGCGGAGAGGGCGGTGTAGCCGAGATCCAGACATTTCAGGCTGAGACGGTAATGGCGGCTCGGCTCGATCGCATTGATGTAGCCGAGTTTCACCAGCGTCTGCACCAGGCGAAACGTGGTGCCACGATCCATCCCGGCGCGCTCCGCGATCTCGGTGATGGTCAGTTCGAACTCCTCGGCCGTAAAGCTCTTCAGCACCGCAAAAGCCTTGGCGACCGAATTCACGAAATTCTTGGGATTGTCGGCTGGCGCCGTTGTTTTGGCCATTGCTCGTTCCTCCGCATAGCTGGCCGGCGCTGGCGCGAGTCGTTGCTCGCTTGACGACGGCGGCCGCAGAGCTTAATCAGTTCAGCAACAATTGCAACAACTGTTCGGATTCCGATCAAGCTTGGATCGAGGTCCGAACGCCAGCGGAGGAGCTTCGTCGTGGACATCAGGCCCAAAGGTGTATTTTGCGCGGCGTTGACGCCGCTGCAAGCCGATCTCTCGCCCGACCAAGACGCCTTCGTCCAGCACTGCCGGCATTTGCTGAGTGAGGGCTGTGACGGCATCGCGCTGCTCGGGACGACCGGGGAGGCGAACTCCTTCTCTGGTGGCGAACGCAAGGCGCTGCTCGAAGCCGCCGTCGCCGCCGGAATTGCGCCATCAAAACTCCTGCCGGGAACCGGTGTGCCGGCGCTGACCGATACCGTCGATCTCACGCGGCACGCGCTCTCGCTCGGCGTCAACACCGTGGTGATGCTGCCGCCGTTCTACTACAAGGACATTACCGACGAGGGGCTCTACGCATCCTACAGCGAGGTCGTGCAGCGCGTCGCCGATCCGCGCCTGAACATCGTGCTCTACCATATCCCGCAGATGTCGCATCAGCCGATCCCGCACGCGGTGATCGCGCGGCTGAAGGCGCAGTACCCGCAGACCATCGTCGGGATCAAGGATTCCTCCGGCGACTTCGCCAACATGGCCGCGATGATCGAGACGTTCGAGAATTTTGCCGTGCTGGCTGGCGCTGATCCACTGCTGCTGCCGCTCCTGAAGAAGGGTGGCGCCGGCTGCATTACTGCGACGTCCAATCTGGTGGCGCGCGACCTCGCCTACGTGTTCGCCCATTTCAACGACGGCGATGCCGCGCTCGAGGCCGCGCAGCAGCGCATCATCAAGGCGCGCGAACGCGTCTCCCGGTTCCCGCAGATCGCATCGCTGAAGGCTCTGCTGGCGCATGAGACCGGCCGTGCCGGCTGGCACCGGCTGCGGCCGCCCTTGCTGCCGCTGCCGCCGGAGAATGTCGACGCGCTCGCCATCGCGCTGGCGCAGGAACCGGCGTAGATGGACGTGTCATCGTCGGCGAGATCGCGCCGCTGCGTCCGCGGGACGATGCAATGCCGCCTCCCGAGTCCGTCAAGGCGGTCGCGTAAGGTCGAGAGGAGCCAAGTCCGTCCATGCCGTCTCTCCGCCTTCTTGCCGACGACCTGACCGGTGCGCTGGACACGGCCGCCGAGTTCGTCGGCCTGTGCGGACCGTTCGATGTGACATGGCAAGACGCTTTGCCTTCAGAACTTCCGTCATGCATCGCGGTCGACACCGGCACCCGCGAGCGCGGCCGCGCGGAGAGTGTTGCGATCGTCGGCAAGCTCGCGCCGCTGCTGCGCGAAGGGGCCATCGCCTACAAGAAGGTCGACAGCCTTTTGCGCGGCGCCTGGGCGGCCGAGCTCGCCGCCTGCCTGCGCACGGGGATCTGGACGTCCTGCATCGTGGCCCCGGCCTTTGCCTATCAGGGGCGCTCGACGCGCAATGGCCAGCAATACGCGCGCGCGCAGGATGGCAGCTGGTCGCCGGTCGGCGACACGCTGCTGGCGCAGCTTGCGGCTAACGGTGTCGCGGCGCGGCCGGGGCGGTGCGATTCCGAGCTGACCGCCGGCGTTCACGTGTTCGATGCCGAAAGTGATGAGGATCTTGACCGCATTGTCGCCATCGGGCGCCGCGCGCACCAGCCGGTGCTGTGGTGCGGCAGCGGCGGGCTCGCCGGCGCACTCGCGCGCGGCCGCGATGCATCCGCGGCGGCGCGCTTGAACAAGCCTGTTCTCGGCTTGTTCGGTTCGGACCAGGCGACGACGGCCGCGCAGCTTGCAGCCTGCGGCTCGGCCGTGGTCGCGCTATCTGAGACCGGGTACGACAACGCCGGCGCCATCAGCCGCAAGCTCGCAGCGGACCGCGTCGCGCTGGTGAGGTTTGAGCTCGCGCCCGGCCTGTCGCGTGGCGAAGCCGCCGCGCGGATCGCGCGCGCGCTTGCGGGACTTGCGGCAGCACTCGATCCGCCGGGCACTCTGATCGTCGCGGGCGGAGAGACCTTGAAGGCGCTATGCCTCGCGCTCGGCGCGCGTGCGCTAAGGGTCACCGGGCGCATCATGCCCGGACTGCCACGCTCGATCCTGCAGGGCGGGCGCTGGGCCGCCGTCGAAGTGATCTCGAAATCCGGCGCCTTCGGCGCCCCGGATTTGTGGCGCACGCTGCTTGACGAAAATCATCTGCTCACCGAAAGACACCACACATGACGCATCGCCATCTCGCCATCACCATGGGCGATCCCGCCGGGATCGGCCCGGAGATCATCATCAAGGCCTGTGAAAAACTGCGTGCGCGCATCGAGGCCGGCGACCTCCGGCTCCTGATCATCGGCAGCGGCGTGGCGCTGAAGAACGCGGCGACTCAGTTGGGAGCCGCGCTCGACGTTCCCGAAGTGCATGCAGCGGATGCGGATTGGCCCAATCTCTGTTTTCTGCAGGCAGATAGCGAGGGCGAGCCGATCCGCCCCGGCGTGCTCACGGCCGATGGCGGCCGCTTCGCCTTCAAGGCGGTGGAGCAGGGCGTGCGCCTGACGCAGGCGGGGCGAATCGGCGGCATCGTCACCGCGCCGTTGAATAAAGAGGCGCTCAACAAGGCGGGCTATCATTATCCGGGCCACACCGAGATGCTGGCCGAGCTCACCGGCGTCAAAGGCTCCGTCATGATGCTGGCGCACGGCAACATGCGCGTCAGCCATGTATCAACCCATGTCGCGCTTGAGGATGTGCCGAAGCGGCTCACCCCGGAGCGGCTGCGCTACGTCATCGACCTCACCGACAAGGCGCTGCGCGGGCTTGGTCTTAAGCGACCGAAGATTGCGGTCGCGGCGCTCAATCCGCATGCCGGCGAGGGCGGGCTGTTCGGTCGCCAGGACATCGACGTGTCGGAGCCAACCATCGCCAAGGCCGTGGCGGATGGCCTGAACGTGGTCGGGCCGGTGCCCGGTGATACCGTCTTCGTGAAATTGCGCGCCGGCCAGTACGACGCCGTAATCGCCATGTATCACGATCAGGGCCACATCCCGGTCAAGCTGCTGGGCTTCGAAGTCGATCCCGCGACCGGCCGCTGGCAGGAACTGTCCGGCGTCAACATCACGCTGGGCCTGCCGATCATCCGCACCTCGGTCGATCACGGCACGGCCTTCGATATTGCCGGCAAGGGTATTGCCAACGAGCGCAGCCTGATCGAGGCGATCGAATATGCCGAGCGTCTGGCCGCTGGCGCCGCGCGCCCCTGAGCGATTTTTGGGAACAGGAACGATGAACAGTCTGTCGACGCCGATCCAGATCATCCGCCCCGAAACCATCGAGTTCGGATCCGGCACCATCGCGGCGGTCGCGCGGTTCGCAAAAGCGAAGAATGCAAAACGACCGCTGGTGATTGCCGATGCGTTCAACGCGGCGCGCGTCGATGTGCTCGCGCTGCCTGGAGATCTGAGCGTGTTCGGCGAGGTCAAGCCGGAGCCGGATATTCCGAATCTGGAAAAGGCGCTCGCGGTGGCGCGGACGGCGCGACCGGACCTCGTGATCGGCTTCGGCGGCGGCAGCGCCATGGATCTCGCAAAACTGGTCGCGGTGCTGTGCACCGGCAGCCCGACACTCGCCGATGTCGTCGGTGTCGACAAGATTGCGGGCCGCGCGGTCGCGCTGGTGCAGGTTCCGACGACCTCCGG
>NZ_JAFATE010000404.1 GCF_019244115.1 Bradyrhizobium sp.
GTGATCGGGCCGACGCTCGGCGGCTGGATCAGCGACACCTATTCCTGGCACTGGGTGTTCCTCATCAATGTGCCGATGGGCCTGTTGTCCTTGTTCCTGGTGGGGACATTGGTCAAAGAGCCGTCGGGCGCCGAGGAGGAGCGGGCGCGGCTCCTGAGCCGGGGACTGCGCTTCGATTACATCGGTTTCGTTCTGGTCGCCGTCGGGCTCGGCTCGCTCGAATTCGTGCTGGACGAGGGCCAGCGCAACGACTGGTTCGGCTCGAGCATGATCGTGGCTTTCGCGTGCGCCGCCGCGTTCTGCCTGATTGCGCTGGTGGTCTGGGAGGTCCTGCATGATGAGCCGATCGTCGACATCCGGCTGCTCGGCCGGCGCCAGTTCGGCGCCTGCTTCCTGTGCATGCTCGGCACCGGCGCCATCGTGATCGCCACCACGCAGATCCTGCCGCAATTGCTGCAAGCCGAGTTCGGCTATACCGCAATGCTCGCGGGGCTCGTGCTGTCGCCAGGCGGACTCGTCACCATGGTGATGATGCCGATCACCGGCAAGCTCATCAGCATGGTGCAGCCGAGATACCTGATCGCGGCCGGCGCCGCCATCGCCGCGCTCTCGATGTGGCATCTGACCGGCATCACCGGCGACATCAATTACGGCTATGCCGCGCTCGCGCGCGTCTATCTCGCGATCGGCCTGCCGCTG
This sequence comes from Bradyrhizobium sp., assembly GCF_019244115.1. GTDB lineage: Bacteria > Pseudomonadota > Alphaproteobacteria > Rhizobiales > Xanthobacteraceae > Bradyrhizobium. Next base: position 700 of record NZ_JAFATE010000404.1, read on the forward strand.
CTGTTCCTGCCGGTCACCACCGCCTCCTATGAGGGCCTCCCGCCGGACAAGACCAACCAGGCCTCCGCGCTGATCAATGTCGCGCGCAACATCGGCGGCTCGATGGGCGTGGCGCTGGCGCAGACCGCGCTGGCGCAGCGGCAGCAGTTCCATCAGAGCCGGCTGGTCGAGCATATCGCGCCATCCGATCTCGGCTATCAGCAGACCATCGACGCCGTGACGCGCTACTTCCAGGCGCAAGGGTCGAACGCGGCCGACGCGGCCGGTCAGGCCATCGCCTGGGTCGGGAAGACCCTGCAGCAACAGGTCGATTTCTTGGCCTATATCGACGTGTTCTGGCTGCTCGCGATGATCGGCGTGGTCATGATCCCGATCGCGCTCAGCCTGAAGCGGATCGATCTCAGCGCGCCGGCGCGGGGACATTGAGTTCGGGAAGATCGGCAAGGCGCCACAGCCCAAGGCTCTTGTCACGCCAGCCGCCATCGCCCTCGTCGCAGCGCTCGTTGATCAGCTCCACCGGCGCCGGCCACTCGAAGGGCGGCCGCTGCAAATTGAGGGCGCGCCAGTCGCCGTCCTCGCAATCCGAGTTGACGTCCCATTCCGGAAACGTCGTCGTCAGCAGCCATTTTGCGCCGCTAGCGCGGAAGCGGCCGACCGCGCGGCGGATATTCTCAAAACTGAGATGCACCAGGCAGTCGCGACACAGGATCGCGTCGGCCGAGGGCAGCGTATCGCTGGTCACGTCGGCGAGGACGAAACGGGCGGCAATCTCGCTGCGCGCCGCGCGGTCGCTGTTGGCGGCGATCAGTCTGGGCACGATGTCCACGCCGACATAATCCAGCCCCTGCGCGCAATCCAGGATCCAGGTGGCATCGCCGCAAGGCGCATCGAGCAGCGAGCGCACTTGCAGCCGCCGCAACAGGCCGGGCAGCGCGTCGCGGATCGCCGCGGTTGCGGCGACTTCGGAGCCGAGCCCGGACACCGAGGTCGCAGCGCCCCACAGATTCGTGCGCACGATCCGCTCGAACCGCGCCGCCAGCGAAAGCCCGGCAAAGCCGGCGCGGTCGGCTGTGAACCGCTGATGCGCGAGGACTGGCGGGCGATCGCTGTTTCTCATTGTGGCAAGGCGATCGGGCACCCCTCGCTATTTGCGCATCATGTGGTAGCTGAGCTCGCCGGGGTCGGTGAGATCGGGCACCTTCCAGCCGTCGAGATCGTATTCGGCCATGCATTCCTCGGCAAAGCCCTTGAAGCGATCGGCATTGCCCGAGGCCTGCGCGCCGAACAGGCAGTAGCGGCGGATTTCTTCGGTCGAGCCGCCATAGTTGATCTCGTAGAGCTCGTGCCGTCCGCCGAACTCGCTGCCGAGACAATCCCACAGCAGTTTGAGCAGCTTGACGCGCTCCTCGGCCTTGTAGCCGTTAGAGCCGCGCAAATAGCGGTCGAGATAGGGGCGGATCTCGTCGTTCTTGAAGTCGCGCGCGTGGCTGTTGAGATAGATCAGGCCCGAGGCCACGGTCTGCTCGATCAGATACTTGACCTTGGTATAGGCCATGGTCGCGATGATCTGATAGGCATTGCCGGGATCCATGTTCGGCAGCACGTAATCGCCGATCCATGGTTTTGGCGCGCGTACCATCGCATCCGACAGGCTCCAGAACAGATTGCGCCAGGCGATCACCTCGCCGATATTGGCCTGCACGCCGCGATAATCCTTGGTGCCGGCGGCCTCCGTGGCCTTCAATAACAGCCCGCTGATGAAGTCGAGTTTCACAGCGAGGCGTGTGCAGCCATGCACGACGAAGCGCGGCAAAAATCCGGTGCGCGGGAAGAAGTTGTTGGCTTTTTCGATGTCGCCGTAAACGAACACGTTTTCCCAGGGCACCAGCACCTTGTCCATGATGAACACGGCGTCGTTCTCGTCGAGGCGGCTGGAGATCGGATAATCGAACGGGCTGCCCATCACGCTCGCGCTCATCTCATAGGAGGCGCGGCAGATGAACTTTACGCCGGGTGCATTGGTCGGCACCATGAACACCACGGCGAACTTCTTGTCCTGCAACGGGATCAGCCCGTGATGCGCGACAAAGGTGTAGTTGGTGAGCACCGATCCGGTCGCCACCACCTTGGCGCCTGATACGATGAGGCCGGCATCGGTCTCCTTTTCGACATGGCAACACACGTCGGCAACCTCGTTCGGCGGCCGGTCGCGATCGACGGGCGGGTGGATGATGGCGTGGTTGATGAACGGAACGCGCTCCTGGCTGAATTTGTACCAGCGCTTGGCGTTGTCCTGATACGGCTCGTAGAAATCCGCGTTGGCACCGAGCGTGGCGAGAAATGCCGCCTTGTAGTCCGGCGCACGACCCATCCAGCCATAGGTGATCTTGGCCCATTCCGCGATCGCGTCACGCCCGGCGATGAGATCGTCCATGGTTTTGGGCGCCTTGAAGAAGGCGTGCGTCATGCCGCCATTGTCGGTCTCGGTCGGCAGCAACAGCCGGTGCTTGCGCTTGTCGTCATGCAGCGCGTCGTAGAGGCGGGCGACCATGCGCGCGGTGTTGCGGAACGCCGGATGCGCGGCGACGTCTTTGACGCGCTCGCCGTAAATATAGACGGTGCGGTCGTCGCGCAGCGACTCCAGGTATTCCGCGCCGGTCTGCGGCCGCTCGACTTTCACGTTGCCGGTGTCATCAGCCGCAATCGTCTTGCCGGCCGTCTCCTGCGCCTTGGTCGCCATCGAGTCTCCTCCCGTCCTGTTCGATTATCGAACGTATGTCCGTATTCCGAACTTGGCGCAACGATACGGCCGCTGCCGCCGTCTGGCAAGA
>NZ_JAFATE010000450.1 GCF_019244115.1 Bradyrhizobium sp.
GCGCGAGGCCCTTCGGCCCATCGAGCACGCGAATCACGGCGGCGTCGCCGCCGGGGCGCTGCATCGTGTTGCCGAGAATGACATGATCGTATTGCTCCCAGACCCAGCGCTTCGAGCACAGCTCGGACGTGCCGATCAGTGTTTCCAGCGCGGGCAGCAGGCCGACGGGCGGCTTGATGTCGCGCGCGTGGATGATGGGAGGTGATGGGGAGGCGACATGCGGCCGGTCATAGACCGGCGCCTCGTCGCCGAGCTCCTTGATCGGCAGGTCGGCCATGATGTCGCCGCCATGCTTGACCCGAAAGCGCTTGCTCGCCGTGGTGTAGCCGACGACAGCGAAATCGAGCCCCCATTTCTTGAAGATCGCCTCGGCCTCTTTCTCCTTCTCCGGCTTCAGCACCATGAGCATGCGCTCCTGGCTCTCCGAGAGCATCATCTCGTAGGCGCTCATGCCGGTCTCGCGGGTCGGTACCGCGTCGAGATCGAGATCGACGCCGAGATCGCCCTTGGCGCCCATCTCGACCGCAGAGCAGGTCAAACCCGCCGCGCCCATGTCCTGGATCGCGATCACGCAATCGGCCGCCATGATCTCCAGGCAGGCTTCGAGCAGCAGCTTTTCGGCGAAGGGATCGCCGACCTGCACGGTCGGCCGCTTCTCCTCGGAATCCTCGTCGAATTCGGCCGAGGCCATCGAGGCGCCGTGAATGCCATCGCGCCCGGTCTTTGAGCCGAGATAGACGATCGGCATGTTCATGCCGGAGGCGGCGGCGTAAAAAATCTTGTCGGCATCTGCGAGACCGACCGCCATCGCGTTGACCAGGATGTTGCCGTCATAGCGGGTGTGGAAGCGCACTTGGCCGCCGACCGTCGGCACGCCGAAGGAATTGCCGTAGCCGCCGATGCCGGCGACCACGCCGGATACCAGATGCCGTGTCTTCGGGTGCTCCGGCGCGCCGAAGGAAAGCGCGTTCAGACACGCGATCGGACGCGCGCCCATGGTGAAGACGTCACGCAAAATGCCGCCGACGCCGGTGGTCGCGCCCTGATAGGGCTCGATATAGCTCGGATGGTTGTGGCTCTCCATCTTGAACACGACGGCCTGGCCGTCGCCGATGTCGATCACGCCGGCATTCTCGCCCGGCCCCTGGATCACCCAGGGCGCCTTGGTCGGCAGTCCGCGCAGATGGATGCGGGAGGACTTGTACGAGCAGTGCTCGTTCCACATCGCCGAGAAGATGCCGAGTTCGGTGAAGGTCGGCACCCGCCCGATCAGCTTCAGGATTCGCTCATATTCGTCCGGCTTCAGCCCGTGGGCGGCGACCAGTTCGGGGGTGATCTGCGGTTGGTTGCTTGGCATTGGCAGTTATTAGGGAGATCGGAGGGGTCGGAAAAGGCCTTTTAGGCCCCTGTTCCGACCTGTCCAGAGCTAAAGGACGGTATGGCTTGCAGGATTTGCACGTTGTTGGCGGATCGGATTTAACGACGCCAGGGTTGCAGCACAAAGGCCTGATAGCGTGGATGACCTGACAAAATCTGCATTTTCAAAGCGGCCGGACCTTCATGTCGGCACCGAAGGCGAATTCGCCGGCTGGCGCACCTGGAGCCGCGACAATTTCGAGACCCACAGCGGGCCGTTCTGGCATCGGATGGAGGACGACGGCTCGATCCGCTGCGCCTTCCGGGTCGAAAAGAAGCATCTCAACGGTGCCGGCAACGTCCATGGCGGCTGCTTCATGGCGTTTGCCGACTACTGCCTGTTCGCGATATCGGGTCCCATCTTGCGGGAGCCGGGCGTAACAGTGGCGTTTGCCTGCGAGTTCCTCGATGCCGCGCGCGAGGGTGAGCTGATCGAAGGCACCGGGACCATCACCCGCGCCGGCGGCTCCCTGATTTTTCTGCGCGGGCAGTTGAAGTCGGGCGTGCGGCTGGTGTTCACCTTCTCCGGTACGATCAAGCGGGTGAAACGAAAGACGGCCTCCGCAGAGGCCGTCGATTCCAGGTAGGCAGAGTTTTGGTCGCGCTCAACGATTGTCCTGATCGATCACATCGACGATCCTGCGGTCGCGCGGATCGACCAGCACGATCTGGTCGCCGATGGCGACGTAGCTGTACGAGGCGAGGTCGGGATTGTCGCGGGCCAGATCCTGCGGCACCGGCCGCAGCGACAGGCAGGTCTGGCCCGAACCGCCGCCGCCCGCTGTCGATCCGACCGTGGTCGAACCAGCGCTCAAGGCCTCGCGGCGTAGCGATTCGCGTTGCTCCGTCGAGAGCGATATGTGCGTACGCGAATGATAGGATCCGCTGTCGGCCGTAAAACCGCGCTCGGGAATGATGTCGACGACTTCGCGGCTTCGCGGATCGACGATGGTCACCTGGTCCTCGATGACGGTGTATTCATAGCCGCGATATTCGGGCGCGATGCTCACGATGTCGGCGGGCAGTGGACGCGGCCTTACCCGCTCTGGCAGCCGCTCGCCGACATTCACATGGATGTTGATGTTGGTCCGCGCCTGATCGATGTCCCGGTCGCGGCGCAGCCGGTCGATCACCTGCGTGCGCTGCTGGTCGCTGACCTTCACCGAGGACGTCGATGTCTGGTTCTGCGCCTGGCCGGTCGTGTCGCGCTGCCCCGCCTGCCCGGTCATCTGAGGCTGGTTCTGCGGTTGCCGCCCCGCCTGAGTCTCGGTCGATGATGGCGGCTGGGCGGCCTGATTGTTGCGATCGCGTCCCGTCTGTTTCTGCTCCGCGGAGCGGTTGGCATCCGGTCCCTTCTGGTCGGCGGTGCGATCGGTGTCGCGGCCCTTTTGTCCGGTCGTACCCTCTGCCTCCCGACCCTGCTTCGGCTCCTGCTGGGCTGTACCGGTGGTCTGACCGCTGCGCCGTTGTTCCTGGCTCTGCTGCTGTTTGGACTGGCCCGCTTTCCCGGTATCGAGCGCCCGGCGGTCCTGCTTCTGCTGGTCCTTCTGTTCGGTCGTCTGCTCCCGGTCACGGCCGGTCCGCTCGTCCTGACGCTGTTGGCTTTCTCCGACCGTTGAATGCTCGCGGCCCATCTGATCCTGGCTTTGACGCGTCGGCTGTCTGTCGCGAGGCTGCTGGTCCTGCGCCTGCTCGCGCGATGAGGATCCCGCGCCGCGCCGCGGTTCCATCGCGCCGCCTTCGCGTTGCGCGGCGCGGTCGTTCATCCCGCCCATGGCACCGGTCGGCCGCTCCTCGCGGGCGGCGGGGCGCTCGGCGCCCTTGCTGGGAAGCGATGAACGTGCGCCGCCTTCATCACGCCGTGGCAGATCCGATTGCTGCGCGAAAGCGGAGCCGGTGCCAAGGATAAGAGCGACTGCAGCGGTACCAAGCCAATTGATTCTCATGTGAGGAACTCCTGCGTTCCCCGCCCCTGTTGTCGGAGAAAATAACCGGGAGCACGCCGCAGCGTTCCGCCCCTCGCGACAACCAATCGCACGGTGTGGCTTTACCCGGCCAACAGCCCCGGCCCGGTTCAGCCGGACAATTGTCGCTCGGCGATGGACAGCCATTCAGCCTGGGCGTTCCGCACATGGCGTGGTGCGCGCTTCATCTGAACGAGCAGTTCCGCGAACACCACCTTCGCCTCGCTGGTCCGGCCCATGAGCTTGAGCAGCAGGCCGTAACGCACGCGCGCCTCCGCGCCGGGAAAATAGCCTGACAGAGCGTGGTACTCGTCGAGCGCTTCATGGGTGCGCCCGGCCTCCGCCAGGGCGCGGGCATAGAGCAGATGGGCGTCGGCCGACTGATAGTTCGGCCAGCGCTGCTGCAAATCGTCCAGCGTTGCGAGCGCCTCGGCATAGCGGTCCCGGCCGAACTGAGCCTGCGCCTTGCGGAGCGCAACCACCGGTTCTTCGCCGAGCGGCAGTTTCAGGATGTGGTCATAATGACGCTCGGCCTCGTCGAAACGCCCGACCTTCAGGCATTCCTCGGCAAGCGCGGACCGGTTCGCAACCGTGTCGGCCGCCGCGCAATGGTCCGACAATTCGCGATAGCGCTTTTCCGGGTCTAGGCGACTGGCTAAGCGACGGCGCGCCCGCTGGACGTCCGGACTGCCGATCATTTCCGGGATCAGCTCTACCGCGATGTAGGCAAGTGCGCCCAGCGCCGGGATCATCAGGATGATGAAGGCCCAGGGCTGCAACCGTCCGGTCCGCGACGCGTGATAGATCAGGGTAATGTCGAGCAGCAACAAGACCAATGCAAACGGCACGGCGTCCCCCCCGAGGCCAACAAGTGGTATCTTGATAACCCGGTAGACGCTGTCAAACAACCCTAGGTTCAAACGCGACAGAATACGACGCTGTTGCCACAATGCCGCGCTAGAAAGCTGACCTGAACGGATGCTTTGCGGCGTTACGCCGCCTGATCGAGATGCGCGACGAGGCCTGCAAACAAGCCGCGCCCATCGGTGCAGCCCATGATGCTTTCGACGTGGTTTTCGGGGTGCGGCATCATGCCCAAGACATTGCCGCGCTCGTTGACGATGCCGGCGATGGAATGTGCCGCGCCATTGATGTTGGCGCTCTCGTCCACCACACCTTCAGCCGAGCAGTAGCGATAGAGCACCCGCCCATCGCCCTCGAGCCGCTTCAAGGTCTCGTCATCGGCCTCGTAATTGCCCTCGCCATGCGCAACGGGGACTCGGATCACCTGCCCCGCATTGTAGCCGCGGGTGAACGGCGAATCGGAGCGCTCCACGCGCAGATGCACGTCCTTGCAGATGAATTTGAGCCGCGCGTTGCGCATCAGCACGCCCGGCAGAAGCCCCGCTTCGCACAGGATCTGAAAGCCGTTGCAGACCCCGAGCACGAGACCGCCTTTGGCGGCATGGTCGCGCACCGCATCCATGACCGGTGCCCGAGCCGCAATCGCGCCACAGCGCAAGTAATCGCCATAGGAGAAGCCGCCGGGCACCACGACGAGGTCGGTGCCATCGGGCAGCGAGCTCTCCGCATGCCACACCATCGCCGGTGCCTTGCCCGAGATGAGTTTGAGCGCGCGCGCCATGTCGCGCTCGCGATTGATGCCCGGAAAGACGAGGACTGCGGATTTCATCAGAGCAGTTCGACCCGATAATTCTCGATCACCGTGTTCGCCAAAAGCTTGTCGGCGGCCTCCTTCAAGGCCGCCTCCGCTTTGCTGCGGTCGGCACCGGCGAGCTCGATGTCGAACACCTTGCCCTGCCGGACGCTGGCGACGCCCTGGACACCGAGCGATTTCAGCGCCCCCTCGATCGCCTTGCCCTGGGGATCGAGAATGCCGGACTTCAGCGTCACCGTGACTCGTGCCTTCACCGCAAACCTCAGCTCTTGACCAGGACCGGACCGGAGCCGGCCGGCCGCTCGTTTTCCATCAAAATGCCGAGGCGCTTGGCGACTTCCGTATAGGCCTCGAGCAGGCCGCCAAGATCCCTGCGGAAGCGGTCCTTGTCGAGCTTCTCATTCGATTTGATGTCCCACAGCCGGCACGAATCGGGGGAAATCTCGTCGGCGACGATGATTCGCATCATCTCGTTCTCGAACAGCCGCCCGCATTCCATCTTGAAATCGACCAGCCGAATGCCGATACCCAGAAAGAGGCCGGTGAGGAAGTCGTTGACGCGGATCGCCAGCGCCATGATGTCGTCGATCTCCTGCGGCGTCGCCCAGCCGAAGGCGGTGATGTGCTCCTCGGAGACCATGGGATCGTTGAGCTGGTCGTTCTTGTAGTAGAACTCGATGATCGAGCGCGGCAACTGGGTGCCCTCCTCGATCCCGAGCCGCTGCGACAGCGAGCCCGCCGCAACGTTACGAACCACGACTTCCAAAGGCACGATCTCGACCTCGCGAATCAGCTGCTCGCGCATGTTGAGGCGGCGGATGAAGTGGGTCGGCACCCCGATGTCGTTGAGATGCTGAAACAGGTACTCCGAGATCCGGTTGTTGAGGACGCCCTTGCCCTCGATCACCTGGTGCTTCTTGGCATTGAACGCTGTCGCATCGTCCTTGAAGTGCTGAATGAGGGTTCCGGGCTCCGGGCCTTCATAAAGGACCTTGGCCTTGCCTTCATATATGCGACGCCGCCGGCTCATTGGGATGTACCGTGAGTTGTTGAAATCCATGAATTGGTGCGCTCCGGATTACGAGGGACCACGACCACGACGGAGCTGCCGTGCAGGCCGGGTTTAGGGAAACAGAACGAGAACCGAGCCTGACCGCAGGCTATCTGATTGGTCCATCGAGCACAATCGATCGTCACCTCCGTTGTGTCAGTTTTACCGCATTGCCTGCGGCCGGATGGCCCGTTGTCAGGGTATCGTACGCTGCTTATTTAAGCACACAGACAAGTGACCGCAACGCGGCGGAATCACCGTTTCGGTACCCCCGGGGGAACCCCAGTCATGACCACTTTCGACAAGCGCGAAGAGGCCTTCGAGAAGCAATTCGTCATGGACGAGGAGCTTAAGTTCAAGGCCGCGGCGCGCCGCAACAGGCTGCTCGGCCTGTGGGCAGCCGAAAGGCTCGGGCTCGCCGGAACGGAAGCCGATTCCTACGCCAGGCAAGTCGTCGTCGCCGAGTTCGACGAGGGCGGCGACAACGCGGTTGTCGCCAAGGTCAACGGCGACCTCGCAGCAAAGGGCGTTAACCCTGGCGAGGAAGAGATTCGCGCCCGCATGGACGAGCTGATGGCGAAGGCCGTGGCCCAGGTGAAGGCAGGGCTGTAACACCCAGGCGCCATCGAAGCGTGGGGACGAAGCAATCCCCGCGTCTTGCTCGCTTGATTGCTTCGCTCGCAATGACAGCCCGCTCTATCACGCCTCCTTGTAGCCGTATTCCGGCACGTTGCCGCTCGCGCCATAATACTTGTACGGCAGGAATTTTCCCGACATGGTGATCTTGACGCGATCGCCTTTCGGATTGGGCAGGCGCTCCATCACCATGTCGAAATCGATAGCGGACATGATGCCGTCGCCGAACTCCTCCTCGATCAGCGCCTTCCAGGCCGGCCCGTTGATCATCACGAGCTCGTAGAAGCGGTAGATCAGGGGATCGGTCGGCGGCATCGC
>NZ_JAFATE010000484.1 GCF_019244115.1 Bradyrhizobium sp.
ATGTCGTTCTCCTGGCAGAACTCCGAAATCTGGCTGAGAAGCTGGTCGTTCTTCATGGTCGCAGTATTTGGGCGGTCATGGTGGGCAGGTATGGGCCACCACGCGTGTCCTACCACCTTCTGCCCACCAAGGCAATGCCGGATTGTCCTCTGATGGGATGAAGTCACAGCGGCGCAGGCCTTATGACGCTGTTCGTGTTGCTGACAAAATCGGCCAGCAATTTCCCTCCCGTCCCCGTTTGCAGGAGCCTTGACATGATCCGTCGCACCATCCTGGGCCTGGCCTTTGGCGCTACCCTGGCAGCCAGCCCCGCACTGGCCGACGACATCACCGGCACCTGGCTGCGCGAGAGCGGCGCATCCAAGGTGAAGTTCGCACCTTGCGGTGGTGCCATCTGCGGCAACCTCGTCTGGATCAAGGCCGGCACGGACACGCCGGCCAAGGTCGGCCAGCGGTTGTTCTTCGACATCAAGCCGACCGGCCCCAACACCTGGAGCGCCAACTACGCCAATCCCGACGATGGCAAGACCTATGCTGCAAAAATCTCGCTGTCCGGCGGCACGCTGACGACCGAGGGCTGCGCGCTCCGCGGTATGGTCTGCCGATCCTCGACCTGGACGCGCGCGAACTAGATCATTTGCGCCTCAAGCGACCAGCGCCCGAAACGGCGGCGCCGGTCGTCTCGTTTCCGGGTGGAAGGGTCAGCGCTACTTCCCCCAGACCTCCTCGGCGAGCTCAACGGCCAGCCGGAGCTTCGCCCACTGCTCCTCCTCGGAGAGGACGTTGCCCTCCTCGGTGGAGGCAAATCCGCATTGCGGCGACAGCGCGAGCTGCTCGAGCGGGGCGAATTTCGCCGCTTCCTGTAAGCGGCGTTTGATGTCGTCCTTCTTCTCGAGCTCGCCAAATTTGGAGGTGATGAGGCCGACCACCACGACCTTGTTACCATGGGGCAGAAATCGCAACGGCTCAAAACCCCCGGCGCGGTCGGAATCGTATTCGAGGAAATAGCCGTCGTAATTGGTGCCGGCGAGCATGGTCTCGGCGACCGGTTCGTAACCGCCGGAGGAAATCCAGGTGGAGCGGAAATTGCCGCGGCAGACATGGGTCGTGATCACCATGTCGGTGGGCCGCTCGGCGATCGCATAATTGATGATGCGCGCATAAATCTCCTGCAGGCCATCGGGATTGTCGCCGCGCTCGCGCGCCTTCTTCAGTTCCTCCTGCGAGCAGAGATAGGCCCACACCGTATCGTCGAACTGCAGATAGCGGCAGCCCGCATCGTAGAAGGCCTTCACCGCCTTGCGATAGGTCTTGCCGAGGTCCTCATAAAAGGCGTCGAGATCCGGATAGACGTCCTTGGAGATCGCCTTACGGCCGCCGCGGAAGTGCAGCACGGCCGGCGACGGGATCGTCATCTTCGGCGTCACATGCGCCGTGTCGGCGTGCTTCTTCAGGAAGCGAAAATGGTCGAGCATCGGGTGGTCGGCGGGAAAATCCAGCTTGCCGATCACGCGCACCGCGTCATGCCGCGTCTCGACGCCGGCGAACTGGATGCCGACCTCGGGGTGAAACAACTCGCAGCCGGTGAGCTTTGCGAGAAAATCGAAATGCCACCAGGAGCGGCGGAATTCGCCGTCGGTCGCGAGCTTGAGGCCGGTCGAGGCCTGCCGGTGCACGACCTTCTCGATCTCCATGTCCTCGATCTTGCGCAGGTCGTCCGCGCTGATCTCACCCTTTTCGAGCTTGGCGCGGGCCTCCTTGATCTTTGGCGGGCGCAACAGGCTGCCGACCTCGTCGGCGCGGAAGGGCGGTTTGGTTCGCTGCATGGTCGTCAACTCCAAAAAAATCTAGACGTTTTTGAGCGTGACCCTATCGGAAAACCGGTGCCCGCTTTTCCGGAATCATGCTCTAGTGCGCCGCGGCACCGGCGACGCCGAGATGGCGTTCCAGCGCCGCCGGATCGGCCTTTAGTGCCCGGCTTTCCGCATCGTGCACGATCGCGCCACGCTCCAATATCACGACGCGGTCGGCAAGGGAGAGGATCTTTTGCGCGTGCTGCTCGACGATGATGGAGCAGATGCCGCCGGCGCGGGTGATGCTGCCGATCGCCCGCAACAGTTCCTCGACGATGATCGGGGCAAGCCCCTCGGTCGGCTCGTCCAGCAGCAGCACTTTTGGATTGAGCGTCAGGGCGCGCCCGATCGCCAGCATCTGCTGCTCGCCGCCGGAGAGCTGGTTGCCGAAATTGCTGCGCCGCTCCTTGAGCCGCGGGAACATCGCGTAGATCTTGTCGACCGTCCACGGCCCCGGCTGGGCGACGGCGGTCATGTTCTCCTCGACCGTGAGCGAACGAAAAATGTTACGCTCCTGCGGCACCCAGCCGATCCCGGCGCGCGCGCGCTGGTCGGGACGCAGCATCGTGATATCGCGCCCGGACAGCGCAACCGTGCCGCTGAATCTGCGGGTGACCCCGACGATGGAATTGATCAGCGTGGTCTTGCCGGTGCCGTTGCGCCCGAGCAGCGCGAGCACCTGCCCTTCGGGCAGGCTGAGCGACATGTTCGGCAGCACCACCGCCTCGCCATAGCCGGCGCGCAAACCCTGGATGGTGAGCAGGTCAGGCATCGGCGGCCTCGCCGAGATAGACCGCCTTGACCTGCGGATCGCGCGCGACCTCGTCCGGCGCCCCTTCGACCAGCAGCGCACCGGAGACCAGCACGGAGATGCGGTCGGCAAAGGAGAAGACGAGGTCCATGTCATGCTCGATCAGCAGCACGGTGACATCGCGCGGCAGCGCGGCGACAGCGGCCAGAATGTCCTTGCGCTCGCCTTCGGGCACGCCGGCGGCGGGCTCATCGAGCAGCAGCACGCGCGGCCTGGCAGCGATCGCAACCGCAATTTCGAGCAGGCGCTGCTTGCCATAGGGCAAGGTCGAGGTGAGGTCGTTCATGACGTCGAGCAGGCGAAACCGCCCGAGCGTCTCCGCGATCTCGGCGTTGACGTCGTCCCGCGTCCCCATGCGTCGCCACCAATCGGCGCCGCGGCCAAGCCGTTCGGAGACCGCAAGCCCGATGGTCTCGAGCGGTGTCAGGTCGGGATAGAGCTGATTGATCTGAAAAGTGCGCGACAGGCCCCGCAGCACCCGCCGGTGCACCGGCAGGTCGGTAATGTCATGGCCTTCGAGCAGGATACGTCCGCCGCTCGGCTCGATCACACCGGTCAGCAGGTTGATGACTGTGGTCTTGCCGGCGCCGTTCGGGCCAATCAGCGCATGCCGCGCGCCCGTTGCGATCTTTAGCGACAAGTCGCGGGTGACCCGCAGGCCGCCGAACTGTTTTTCCAGGCCCCTCGTTTCCAGCGCGATGCTCATGGCGCCTCGTTGTCGGAAAGAGCGACGACGGCCCTTCGCCCTGCGAACTGCCGAATCACCAGGTTCGGCAGGAACAGGGCCCAGCGATGGATGCGGGTCCGGCCGACCAGCACCATCACGATCAGCACGAGCCCGATCCAGAACAGCCAGTATTGCGGGGTGATGGTTTGAAACACCTCCTGCAGCATGCGGAACACCAGCGCGCCGATCAGCCCGCCATAGAGATAGCCGGTGCCGCCGATCACCAGCACCAGCATCAGGTCGGCGGATTTTTCGAACGCGAACACGTCGAGCGAGGCGAGCGACGTCGTCTGCGTGAACAGCGCGCCGGCAATGCCGGCATAGAACGCGGCCACGGTGTAGATCGCGATCAGCCGCCGGTTGACGGGAATGCCGACCGCGGCAGCGCGGAGCGGATTGTTCTTGATCGCGCGCAGCGACAGGCCGAACGGCGAATGCACGATGCGCCGCGCCAGCAGGAACAGCAGGAACAGCACCGCGAGGGAATAGAAGAAGCCGACCTTGCCGAACATGTCGAAGGCAAAGATGCCGAGGATCGGCTGCATCTCGATGCCCTGCAGCCCGTCGGTGCCGCCAGTGATGTTAGAAAAGCGCTCGGCCAGCGCTTCCAACAGCAAGGCGATGCCGAGCGTGACCATCAGCCGCGTCAGGTCGACGCCGCGGATGACGAGGAAGCTCGTGAGGAAGCCGAGCACCATGGCGGCAAGCCCGGCCACGACCAGCGCGATGACAGGCTCGGTGATGATCCCATGCAGGGACAGCAGTCCGGCCGAATAGGCGCCGACACCGAAAAACGCCGCATGTCCCAGCGAAACGATCCCCGAATAACCGAGGATCAGGTCGAGCGACAGCGCGAACAAAGCGAGCCGCACGATGTCGGTCATGATCAGATAGCGCGAGGGAAAGCAAAAGGCGCAGGCCAGCACCAGCACCCAGAACGCGATCTCGCTCCAATGCCAGCGGGCGTGCTGTCTGGCGTGGTATCCGACGTCGGCTGGTGTCGTCATGCGCGTCACTCAGCGCGTAACAGTGCGGCCGAACAGGCCGTTGGGGCGCCAGATCAGGATCACGATCATGATGGTGTAGATCACGAACGGCCCCATCTTCGGCACGTAATATTTACCGGCGACGTCGCCGATGCCGAGCAGCAACGAGGCCAGGAACGGACCGGTGATCGACGAGGAGCCGCCGACCGTAACCACGATCAGGAAATAGATCATGAACTTCAGCGGAAAGTACGGATCGAGCCCGAGGATCTCCGCACTCAGCGCGCCGCCGAGGCCTGCGAGCCCGCAGCCGAACGCAAAGGTAAAGGCAAACACCTGCGGCACGTTGATGCCGAGCCCGCTCGCCGCGCGCGGATCATCAACGGCGGCGCGGAGCCGGCTGCCGAAGCGCGTCCGCGCCAGCACGAGCTGCAAGGCCGCGGTCAGAAGGCCGCAGATCACGACGATCATCAGCCGGTAGCGGTCGATGCCGACACCAAAGACGTCGAACTGGCCTTCGAGCGCGGCGGGCAACTTGATGAAGATGCGCGACGACCCCATGATATAGTCGACCGCCGCCACCGACATGAAGACGAGGCCGATCGAGAACAGCACCTGATCGAGATGGCTTCGGGTGTAGAGGTGGCGATAGAGCGTGCGTTCCAGCGCCACGCCGATCACGGCGCTCGACACGAAGGCCAGCGGCAGCGCCGCGAAGAACGGCCAGCCTGTGTGGTTGACCAGCACGGCGCAGACATAGCCACCGGCCATGGCAAAGGCGCCGTGGGCCAGATTGACGAAATTCATCAAGCCGAGCGTCACCGCGAGCCCGCAGGCGAGCACGAACAGCAGCATGCCGTAGGCGACGCCGTCGAACAGGTTGGTGAGAACGGAGGTCATGGAAAGGAGTATGTCGTCCCCAGCTTCACGATGTCATTCCGGGGCGGCGCATGGCGCCGAACCCGGAATGTCATTCAACAATTTCGAGATCCCGGGTTCGATGCTTCCGCCCTTCGCTCTTGGAGCTTCGGCGGACAAGTCGCATCGCCCCCGGGATGACGCGTTCCGCGTCACTTCTTGGTCTTGCCGGAATCCTTGACCGCCTCAAAAGTCTGGAACTCGACATTGTAGAGCTCACCGTCGACCTTCTCGACCTTGCGGATGTAGACGTTCTGGACGATGTCGCGGGTTTCCGGATCGATCGAGATCGGCCCACGCGGGCTCTCCCACTTCATGCCCTTCATCGCCTCGATCAGCGCGTCGCCATCGGTCTTGCCGCCGGTCTTCTTCAGCGCTTCATAGATCAGGTGGATGCCGTCATAGCCGCCGACGGCCATGAAGCCCGGGCGGTTGTTGTAGGCCTTCTTGTAGGCCGCGACGAACTCCTTGTTCATCGCCGATGGATGCGCCGCAGAATAGATGTGCGCCGTCACCGTGCCGAGCGCAGCATCGCCCATGTCGTTGAGCAGGTCGTCGTCCATGACGTCGCCAGGGCCGATCACCTTGATACCGGCCTTGTCGAGCCCGCGCTCGGCATATTGCTTCATGAAGTTGCCGCCCTGCCCCGCGGGCACGAACACGAACATCGCGTCCGGCTTGGCGTCCTTCATGCGCTGCAAAAATGGCGCGAAATCAGGATTTTGCAGCGGCACCTTGACCTCTTCGACAATCTGGCCACCGCCCGCGGTAAAGTGCTCCCTGAAGAAGTTCAGCGCATCGTTGCCGGGGGCATAGTCCGATGTCAGGGTCGCGACCTTCTTAATGCCGTTCTTGACGGCCCAGTCGGCGATGATGGTGGACGACTGCGCGAGCGTGAAGCTGGTGCGCGCGATGTACGGCGACTTCTCGGTGATGATCGAGGTCCCCGCGGCCATGACGACCTCGGGAATCTTGGCCTGGGTCGCGAGCGGCGCCGCGGCGAGCGCGGCCGGGGTGACGCCGAAGCCGGCGATGAAATTGACCTTGTCGTTGACGATCAGCTCCTGGGCAATCCGCTTGGTATTGTCCGGAATCGCGGCATCATCCTTCAGGATCACATCGATCTTCTTGCCCGCGACGGTGTCGCCGTGCTGCTGCATATAGAGCTTGACGGCATTGTCGATCTGCTTGCCGGTGGACGCCTGACCGCCGGTCATCGGCACGATCAGGCCAATCTTGACCGTATCCTCAGCCCGTGCCGGGCCCAGGCTCAGGGCGACCGCAGCACCTGCGGCCAGCAATACGTCTCTCCTCCGCGTCAACATCAGCACTCCTCCCGATCGGTTTCTTTGCGGCTTGAACCGAGTCCTCAGCTCTGCCGTACCATAGCCCAGTTTTTTCATCATGTACCCGCGCGGCATGACGTCTTATAACGGTACGGCATATCTTCCTGCCCGTCCCCATATCAGGTTGCGACAGGGCCGCTTGCCATCTCGGGCAGGTCGAACGCGAATGTGAGGAACAATCACAGTATTAAAATACCACTTGCCGCCATGTCGGCTAATTTTAGGTATTGAGGCATAGCCTACGCTATCGGACTTACGTCGCGTCCCAGCAGGACCCATGTTCGCAAGATGACTTTCAGCTTTCGCCGAATAGCGCTTCTGTCCGCGGCTGTGTCTGTCGCATGCACCCTTGCGGGTTGCGCCTCCATCAACGCCAAGCTTGCGGACGGCATGGGCGACTATATTCCGCAGTGGGCGGGCGGCCTCCCGGCGGACGCGCCGCCGCGCCCGGGAACCGCGAAATATGATGAATACATGAAAGAGCGCGAACGGCGACGTCAGCAGCCCGCCGCCGAACGGGACAACAATGCCCCGGCCGCGCAGACCTCCTCGCCCCCGTCGCAATAGCGTGTCCGATCGTTGCGTGAGCAGCCCGGCCTAAGGGCTGGAAGTCGAGGCCAAGATAGATCAAACAGCGGTCCATAAGCGGGTTAAGTCTTGTGGAATCGGCAATGCCTTTGGCTTCTGAGCAGAGTTTGGTCATCGGTGGCACCGGCCTCGTCGGCGGCTACATCGTGGCCCACCTTCAGGGGCGCGGGGGGCGGCCGCTGGTGCTGTCCAGGACTGAGCGGACTTCGCCTGGGATCGCGTGGGTCCGCGGCGACCTCCGAGATCCCGCCTCGCTGCGCCTGCCGGAATTCGCCACCCTCTACTGCACCGCCGACGCCGTGCTGCTGGCGCAGGCGCTGCCGCATCTGCTCAATCCCCGGCTGCGGCGGGTCGTCGCCTTCTCGTCGACGAGTGTCCTGACCAAGTTCGATTCCCAGATCGCCCGCGAACGGCAGCGCATGCAGGACCTGATCGACGCCGAAGAGCAGATCGCAGCGGCCTGCCGCCAGCACGACGTAGGCTGGACCATCCTGCGCCCGACCCTGATCTATGCCGAAGGACGCGACAGCAACATCACCCCGCTGTCCCGCCTGATCAGGCGCTTCGGCTTCATGCCGCTGGTTGGAAGTGCCGGCGGCCTGCGCCAGCCGGTGCATGCTGAAGACCTCGCGCTCGGGGCCATTGCTGCCGCCGACAGCCCGGCTTCGATCAACAAGACCTACGCGCTGGCCGGCCTCGAGACGATCACCTACCGGGAGATGATCGGGCGGATTTTTGATGGTTTGGGACGGCCGCGGCGAACCGTCCCACTGCCGCCTGCCCTCTGGCGTCTAATGTTCTTGCTGGCCAAGCCACTGTTTCCCAGCGCCAACGTGGCTTGGGGCCTTCGCATGACCAAGGACATGACCTTCGATGCGGGCCCTGCGGTCGCGGATTTCGGCTGG
>NZ_JAFATE010000850.1 GCF_019244115.1 Bradyrhizobium sp.
TTCCTGGAACCGGGTGCCGAATCCGAGCAGCAGAAACCGCGACGCACCCCAGCGCCGTAGCCTGCACGCCCGACAACCGAAGTGCTGGCTCAGCAGACCATGTAGCAGATGCTCAGGACGACCCGCGAGCCGTCTCGATAGCGGATCGGCGAATTCTGACGGTGGTTGCAACACGGCTGGTTGAGCCGTGGTTTGAGTGTGGGCTGGGTGTTGGTGGTGCGTCTAGGGCATGGCGATGTGGGGAGGGGGCCGGTGCGGCGGGCCGGCAGCGAAGATGCCGGGGCTAAGCGCATGGACAGGGGATGGTGGCTGCGGCGCGGGGTGGGTTGTGGTGGGCGCCGCGCAGGGTCCGGGGCCGCCCCTCCGGCGTCTAGGGCGCTGCGCGTCGCTGGCGCGACTGCCCTTTGCGGGCAGCCCTGGACCCCGGAGACCTCTGCGACCCCGGGGGCAGGCGGTGCGGGCAGGCTGGGTGCCTGCCCCGGGCGCGCGCGGCGTGTTGAGCGTCAGTCGGGCAGCGGAGCTAGTTGATGCTGGGATTGGCGGCAATGCGGGTGTTCGGTGGAGGTGGGTGATGGCGGCGGGACAGGTGTGGCTGGCTGGTGAGGATGCCGCGGAGCTGGCCCAGTTGCTGGAGTTTGTCGATGACTGGCTGGGTGGGCCCGATCGCGCGCTGTTGACCGATTCGCTGGCGCGGTTTGTCGGCGCCGGCGGTTATGACTTGGAGGCGTTGCGGGTTGATGTGGCGCGGTTTGTGTTTTTGCTCATCGGCCAAGACGGCGAGCGGGTGTTCGGCGGGCGGGATGGTTAGCCGACGAACAGGTCACCGATGAGCTCGATCGGTTTGGCATAGTCGAAGCGCTTGCGGGGCCGGTCGTTGAGCTCGGCGGCTACGGCGTCGAGTTCGACTTCGCTGTAGATCCCGAGATCGGTGCCCTTGGGAAAGTACTGGCGCAGCAGGCCGTTGGTGTTTTCGTTGGATCCGCGCTGCCAGGGTGCGTGCGGGTCGCAGAAGTAGATGGCGATATCCGCGGCAATGGCCACCTGTTTCCACAGGCCCATCTCCGGGCCCTGGTCCCAGGTCAGCGACCGGCGCAGCACTACTGGCAGAGTCTGGATTTTGTCGGCGAGAGCGTCGCGGACCTGCTCGGGGCCATAGCCGCGGGGCAGGTGCAGCAGCATCGTGTATCCGGTGGCGCGTTCGACTAGGGTGCCGATCGCGGTCTGGTTGTGCGCACCGATTAGCAAATCTCCCTCCCAATGCCCGGGCACTGCCCGGTCGGCGGCCTCGGCGGGGCGCTGACTGATGTTGACCATGTCCGGGATGCGGTTTTTGCGTTGCCCGGGCTTGCGCCCGGGATGACGCAGCGCCCGCCCGGTGCGCAAACACCGGGTCAACTCGCGTTTTAACGCCCCGCGCGGCTGCACATACAACGACTGATAAATCGTCTCGGTGCACACCCACATCTCCGGGTCGTCCGGGTACTCCCGACGCAACCGGCCAGCGATCTGCTCCGGCGAGTACCGCTTGGACAACTGCCCTTCCACAATGCCGCGCAACACCGCGTTCGTGGCAAGCTTGGCCGGCTTCGGGCGCGTCGCACGCTGATAGGCCAGCGCCTGCGCGCTGGTAGCCCGATAGCCATTCCTGTCGCTGTTGCGGCGCAGTTCTCGCGACACCGTCGAGGCCGCCCGCCCCAACCGGGCCGCGATCGAGCGCAACGACTCCCCCCGCGCCCGCCCCAACGCGATCTCCTCGCGCTCCCCAAATGACAAATAACGCCCCACCAAATGCCGGCCGCGCCGCGGCCGCACCCCACCAGCAGCCACAATCCAGCGCCGGCCTTTCACCCGATACGTTCCCGCCCGCGCCGCCGCCGCGGTAATGAACTCCCCAGCCTGCAACGCCGCCCAAAACGCCTGAACCTTCTCCGGCACCATCCGGTCTGAAAACACTGCCATACCCAGCAACACCCTCTGATCATCAACGGTGTTGCAACCACCGCAAGAACCCGGTATCCGTCAATGCAACTGTGAGCATCGGCGCCCTCACGTGCACCGGCCGCCCGCGGTGTGTGATGGCTGGGATGACCCGACGGTCCGTGTCGTGTTGGTGAGCATCGACTCAGCTCAGGAACCGTTGTTGTGTTGACGGCATATCCGGCGGGTCTGGGTGAGGAGCAGGGGGCTGTTGCTGATCTGGTGGGTGGGTGCGGTGGAAAAGTCTGTCGTCTGTG
>NZ_JAFATE010000865.1 GCF_019244115.1 Bradyrhizobium sp.
CTCCCGCCGGCAGCGCCCGGCCGGCCGCGAGCCCCCCGCCAGCCGCCGCCCCGCGCAACCGCTCCGGGGTCGTGCTGCCGACCCTGACCGAGGACGAGCGTTCGGCCCGCGCCAGCGCGCTCGCCGACGCCCGCCTGCGCGACATCGAAGAGCGTCGCCTCGCAGAAGAGGAAGCCAGGCGCCGCATCGCCCGTGAGACCGCCGAAAAGGCCGAACGGGAAGCCGCGGAAGCGCGCCGCAAGGCCGAAGATGACCGTCATCGCGCCGACGAAGAGGCCAGACGCAAGGCCGAACTCGAGGCGAAAAAGCGTTTTGGCGAAGGCGAAGCGCGACCTGCGGCCGCACCTGCTCTCGCCGCGGCGCCGGCGCAAGCCCGCACGCCGGCGCAAGCCCGCACACCCGCGACAACGACGGCACGCGCCGCCACCGCAGCCCCGGCAGGCCGCCCACCGGCCGTCGCCGCCGAAGCCGACGAGGACGAGGGTCCGCGCCAGGTCCGTCGCGGGCCCGGCGGCGCCGTGCGTCCGGCGCCCATCAAGACCACCCACAAGCCGGCGCCGCAGAAGCAGCGCGGCCGCCTGACGGTCGTGACCGCGCTCAACGCCGACGACGTGCGCGAGCGCTCGATCGCCTCGTTCCGCCGCCGCACCCAGCGCCTGAAGGGTCACGCCTCCAACGAGGCCAAGGAAAAGCTGGTCCGCGAAGTGATTATTCCCGAAGCCATTACGATCCAGGAACTCGCCAACCGCATGTCCGAGCGCGCGGTCGACGTGATCCGGCTGCTGATGCGGCAGGGCGCGATGCACAAGATCACCGACGTGATCGATGCCGACACCGCCCAGCTGATCGCCGAGGAACTGGGCCATACCGTGAAACGCGTGGCCGCGTCCGACGTCGAGGAAGGCCTGTTCGATGTGGTCGATGATTCCACCGACACCGAAGCACGCTCGCCGGTCGTGACCGTGATGGGCCATGTCGACCACGGCAAGACCTCGCTGCTGGACGCGCTGCGCCATGCCAACGTGGTCTCCGGTGAAGCCGGCGGCATCACCCAGCATATCGGCGCCTATCAGGTGACCGCGCCGGACAGCGGCAAGAAGATCACGTTCATCGACACGCCCGGCCACGCCGCGTTCACCGCGATGCGCGCGCGCGGCGCCAAGGTCACCGACATCGTGATCCTGGTGGTTGCGGCCGATGACGGCGTGATGCCGCAGACGGTCGAGGCCATCAACCATGCCAAGGCGGCCAAGGTGCCGATGATCGTCGCGATCAACAAGATCGACAAGCCGGACGCACGGCCGGAGCGGGTTCGTACCGAACTGCTGCAGTACGAAGTGCAGGTGGAATCGCTCGGCGGCGACGTCGTCGACGTCGAGGTTTCGGCCAAGAACAAGACCAATCTCGATCGCCTGCTGGAAATGATCGTGCTGCAGGCCGAACTCCTCGACCTGAAGACCAATTCGCACCGCCCGGCCGAAGGCACCGTGATCGAAGCCAAGCTCGATCGGGGCCGCGGTCCGGTAGCCACCGTGCTGGTGCAGCGCGGAACGCTGCATGTCGGCGATATCATCGTCGCCGGCGCCGAGATGGGCCGCGTCCGCGCGCTGATCTCGGATCAGGGCGAGACGCTGATGGAGGCCGGTCCCTCGGTGCCGGTCGAGGTGCTCGGCTTCAACGGCCCGCCGGAAGCCGGCGACCGCCTCGCCGTGGTCGAGAACGAAGCGCGCGCCCGTCAGATCACCAGCTACCGCGCCCATCAGAAGCGCGAGAATGCCGCCGCCTCGATCTCCGGCATGCGCGGCTCGCTCGAGCAGATGATGTCGCAGCTCAAGACCGCGGGCCGCAAGGAGTTCCCGCTGATCGTCAAGGCCGACGTGCAGGGCTCGCTGGAAGCGATTTTGGGCTCGCTGGAAAAGCTCGGCACCGAAGAGGTCGCCGCCCGGATCCTGCATGCCGGCGTCGGCGGCATCTCGGAATCCGACGTGACGCTCGCCGAAGGCTTTGGCGCCGCCATCATCGGCTTCTCGGTGCGCGCCAACAAGGAGGCGGCCGCCGCCGCCAAGCGCAACGGCATCGAGATCCGCTACTACAACATCATCTACGATCTCGTGGATGACGTGAAGAAGGCGATGAGCGGCCTGCTTGCGCCGACCTTGCGCGAGACCATGCTCGGCAATGCGCAGATCCTGGAAGTGTTCAACATCTCCAAAGTCGGCAAGGTCGCGGGCTGCCGCGTCACCGACGGCACCGTGGAGCGCGGCGCCAATGTGCGGCTGATCCGCGACAACGTCGTGGTGCACGAAGGCAAGCTGTCGACGCTGAAACGCTTCAAGGACGAAGTGAAGGAAGTCCAGGCCGGCCAGGAATGCGGCATGGCGTTCGAGAACTACGGCGACATGCGTGTCGGCGACGTGATCGAATGCTACCGCGTCGAAACCATCCAGCGCTCGCTCTAAGTCCAAATCTTAGAGCGCGTGCTGCGGCTTTTAGTGAACTGAAACGACGTCGTCATGCCCGCGGCAAAGCGCGAGTCAAGTCTTCGCGCTGACGTCGCGGGCATCCAAGTCTTTCACTTCGAAATGGCCTAGCATGTGAATAGCCGGGATAACTCCGGCGAGCGACGATTTGAGAGAAGACCATGTCTCGTCAGCACAAAAGAGCTTCCGCAGCGGGCGGATCGCAGCGCCAGCTGCGGGTCGGCGAAGCGGTGCGCCACGCTGTTGCCGACATTCTTATCCACGGTGACGTGCACGACCCGGAACTGGAAGGCCACACCATTACTGTGCCGGAAGTTCGGATGTCGCCGGATCTGAAGCTTGCAACGATTTATGT
>NZ_JAFATE010000080.1 GCF_019244115.1 Bradyrhizobium sp.
GATCGAGGGCGGCTCGACCTTGATGCCGAGCCGCTGCGCCTCGGCGCGAAACTCGGAGAGCTTGTCGGTGTTGTTGAGGTCGAGTGTCATCGAGGCCGCCAGGAACTCGACCGGATAATGCGCCTTCATATAGGCGGTGTGATAGGAGACGAGCGCGTAAGCGGCCGCATGGCTCTTGTTGAAGCCGTAGTCGGCGAACTTTGCGAGCAGCTCGAAGATGGTGTCCGCCTGCCCCCTCGGCACGCCGTTCTTCACCGCGCCCTGGACAAAAATCTCGCGCTGCTTCTCCATCTCGGCGCGGATTTTCTTGCCCATCGCGCGCCGCAGCAGGTCGGCTTGCCCCAGCGTATAGCCGGCCATCTGCTGGGCGATCTGCATCACCTGTTCCTGATAGATGATGACGCCAAAAGTCTCCTTCAGGATCGGCTCGAGGAGCGGATGCAGATATTCGCTTTCTTCGTCGCCATGCTTGCGCGCGCAATAGGTCGGGATGTTGGCCATCGGGCCCGGCCGATACAGCGCGACCAGCGCGATGATGTCCTCGAAACGGTCGGGCCGCATGTCGATCAGCGCGCGCCGCATGCCCTGGCTTTCAACCTGGAACACGCCGACCACGTCGCCCCGCGCCAGCATCTGATAGCTCGCGGCATCATCCAGCGGCAATGTCGCCAGATCGACATGGACGCCGCGCTGCTTCAGCAGCTTGACCGCGACGTCGAGCACGGTCAGCGTCTTCAGGCCGAGAAAGTCGAATTTGACGAGACCGGCCGGCTCGACCCATTTCATGTTGAACTGGGTCACCGGCATGTCGGACTTCGGATCGCGGTAGAGCGGCACGAGCTCGCTGAGCGGGCGATCGCCGATCACGATCCCGGCCGCATGCGTCGAAGCATGCCGCGTCAGGCCTTCGAGCCGCATTGCGATGTCGAAGGCCCGCGCCACCACGGGATCCTCGTCGCGAAAGGCCTGCAGCTTTGGTTCGCCTTCGATCGCAGCCGCCAGCGTGACGGGGGCCGCGGGATTTTGCGGCACGAGCTTGGTGAGCTTGTCGACCTGGCCGTAGGGCATCTGCAGCACGCGGCCGACGTCGCGCAGCA
This sequence comes from Bradyrhizobium sp., assembly GCF_019244115.1. Lineage (GTDB taxonomy): Bacteria > Pseudomonadota > Alphaproteobacteria > Rhizobiales > Xanthobacteraceae > Bradyrhizobium. The sequence goes on from NZ_JAFATE010000080.1 coordinate 1,098, forward strand.
CGCCGCGCGCCTGCAAGGTGCCGAAGGTGATGATCTGCGCCACCTGGTCGCGGCCATAGCGCTGCTGCACATAGGAGATCACCTCGCCGCGCCGGTCCTGGCAGAAGTCGATGTCGAAGTCCGGCATCGAGACGCGTTCCGGGTTGAGGAAGCGCTCGAACAGCAGGTTGAACCGCATCGGGTCGAGATCGGTGATGGTGAGCACCCAGGCGACCAGCGAGCCTGCGCCCGAGCCGCGGCCGGGCCCGACCGGAATGCCTTGCGCCTTCGCCCATTTTATGAAGTCGGACACGATCAGGAAGTAGCCCGCATATTTCATGCGGGTGATGACGTCGAGCTCGAAAGCGAGCCGCTTGTGATAGTCCTCCTCGGTCATGGAAGGGGCAAGGCCGTGAACGGAGAGCCGCCGCGCCAGTCCCTCCTCCGCCTGCCGGCGCAATTCGCCGGCTTCCGCGCTGGCGGCATCGGCCGCATCCGTCCCCGCGCCGACCGTGAACAGCGGCAGGATCGGCTTGCGCGTCATCGGGCGGAACGAGCAGCGCTCGGCGATCTCGACGGTGGAGGCCAGCGCCTCCGGAATGTCGGCAAACAGCACCGCCATTTCCGCACGCGTCTTGAAGCGATGGTCTGACGTGAGCTGCTCGCGGTCGGTTTCCGCGATCAGCTTGCCGCCGGCAATGCAGAGCAGCGCGTCGTGCGCTTCGTAATCGTCATTGGATGCGAAATATGGCTCGTTGGTCGCAACCAGCGGCAGCCCCTTCTCATAGGCCAGATCGATCAGCGCGCCCTCGACGCGCCTTTCCTTCTCCATGCTGTGGCGCTGCAGCTCGACATAGAGGCGATCGCCGAACAGCGCGGCGAGGCGCTCGCAGCGCGCGGTTGCGAGCGCGACGTGATCGTCCGCAAAGGCGCGCGAGATCGGCCCGTCCGGCCCGCCGGTCAGCGCGATCAGGTCCTCCGACTCTCCGTCCAGCCAGTCGAACTTGATGTGCGGCGACTGATGCACGGGCGTTTCCAGAAACGCCCGCGAGTTCAGCCGCATCAGGCTGCGATAGCCGCGCTCGCGCGCGGCGAGCAGTACGATTCGCGACGGCGAGGAGCCTTGCGCGCTCCGCGCATTGGGATCGATGTCGCCGAAATCGACCCCAAGTTCGAGGCCGACGATCGGCTGAATGCCGGCGCCCGCCATCTTGTCCGAAAACTCCAGCGCCCCGAACATGTTGTCGGTATCGGTCAACGCCAGCGCCGGCTGGCGGTCGGCCTTGGCGAGTTCCGCAAGCTTGGCGATCTTGATCGAGCCCTTCAGCAGTGAATAGGCCGAGTGGACGTGAAGATGGACAAATCCGGCGCCAGACATGGTCGCTCAAGGCCGCTTTCGTTTCGGGTGGGTGACAAAGACGCTGACCGGCCGTCTGGAACTTTCCAGCGGCCGACTCGCGCCGATATCGTGGGGGCTTGCACCAGCGAAGTCCACGCCTGCAGCGAAACTCGCCCGCACCGTCCCAATTTTCCCCAGCTCGCGCCGCCCGGCCGGCCTCCAAAAATCAAAGCTGTGGAAGGATTTGCGCCCACACCGCAATCATTCCCACGAACAGCGCGATCGAGGCCAGCGCAGCCGCCTCTTCGACGAAAATCTTGAGCATTTGGACCTCCATGGCACGAGAACGTAGGAAGAACATTGTTCCAGTTTTGTTCTCGCGTCAAGCCGTGCCCGCACGCCGGTTGCGCCGTCGCCCATGCAAGTGCTTGGCGTGGTTAACAGCGTCCCCGGCGCGCCTCGCCTCCGACCGCAAGCTCCTGCCCGTGCCGGCGGATCCCCCGCAGAGAAAAGCCCCGGCAAAACGCCGGGGCTTTGAATCAGCGCTTTGCGCGGGGCAGTCTGATTACTTGCCCATTCCCATCATGCCCATGCTGCCTATGCCCATGAAGCTCGGGCCGAACTTGTAGTTGACCCGGATCAGGCCGATGTCGATGTCTTCCTTGATGCTGCGGGTCATCAGCGTCGCGCCGGCGGCGTTGACGAAGTTCAGGTTCTTGGTGCCCATGAACAGATGGTCGTATTCGATGCCGACCGACCAGTTCGGCGCGAACATGTATTCGAGGCCTGCACCGACCGTGCCGCCCCAGCGCGTAGAGTTGGCGCGATCCAGCATCACATTAGTCGCGGTGGTGAACGTATCGTAGCGGTCGCCGACGACGGCCGCGCCGCCTTTGATGTAGCCGAGGAAGTTCGGCAGGAAGCTGTAGCCGACCTGACCGGTGAACAGACCGAAGCCGTTGACTCGCGAGCGGTCGGTCAGCGTCGGCGTGATCAGATTGACCCTCTGACCCTTGAAGTTCGCCCAATCGCCCTGCGCTTCGACACCGAACACCCAGGCTCCGGTCTGGAAGCGATAGCCGATCTGGCCGCCGACCGCGGCGCCTCCCCCATTGGTCGTGCCCTCGTTGGCCATCAACGCATTGACGGGAACGCCGGCATTGGTCAGCCGGGTCCAGCGGTCGTTCGCCGCGCCGCCGCCGGCATTGAAACCGACATAGAAGCCGCTCCAGTCGTTGATCGTCGTCATGACAGCAGGCGGCGCCTTGGTGTAGGTCCGCGCCGGCAGGTCAGCCGCGAAGACGGGCGCTGATGCAAGCGCGCATAATCCCGTCGTTGCAAGGAGAAGCTTTTTCATTTTCGAAGTCCGCCCGTTTGTCTAGAATTGTCCCCAAGGCCACGCACGGCCTCTAACAAAGTGCTCGGCTGCTCATCGGCAGCGAATTGTTCCACAGTCTTTCGCCATGCGAGCCCCTGTGTTCGCAGCGACAATTGAAGCGTTTCTTTCGGGCATTTCTGCGACTCGTAATTTTTCCTGAAATTCAACACCTATCTCCACATTCTAAATTAGAAGTCATCCATTCATGGAGTCATTGTGACGACTGCCCCGGACCAGCCACATTGCAAAACCTCGTACGCGTGAAACTCTTCGCGTTTCTGGTCGTATCTCTTGGCCGTTTCTTTTGCAGAGAGGAGTTCAGCGACCGCGATTCCGCACAGCGGCGGGTCGTCGTTAGCCGCGGAATGCGGCGTCACAAGGCCAAGAGCTTGACAGGCGCTTCGCGAACGATCGAGGCAACGTGAGCGCGGCCTAAAGGCTCGGCCACGGAGTTGCTGCTTTGTGATGCAACAAAGGCCGCCGCTGCAGCGGATTGACGGCGAAGACGCGAACATTTGTCGGGGCGACGAGGAGAAGGACCCTCGGATGCGCAACTTCAGTATGACGATGCTTGTCGCCGGGGTCATTGCTGCATCAGCGCCTGTGTGCGCACAGACCTATTCGCCGGACTATCCGGTCTGCCTGCATGTTTACGGCCCGGCCACGCATGTCGAGT
>NZ_JAFATE010000556.1 GCF_019244115.1 Bradyrhizobium sp.
TGCGGGTACAATCCGCTTTGATCGCAACAGGCTCTAGCCGGGGGCTCGGCATCAAGAGGCAATTGCCATCGAAAATGACAAGATTGCAGCGGTGCGGACGCGAAAACGCTGGCTTGTGATTGGCTCCGCACCGAGTGCTATAAGAACCCCGACCAGCCCCGTTGCAGCTGGCTTAACGGGGACGGTTAGATCAACGTTCGATACACCGCCGCGATCCGCTTTGCCTCGGCAACAAGGCTAAACTCGCCAAGCACACGCTCTCTCGCCCGCGCCCCCATCGCGGTCGCGGCCTGCGGATCGCACATCAGCGGCTCCAGCGCGGCGACCAGCGCATCGACATCGCCTGATGGCACCAGGACGCCGGTGACACCATCCTCGACCACGAGTTCGGCCGCGCCTGCGCGCGCGGCCACCAGCGCGCTGCCCGCCGCCATCGCCTCGATCAAGGTCAGGCCAAACCCCTCGTTGCGCGAGGTGAACGCATAGATGGTGAGCCGCTGGTACCAGCGCTGCACCTCCTCGATTGCGAGTTCGCCTGTCATGACGATGCGCGCCGCAAGACCTGCGGATTCGATCTTCCTTCTCAGTTCGCTCGCGAACGCCATCTGCTCCGGCACCACAGCGCCGACCAGCACCGCGGTGAAATCGCCATAGTGCGGCAGCAGCGCGCACATTGCATCGACGAACACGTCGGAGCCTTTTTGGGCTCGCACGCGGCCAAAACAGCCGATCGCGTAGCGGCCGGGCAGGCCGCTCTCGGCAAACGCCGCGGCGCGATCCGCCGCCGGCGCATAGATGTCGGTGTCGACGCCGTGCGGGATCACGGTCGCCGCGCGTTTCAGATAGCCGGCCGAGTGATCGCTGGTTGCGATGATCGCATCCATCTGTTCGATCAGCCAGCGCGTGATCCAGCTGTGGTGACGCTGCGCGGCCGAGGTGAACACGAGTTTCAGCGGCCAGCCGAGAGCGCGCAGCACGACGCCCCAAATCATCTCGCTGTTGCGCCGCGCGTGCCAGATCAGCGGGTGCTGTCGGCGCCAGAGCCGCAGCAGGTCGACCAGTCGGAGTCGTGCGATGCCGTCCGGCGCGTTGGATCCGAGCCAGCGGGCGCGAAACAGTTTTGCCAGTCGTGGTGCCACCATGCGGTTGGTCGCCGTGACGCCGGTATAGCGCCGGTGCAAATTGGGCACGACCAGTTCGAGATCGGCAAGATAGCTCTCGTTCGGCACACAACGCTCCGTTTTCGCAAAGCCCCCTATACGCAACATTAAGCATAGTGGCCAGTTCGCGGGCACCGAAACCCCATCTTCACCGCGCCTCCGGTACCCTCCGTGCATAAACAGGGAGACGTGCTGCGACATGACCGTGCTCGTGACCGGCGGCGCCGGCTACATCGGATGTCACATGGTGTACGCGCTGGTTGAAGCCGGCGAACGCGTGGTCGTGATCGACGATCTCTCCACCGGCTTCGCCGCGGCCGTTCCGACCGGCGTTCCGCTCGTGGTCGGCGATGCCGGCGACGAAGTGCTAGTCTCGCGCACGATCGCCGAGCACGGTGTCGAGAGCGTGATCCATTTTGCCGGCTCGGTCGTCGTGCCCGATTCGATGCGCGATCCGCTCGGCTATTATCGCAACAACACCATGACCACGCGCTCGCTGCTCAACGCGGCGATCAAGTGCGGCGTCGACCGCTTCATCTTTTCCTCGACCGCCGCGGTCTACGGCAATCCCGATCAGGTCCCGGTGCCCGAGAGCGCGCCGACCCGGCCACTCTCGCCCTACGGTTCGTCGAAACTGATGACCGAGATCATGCTGCACGACGTCGCGATGGCGCATGGCATGAACTATGTCGTGCTGCGCTATTTCAACGTCGCAGGCGCCGATCCGCACGCGCGCATCGGGCTCGCAACTGTCGGCGCGACACATCTGCTCAAGATCGCGGTCGAGGCCGCGACCGGCCAGCGCGCCAAGATCGACGTCTACGGCACCGACTATCCGACCCCGGATGGCAGCTGCATCCGCGATTTCATCCATGTCAGCGACCTCGCCCAGGCGCACTGCGCGGCGCTGTCCCATTTGCGCGAGGGCGGCAAGTCGGTGACGCTGAACTGCGGCTACGGCCGCGGCTACTCGGTGCTGGAGACCATCGAGGCGGTCCGTAGCGTATCGGGGCGCAATTTCGCCGTGCAATATGCCGCGCGCCGTCCCGGCGACATCATGACCATGGTCGCCGATACCAGGCGCATCCGCAGCGTGCTGGACTGGACACCGCAATATGACGACCTCGCCACCATCGCGACCCATGCGCTCGCCTGGGAGGAAAAGCTCTCCCGCGAACGCCTCGACGTCCGCCACGCGGTACCGGCCTAATTTGCATCCCATTGCAACCGCGTAATTGGGCTTGAAAAGCGCTAGCTTAGCGGGCAAGGAAACCATCACCTGTCGCTGCGGGCGGTCCAAAAGCCCGGTGCGGTCGATGGAATGCGAATGGCCAAACCGACCAAGAAAATCACCGACGATCCCTATGGCGCGGCGATCCTGATCCGCCGCCTGGTGATGGAACAGGGCCTGACCTACTGGCGGCGCTATCTGAGCGCGCTCGCGCTGATGGGCGTCTCGGCCGCTGCCAGCGCGGGGGCAACCTACATCCTGGGCCAGGTGATCAACGAGGCCTATGTCACCAAAAATGTCTCCGGCATCGCGGCGTTCTCCGGCCTCGTGGTGCTGATGCTGTTCATCAAGGGCATCGCGACCTACGGCCACACCACGATCCTGTCAAAGATCTCGAACGCGATCCTCGCGAGCAACCAGCGGCGGCTCTTCGCCAAGCTGATGAGCGAAAGCATCGGCTTCTTCTCGGAGCGGCATTCGTCGGAATTTCTGGCGCGGCTGAGCGCCGGGGCGAAATCCATCGCCGACACGCTGAACCTGCTGTTCAACGCGATCGGGCGCGACCTGTTGATGCTGATCAGTATGATCGTCGTGATGGTGGTGCAGGATCCCCTCATGTCGCTGCTCGGCCTCGTGGTGACGCCGCCGGCGATGCTGATCCTGCGCAAACTGGTCAAGCGGATCAAGGGCCTCGCCTTCACCCAGTTCACCGGCACCGCCGACATCCTGGAGACCATGCAGGAATCGCTGCAGGGCATCCGCACGGTCAAGGCGTTCACGCTGGAGGACACCATGCGCGCGCGCATCGACGACCACATCGCCGCCGTCGAGCGCAACGCCAACAAGATGGCCCGCGTGTCGAACCGCTCCAATCCGCTGATGGAGATGCTGGGCGGTTTTGCGGTCGCGGGCTGCCTGATGTATGGCGGCTACAGCGTGGTCGCGCTCGACGCCAAGCCGGGACAGTTCTTCTCGTTCATGACCGCGTTCCTGTGGGCGACCGAGCCGGCCAAGCGGCTCGCCCGTCTCAACATCGACCTCAACAGCCAGCTGGTCGGCGCCCGCATGCTGCTGGAAATCGTCGACAGCCCGGCGAGCGAGCTTGCCGACGACGACAAGCCGCAGCTCGCGCTGACCGAATCGCGCGTCGAATTCCAGGACGTCTCCTTCGCCTATCGGACGGGCGAGACCGTGCTCAACCGCATGAGCTTTGTCGCGGAGCCCGGCAAGGTGACCGCCCTGGTCGGACCGTCCGGCGGCGGCAAATCCACCGTGCTGGCGCTGCTGCTCCGCTTCTATGAGGTGAGCGAGGGCGACATCCTGATTGACGGCCAGAACATCGCGCGCGTGTCGCGCAGATCGCTGCGGGCGCAGACTGCCTATGTCGGCCAGGACGTCTATCTGTTCCGCGACACCATCCGGAGCAACATCGCCTTCGGCAGGCAGGGCGCGACGGAGGGCGAAATCGTCGAGGCCGCGAAGGCCGCCTGCGCGCACGACTTCATCATGGGTTTTCCGCTCGGCTATGACACCCCGGTCGGCGAGCATGGCACGCAGCTCTCCGGCGGCCAGCGCCAGCGCATCGCGGTTGCCCGCGCGCTGATCAAGAATGCGCCCATCATCCTCCTGGACGAGGCCACCGCGGCGCTGGATTCGGAGTCGGAAAAGCAGGTGCAGGAGGCGATCGAGCATCTCTGCCAGAACCGCACCACCATCGTCATCGCCCACCGCCTGCACACCATCACCCATGCCGACACCATTTTGGTGGTCGAGGCCGGCGAGATCGTCGAGCAGGGTCGCCACGAGGATCTGTTGCGCCGCAACGGCCGCTACGCCTCGTTCTTCCGCCTGCAGCACCGCAGCCATCCGACACTGGCGCGCCTCGACGCAACCGCGTAAGGAACCAAGCCGATCTTGCCCTGAAACCGCCGAGACCCGTTCATGAACGCCAGCTCCTTCGTGATTCCCGCGCCGCCGCAAGCCGCCATTCCCGTCGTCGGCGAAGGCAAGTCATTCCCGGTCCGCCGCATCTGGTGCGTCGGGCGCAACTATCTCGAGCATATCCGCGAGATGGGCAATGACGAGCGCGACCCGCCGTTCTTCTTCGCCAAGCATGCCGACATGCTCGAGGGCGATGGTGCGACCATCCCCTACCCGCCGCTCACAAAAGACCTGCATCACGAGGTCGAGTTGATCGTCGCGATGAAGAGCGGTGGCCTCAACATATCAGCCGACAAGGCGCTCGAGCATGTCTATGGCTACGCCGTCGGCATCGACATGACGCGCCGCGACCTGCAGCAGGCCTCGCGCAAGAAGGAGCGGCCGTGGGAGATCGGAAAGTCCTTCGATCATTCGGCGCCCTGCTCGGCGCTGCAGCCGGCAGCGAAGATCGGCCATCCGAACAAGGGCAAGATCTGGCTCTCGGTCAACGGTACCGAGCGGCAGAAGGGCGACCTCTCGGAGCTGATCTGGAGCGTACCGGAAATCATCTGGCAGCTCTCGAAACAGGTCGAGATCGGCGCCGGCGACATCATCCTGACGGGAACGCCGGCCGGCGTCGCGGCGCTACAGCCGGGCGACAAAATCGAATGCGGCGTCGACGGAATCGGCACGCTGAAGGTCAAGATCGGCGAGCCGAAGTAGCGCGCCTTCGGCCACATCGTCATTTCCGGGCGATGCGAAGCATCGAACCCGGAATCTCGCGATTCCGGGTTCGCCTCTTCGAAGCGCCCCGGAATGCCGGAAAATCGGGTCAGGCCGGGATCAGGGTCAACTGCTCGTAGCGCCCGTCGGCATTGGCCACCGGACCGCCCATGTGCCGGATCAGGCGGCGCTCAAGCTCCCCGAGATTATGGACCGGCTCGAGCAGCTTGATCGCAAATCCTTCCGGAAACAGCCGCACCACACGGCCGATGCAGGCGCCGATCGCAAGCGGCGTGCCGAGGCTGGGCTGCACCTCGGATGAGACGGCGACGCCGCCTGCCGAAAAATCGACGATGAAGCAGGGCGTGACGCTGCCGTCGGCCCAGGTCAGGGTCGAATGCGGCGCGGAGGGAATGAAGCGCGCATCCTTGCGCTCCTCGCGGACGCTGGACGGATCCTTCAGCTTCCGCTCCAGCCAGACCAGCTTGTCGGCGAGCCTCACCCGCATGGCACGCGTCATCTCGAGTTCGAGCAGAAAGCCGCCGTTGCAGACGTCGCTGATCTGCCCTTCGAACTTGCCGAAATCGCGGAAATAGGAGGTCAGGCGATCGCCGACCTTGCCGACGACGGGGACGTCGACCAGCATGCGGAAGGGGGACACCCGCGTGGTGCGGCAGGCAAAGCTACGCAGCCGCCCTTGCGGGTCATACCAGTTCGGAAGAGTGTAGGTTCCCTGCGCTTCGATCCTCACCGCACGCTGACGAAGGAAGGTTTCAACCGACACGGCGCGCCTCGCCGTGCTCGGAGCCGGTCAGGCAACCGTCAACCCCTCGCCATCCCGTCGCACGAACCGCACAGCCAACAGCAGCCATCGTTTGCGCGCCAGCGGCGAACGATGCCTCCGCGATCGCGGCAACTCCGCGAGAATCGAAGGGGGATGCGGGTGTGTACATACCCGCAAGATGCGATGGAAATCCTAAGGAACGCTGAATTCGGCAGGTAAAATGGCCCGATTGCGATTCTAGGAACCAACGCTTTCAATTTCCTTAAGATGGCACCCCGTACAACAACGGTGAGTTGAACTCAGAGGCCGGCGAGCGCGAAGCAAGCGCCATGGCCGCGCGTCCGGCGCGGCTCAATCGTTCTTGCGACCGCGGCGGCCGGCTTGGCCTGCGTCCGAATCCGTCATGCCGCGCGCCAGCGATCTCAGGGCCTGCGCCTGCTGGAGCATCAGTTCGCACTGCAGCCGTGCCTGCGTGCTGGTCAGTTCGACCCATTCAGCCGAGCTCTTCGCACCGAGCAGGCGGCGCGCAAAATCCATCGTCGTGGCCATGTTGGCCTGCATCAGTTCGACGGCCCCCGCCCGATACTGCGCGGCCAGCGCATTGCGCCTGTCATGGCCGCGATCGGCGGGGACTTTGGCAGCTTCGGACGATGCGCCGCGCCGGGAAAATTCCGCAGCATAATCCAGCGCGGCATTGAAGCCGGCCTTGATGTCGTCGAGCGTCTCGGCCTGGTACGCCTTGGCAATCTTCACCGCCATGTCCGCGCTGGAGTCAGACGCGCTGAGCTCGCAGCTTCCGGACGCCGCCGGATGCGGAAGCTCGGGATGGCCTTCCTCCGCGCTTGCGTCAGGTTTATTGCATGCGGCCAATCGCGCGACAGGCTCACTGCGATTTGCCTGATCGACTGCTTCCATTAACTCATCATGCCCGGCCTTGTGCCGGGCATCCACGTCTTGCTTTTGCGCCGTAGGCGAAGATATGGATGGCCGGGACGAGCCCGGCCATGACGATCGGGAAACGTCCGTGCTGTCGTCGGCGCAATCAGATGCGACTGCCTTGCCGGCCGTAATAAGAGGTTGGTTCGGCGCAACCGTGACCACAGCCGGCAACACGCCATCATCGGCGGCACGGTGCGCGGCCTCGGTCAGGTCCACGATCGAACGGCGCGTCGGACGACGCGCGGGCTTGTTTGACGCGTTTTCTTCACGCGAAGCGGTTCTCACTTCGCTCGAAAACCTGTTAGCTGGCTCTCCTGATTGCGGCTTGCCCATGAGCGAGCGCCTCCTCGCCAAGTTTCTTTGCGATCCAGGACCACAAAGCGTGAATCTCGTCGGCGGCCTTGCCGCCCCTGGCATATTCTGACACGCCGAACCCCGCCCCCAGCGCGTCCTGGTGATCGTTGCGCTGCCCGATGAAGGGAAGCGCCAGCACGCCGAGTGCGTTGAGCGATGTCGCGGCCTCGCTCAGGCGGGCGCCGCGCGGCGGCGTCTGGTTGAGCACGAAGGCAAAACGGCGCTTCTGCCTGCGGATCGCGAGCAGCGTCGGGATCGCGGCTTCGATGTCGGCGGGACTCGGACGCGCCGGGATCACGCAGAGATCGGCCAGCGCGATCGCACGCATGGCGAGCACATTGTTGGTCGCGGCGGTATCGATGATCGCGAGCCAGATGCCCTCGGCGGCGAGGCGCGCGATGATGGCTTCGATGTCGGCGGGTTCGGCAACGCGCTCGACGCGAGGATAGGGGTTGTCGCGCCGCTCCTGCCATTTCGAGATCGTGCCCTGCTGATCCGCCTCGATCAGTGCAACCCGCTCGCCGTCGCGCATCGCCGCGACCGCAAGACCCACGGCCAGCGTGCTCTTGCCGCTTCCACCTTTCTGCGTGACCAGGGCAAGGACGTGCATGTCCGGTGCTTTCGGTTGAGCCGCAACGGACACGAGACCAACGCGTCGTCGGGACACTGGGCAGAATGCCGCAATTTACCGCGTCGCGCGATTCGCGGCAAGCAAACGCAATCGCACGCATCAGTTGTCAACGGTTCCCGCGCGATGGCTGCCCTACGAATAGCGCATCACGCCATCATCGACCGTGCCGAAGCGCAGCGAGACGACATCGAGCGCATAATTCTGGTACAGCCGCCATGGCCGCCTGGAACCCTGCTTGGGCAGCTTTGCGATCGAGCGCTGCACGTAGCCGGAGGAGAAGCTCAGCGACGGCAATTCCTGGACAGTCGGATCGTCGTTATGCGGCATGCATTGCCGATAGCCGTGCCGGTCCATGTGGTTGATCAGCCGGCAGACATATTCGCAGGTGAGATCGCATTTCAGCGTCCAGGACGCATTGGTGTAGCCGAGTGCCGAGGCGAGGTTGGGCACGTCGGCATACATCATGCCCTTGTAGGTCAATTCCCTGGCGAAATCGATTGCGCGGCCGTCGACCGCGATCTCGAGCCCGCCGAGGACCTGCAGCACGAGCCCGGTCGCGGTGACGATGATGTCGGCGGGAAGCTCGCGGCCGTCCTTCAGGCGGATGCCGTTTGCGGTGAAGCTGTCGATCTCGCTTGTCACGACGGAGGCGCGCTCGTCCTTGATCGCGCGGAACAGATCGCCGTCCGGCACCAGGCAGAGCCGCTGGTCCCAGGGATTGTAGCGCGGCGTGAAATGCGTCGCGACGTCGTAGTCGGCGCCGAGCGCCATTTTCACGCCGCCGAGGATCAGCTCCTTGACGCGTTCCGGCCGGCGCCGGGAAAGCTGGAAGAAGAACATGCCCCAAAACACGTTGCGCCAGCGGATCAATTGGTAGGCAAGCGCGATCGGCAGCTTGCGCCGCAGCCTGTCGGCGAACGGATCGCGCGCCGGGCGCGACACCACATAGGTCGGCGAACGCTGCAGCATGGTGACATGACCGGCGGTCTTCGCCATCTCCGGGACCAGCGTCACCGCGGTCGCGCCCGATCCGATCACCACCACGCACTTGCCCGCATAGTCGAAATTTTCGGGCCATTTCTGCGGATGCACGATGGTGCCGCGAAAATCCGCCCTGCCCGCGAATTCCGGCGAATAGCCTTCCTCGTACCGGTAATAGCCGGCGCACATGAAGAGGAAATTGCAGGTGAAGACGACCGTCTCGGTCGCTCCCTCCCCGATGTGGTGTTCCGCCTCCACCGTCCAGCGCGCATCTGACGTCGACCAGGACGCGCGTTTCACGCGATGGCGGAAGCGGATTTTCTGGTCGATGCCATTCTCTTGCGCGGTCTCGCGCACATAATTCAGTATGTGCGGACCATCCGCAATCGCCTTCGCCTCGGTCCACGGCTTGAACGAATAGCCGAGCGTGAACATGTCGCTGTCGGAGCGGACGCCGGGATAGCGGAACAGGTCCCAGGTGCCGCCGATCGTGTCGCGCCCTTCGAGAATGACGAAGCGCTTGGCCCTGCATTTGTGCTGCAGATGATAGCCCGCACCGATGCCGGACAAGCCGGCGCCGACGATCAGCACATCAAAATGCTCTGGTGACATCGACGCCCTCCGCAGATGCCTCGGCCGGGTGAGCTTGGGCGGCAGAAACACGCTTGACTATACACGCGCCGTGCACGCCGTATCCAGCGGCCATGACACGGGGCGTGCCAATTTCGAGAATTGCGCGGGGCGGGATTAGCGAGGGGCGCCGAGTTGTTCTGATCCGCAGGGCAATGCGCTCATGCAGCAGACACCATGGTCCCCCGGCCGCCGCGCGGTCGTCATCGGCTTCCCAGTGATCGCCTAAGGAAGCGCTCCACCTTGCCGCCGGTCTTGGATGCGCGGTTTGGATCGGACGCTAGATCCGCACGTCGAGGCACGGTCGCGCAATGTCATCGTTTGAGTGCATTGCTGAACCAACGGGCTTGGCGCCGTTATCTATTTCGTGCGAGCAACCCGACCGATCGAGGAGAATAAGTAAAGCCAAATGCCCAGCATCTGCGGCACCACCAATTGCCTGTGAGAAATACCCAACTGAGGATCGAACTTTTGTCCTCCAGCAACCTCGAACAGAACATTCCTCGCATTATAATATGAAGCCCGCAACAACAGGCGATCAGCAAGGCCATGTTTCGCGTGGAGCGCACCATTGCCTATTTGATAACTCCAATTGAGATTAGCGATGTCGCTGATCGTCTTGCGGCCATGATGATGATAGATGACCAGATCCGGAATATACTGGATCGGCACACCCGCCTTGAAAGCACGATACACGAATTCGGTGTCCTCGGCTGCTCGGAAGGGAGCCCCGGGTCCGAAGTTCTCGTCGAAAAGGCCGATCGTCTCGAAAACTGCCCTTGGCACGGCGAGATTGCAGCCGTGCAGGAACCCGCCTGGGTGACGGCTTCCATCGTAGACTTCCATCCGCCTCTCGGTCTTGATGGTGAATGGCAGATCACTGGGATCGCCGAGTTCGACTCGCCCTCCCTTGATCGCGGCACCTCCATTATCATCACGGTAGCTCCGGAGGAGGACCTCCAGGTAATCCGGAGCCCACTCGCAGTCGTCGTCAGTAAAGACGAGAACCTGTCCTGTGGCCGCCTTGATCCCACGGTTCTTGGCGCGACACAGACCTTTCGCTATCTCGCTCAAAACCTGAACCGATATTGGCGCGTCAATGGCAAGCGAGTGAGCGACCTCGAGTGATCTGTCTGTCGATCCGTTGTCGACGATAATGAGTTCGATATCGGCGCCAAGCGTTCGGCGCGCCGCCGAATAGATCGAGCGCACCACTTTCGGTAGCTTGTCTTTCCTGTCGAACGTGCACAGAATGATGGAGACTCGCATGGGAATGTGCTTCTCAAATCAGCGTCGCCCCAACTGCCAACTGCCGGCGATACTCGAAGAGACTCGGATTGTTGGCAAAGCTATAGCGGTTGCACACGAACGTCGTACGACAGTTCAGCCATTGGGCTGACTAGGTCCAGCATCTGAACTACAATCGATGACAGACGCGAGAGCCTATAACCTAGGCTATGTATATGATCATAAGATCGTGATCGCGCATTTGTTATTGGATTGTGGCTAATTTGAAGATGGCTAATATGGATATGGCTAATATGACGTTCGCTAAAGTAACAAGTACTTAACCGGCCTGAAGCCATTGATCGCCTGGCCTTACCCAGGTTCCGACTGCGCGCAACCAGTGAGCAACTCGATCAACGTCGAAATCGGGTCTTGGCAACAGTGACGGGGATGCAAACTGCAGAATATATGCTTCACGTGGAAACCGAGTGGTGTTGGGCCCCGTGCAATGCAGCGTCTTGGGTAGGTGGACGCAGGCGCTGCCTGCTTTGACCGGGCAGTCCACGACCTTCGATCCTTCCGGCAGAACGGTCTTGATCGCATCCGAGGTGGGTCCCACCGCAGCGTGCTTCATTCTGCTGCTGTGATGGGTTCCCGGGACATATCGCATGCAGCCCTGCTCAATGGGCACATCATGCAGCGGCAACCACCAGTGGACGCGACGATGAAAGCGCCAGATGCGCGGAGTATAGGCAGCATCCTGGTGCCACCCGGTTTCGCGATTGCTCATGGCCGGCTTCAGGATCACGTGGTCGAATTTCAGATGAACGGCGGACTTCAGGAATGATTGAGAGAACTCCTTCGCGCGCGAGAAGAAATCCGTCTCCATGATCTCGGGCGCCCTCGAGGCGATATGGTGCACCTCCTGGATTTGCGGCGTCCCGGTTCGTTCGCCGAGTTCACGAAAAACCACGTCTTCGCGCGCGAGCACGCGCCGCACGGCCTGCCGAATAAGGTCGATGTCCTTTGCGGACGCTATATCCACGACGGCGAAGCCGTCTTGGACGAGATCGTGCAGCGCCTTGTCGAAACCGACAGCCCGCGCAACATAAGGAATTTTTTCACCTTCCATAACGGAGGACATGTCAGCTCTCCGCCAGCAACCGGCAGCTCTCCCAGAGATGCTTAGTCTGGCAGAAGTCATGCCTCGGTGAAAACGAGCAGTGGATTTAACCTTAACGGATCGGCTCGCGTTTGATATGAAGTTCGGCTTCCGCCCCTGACAACGCAATCGAGCTCAAGATCCTGCCGTTCATCCGGCGGCAATGTGCGCTATGCGGTCTCCGAGGCTCCGCCATCCTGGCCCTGCCCTCGAAGGAGCCGAACTCGCTCTAACAGCCAAGCCCGATTGAACACCGCGAGCCACCCCAAATAGACGACCGCGCCAATAACCACGCTGCCCCCGAGTCGCCAGAGCGTCGGCGAATCGACCGCAAGAGTACGAAACGTCAAAGTGCAGGCGGCCATGCCCAGGGTCGCGAAGACAGCGGGCGTCAGTTCGCGATAATGGCTCCAGTTGGACTGAGCCAGGCGCCTGTTCAAAGCCACGTTCCCGATGATGCCGACGAGGATGGTTGGTGCGGGAACCAGAAGCAAAGCTTCGGGCGCGCTCAGGTTGGTAAACACGACGAGCGACAGCAGTTCGACGACGAGCGCCGCCGCGGAGTAGACCAGCGACTGTCGGCTCATTCCGAGCGACGTCATCGCGATCGTATTGAACCAGACGATCGGCACCAGTAGGCGCGTCGTGGCGATCGCCTCAATCATCGGCGCGGCGTCCTGATAGCGACCCGCGAGCAAGAGCCGCACGACGTCGTCCGCAACCAGCGCCATCCCTGCGAAGACAGGGAAGCATATGAATACTGCGGTCCGAATGATGTTGTTGTATATGTCTCCCTCGGATTTGAGATTGCCTCTTACCTTGGACATCAGCGGGAACCAGAGCGCCATCAGCGAGCTCACGATGGGCACCTGAACTGCCTCGACAATCCTGCCGGCGGCGCGCATCAAACCGACCGTCGCCGCGTCATATCTCAAGCCAAAAACGAACGTGAAAGCCCGCCCGATGGTTTGGGTGATGATGAGGATCGTCCAGAGCGCGAAGAACCGCCTGAGGAACTGAACGGTATCCTTCCAATCGATGGACCCTGTTGGAAACCAACGCGTCATGTGAAATTCGAGGATGGCCTCCGCAACGAGCGCGACGAGGCGCTGAACCACAAGCGCCCAGATCACCCAAGGGCTGAACGTCCAGGCGATGCCGCATATTCCCGCGATGAGCGACGCCGCGACGTTCCTCTGCGTCGATTGACGGAACCGCAGATCCTTCATGAGGAGCGCGTCCATCACGGCCACCCAGGGTATGAAGAGGATCAAGAGCGCAAATACGCGCATAAAGCCAGAGATTAGCGGCTCGTTGAAAGTCTGGGCAACCAAGGAAGACGCCAACATGGTCCCCAGGGAAACGATCAATGCAACGGAAAAGAAAGCCGCAAAGGCCGAATTGAAATAGCGGTCGTCGTCGCGCCTTGCATGAATGATCGCGTCCATGCACGCAGTTCGACCATCGGCGGCCACGAAGTCGGTGACCATCGAGGCGAGCGCGACAACCCCGAAGATATCGGGAGGGAGCTTCCTCGCAAGCACTAGGAAAACGAGAAAACCAAAGCCTTGCGACAAGACGACGCCAAGCAGGTTCCAAAGCATCGCCGTTTGCATCGTGCTTGCAAGGAGAGCACGCGCACGAGTCTCGGGCGGTTTGGCGTCGGCCTGACAGTGGTCTCTCGTCATCGTCAAACGCTCCAAACAACAACGATCGGATTGAGCGCAACGCCCGCGCCGGCCGGCTCAATAACAGAGGTTTATGCTAAACGAAGCTAACACTCCCTTTCGAACATGCGATAGCATGCTTCAACGATCGACGATCCTGGAAAGGCGCCCTCCTTTGCTGTCCTCGGAGGCTGCGAGGCGGGACTGCGGTGGACGCGATGACACCAGCGAAGGGTGATGTCTGGCGCAGACCGGATCGCTCGCGATGACAACGCCCGAGAAGATCGCACCGTCGCATTCACGATGGATTTTTCATCGCTGCGAAAAGCGGGCAATCCAGTACCCCGCGACTGCTTGGTGAGGCGCGACCGTCTCCGCAATCTGGATCGCCCGGCCCCGCCTTAGCCAAGGCTATGGCGGGGCCACGAACTCGAGGGCACGCCGGCGCCTAGCGGAGACGGCAAGCCGGGCGACGACGAGTGGAAAGCGGACCCGCTCCCGCTCAGTACCGGTAATGATCCGACTTGTATGGGCCTTCCACCTTGACGCCGATATAGTCGGCCTGGTCCTTGCGCAGCTCGGTGAGCTTGGCGCCGACCTTGGCGAGATGCAGCCGCGCCACTTTCTCGTCCAGCGACTTCGGCAGCACGTAGACCTTTTTCTCGTACTTGCCTTGATTCGCGAATAGCTCGATCTGCGCCAGCGTCTGGTTGGTGAAGGAGGCCGACATCACGAAGGACGGATGGCCCATCGCATTGCCGAGATTAACGAGACGCCCTTCCGACAGCAGGATGATGCGGTGCTTGTCGGGGAATTCGATCTCGTCGACCTGCGGCTTGATGTTGGTCCATTTCAGATTGCGCAGGGAGGCGACCTGGATCTCGTTGTCGAAATGGCCGATGTTGCAGACGATGGCGCGATCTTTCATCGCGCGCATGTGCTCGATGGTGATGATGTCCTTGTTGCCGGTCGCGGTGACGAAAATGTCGGCGCGCGGCGCGGCATCTTCCATGGTGACGACCTCATAGCCTTCCATCGTCGCCTGCAGCGCACAGATCGGATCGACCTCGGCGACCATGACGCGGCAGCCGGCCTGGCGCAGCGAGGCGGCAGAACCCTTGCCGACATCGCCGTAACCCGCAACCATCGCGATCTTGCCCGACATCATCACGTCGGTGCCGCGGCGGATGCCGTCGACCAGCGATTCGCGGCAGCCATAGAGGTTGTCGAATTTCGATTTTGTCACGCTGTCGTTGACGTTGATGGCCGGGAACAGCAGGGTGCCCTTCTTCTCCATTTCGTAGAGCCGGTGCACGCCTGTCGTGGTCTCCTCCGAGACGCCCTTGATGTTTTTCGCGATCTCCGCGAACCAGCCCTTCGGCTTCTCCTTCAGAAGGCGCTTGATCAGCGCATAAAAGATTTCTTCTTCCTCGGACGCGGGCTTGTCGAGGAAAGCGGTGTCGCCCTGCTCGGCGCGGACACCGGCATGCACCAGCATGGTGGCATCGCCGCCATCATCCAAAATCATGTTGGGGGTGCCGCCGCCATGCCAGTCGAACAGGCGCGCGGTATAGTCCCAGTATTCGGTGAGCGTCTCGCCCTTGACGGCAAACACCGGAATGCCGGCGGCGGCGATCGCCGCGGCCGCATGGTCCTGGGTCGAATAGATGTTGCAGGACACCCAGCGGATGTCGGCACCGAGCGCGGCCAGCGTTTCGATCAGGACCGCGGTCTGGATCGTCATGTGCAGCGAGCCCGCGATGCGCGCGCCCTTCAGGGGCTGCTTGGGGCCATATTCCTCGCGCGTCGCCATCAACCCGGGCATCTCGGTCTCCGCGAGCGAGATCTCCTTGCGGCCAAACTCGGCGAGCGAAATGTCCTTGACGACGTAGTGGGTGAAGGTCGGTTTTTTGGCGGCGGCGGTCATGTGGGGTTCCTGTTGCTGGGCAGACATTCCGGGGCGCGAGCCAGTGGCGAGCGAACCCGGAATCCAGAAGTGCGAGATTCCGGGTTCGCACTGCGCGCGCCCCGGAATGAAGGCATAAATCAGACGGCGCGTTTGAGGCTCTCGACCAGGTCGGTCTTCTCCCAGGAGAAGCCGCCCTCATTATCCGGCGTGCGGCCGAAGTGGCCGTAGGACGAGGTGCGGGCGTAGATCGGCCGGTTGAGATCGAGATGGGTGCGGATGCCGCGCGGCGTCAGGTCCATGCTTTCGGCCACGGCCTTCTCCAGCCTGTCCTCGGACACCTTTCCAGTGCCGTGGGTGTCGATGTAAATCGACAGCGGGCGCGCCACGCCGATCGCATAGGCGAGTTGCAGGGTGCAGCGGTCGGCGAGCCCGGCGGAGACGATGTTCTTTGCAAGGTAGCGCGCGGCATAGGCCGCGGAGCGGTCGACCTTGGTCGGGTCCTTGCCGGAGAATGCGCCGCCGCCATGCGGCGCCGCGCCGCCATAGGTGTCGACGATGATCTTGCGCCCGGTCAGGCCGGAATCGCCATCCGGACCGCCGATGTAGAATTTGCCGGTCGGATTGATGTGCCAGACCGTCTTGGCGTCGATCCAGTCTCTCGGCAGCGCCTCGCGCACATAGGGTTCGACGCGTTCGCGAACCTGCTCCGAGGTCATGTCCTCGACCAGATGCTGGTGCGAGACCACGATCTCGCGCACGCGGACCGGCTTGCCGTTCTCATATTGCACCGTGACCTGGCTCTTGGAGTCGGGGCCGAGCACCTTCTCCCGCCCGGAATGGCGCGCTTCCGAGATCAGCCGCAGGATCTTGTGGGCGTAGAAGATCGGCGCCGGCATCAGGTCGGGTGTCTCGTTGCAGGCATAGCCGAACATGATGCCCTGGTCGCCCGCACCCTCTTCCTTTGCGGCGCCGGGCTGGTTGGCATCGACGCCCTGCGCGATGTCGGCGGACTGCGGATGCAGGAGGATCTCGATGTCCGCCTTGTCCCAGTGAAAACCGTCCTGCTCGTAGCCGATGTCCTTGATCGCGCCGCGCACCACGCTCTCGATGTGGTCATTGGTGACCGATTTCGGCCCGCGGGTTTCGCCGGCGATCACCACCTTATTGGTGGTGGCGAGCGTTTCGCAGGCGGCGCGGATCGCCCAGGGATCGATCCCGGCCTTCGGCCCCTCGCGGAAGAACAGATCGACGATCTCGTCGGAGATCCGATCGCAGACCTTGTCCGGGTGCCCCTCGGAAACCGACTCACTCGTGAACAGATAAGACGCGCGCATCAAAGAACCCCCTGTTCCGCCGCTCATCGGCGGTTGTTTCGAATTGACCCTGGGATGTCAGTCCCGCCGGCGGGAGATGACGTAGGACTCGTCGTTAAACCAAAGCCCGTTGTACTTCCGCAAAACCTCTCTGGCGGCATCGAGAGCGCGGCCGCTTTGATCCATGTCCGTCAACCGGTCGTCTTCGATCTGGGCCACATACACCGCCGCATTCCAGGCTGCAAAGGCCGTCGAGGTTCCGATCGAGCCGGTGACCTCGTTGGGCAGGGCTTCCATATCATAACGAAAGATCGAGCGGTTATCGGAATACGCATTAAAATTCAGATTTCGCCCAACTGTTCCCAACTCGTATTTCACGGCGCGCAACAGCTCATGACGGCTGACCGAGAAAGGATTTTCTCCGGGCCAGACAGCCTGGATCATTTCGAGCCCGGGATCCTGGCCGTGGGAGTGGATTCCGATCAATCGGCCGCCGGGACCGAGCGCCCGGGCGAGCGGTGCAATGATGCGACGGGCGCGAAAGCTGACGGAGGATTTGGCCCGATAGGGCTGCGAGGCGATGATCAGGTCAAAATTGGCCTCGGTCCGGCCGGCGCGGGGGATGATCTGGTCGAGCAGGAAGCGGTGATCCTCCCGATACAGCACGAGGGCCACCGGCCGCTCATAGACTGGCATGCCGGTGCGCGGGCTGACGCTGGCGCGCCAGTTCTGCTCCAGAAACGGCTTCAAGGCGGCGATCTGAGCCTCGAATTCGCCCGCGGAACTCCCCTGCAGCACGACGTCGTGCCAAATTGTGCTGGCCGCCGCGGCGGGCGATTTCGGCGTCAGCCAGGGCGCCTCGGCATAGTTCATGTTGGTGAACACGAAGACGCTCGCGGGATGTTCGAAGAGGCGGTCGGGCACCTTGTCCAGCGTCAGGCGGACGTCCTCCAGGCTCAATTCCTTGCCGGCGACATAGAAGGGCATGTGAGGGAAGCGGCCGTGCATAGTGCGCAAAACACGCGACAGCACCGTGCCGTCGCCGCAGCCCGCATCGAATAGCCGCAGCGCCGGCGGGCGCGGATGGATGCTGAAGAGCTCGAGCCCGACGCGCTCGGCGACCACCCGCTTCTCGCTGCAGGTGTGCACGAACAGAAGATATTTTTGCCGGTTCTCGAAGAAGCGGAAATTGCCGCGCGGATCGCGCTTTTCCGGAACGATGTCGAGGTTGCGCGGCAGCGGCACGCCGCCGGAGGCCGCAATATAGGCCTGGATGCGGTCCAGCGTATCGATGGTGATCCGCTTGCCCTCACGCAGGCGGTGGACCAGCTTGCCGTCATTGACCGAACGGCGACCAAAGGTCGTTTCCGCCATGTCGTTCTCCTGGCAGAACTCCGAAATCTGGCTGAGAAGCTGGTCGTTCTTCATGGTCGCAGTATTTGGGCGGTCGTGGTGGGCAGGTATGGGCCACTACGCGCGTCCTACCACCTTCTGCCCACTAAGGGAATGCCGGATTGTCCTCTGATGGGATGAAGTCACAGCCGCGCAGGCCTTGTGACGCTGTTCGTGTTGCTGACAAAATCGGCCAGCAATTTCCCTCCCGTCCCCGTTGCAGGAGCCTTCACATGATCCTTCGCACCATCCTGGGCCTGGCCTTCGGCGCTACCCTGGCAGCCAGCCCCGCACTGGCCGACGACATCACCGGCACCTGG
>NZ_JAFATE010000207.1 GCF_019244115.1 Bradyrhizobium sp.
TTCTGAAGGAGCGGTGACAAGATCGGAAGCCGCAGCTTGTTGCGTGCATTCATAAGAATGCCGCCGGCATCATGTGTCGTCCAGAAGTTCGAACAATTCGTCGACCATATCAAACGGAGCATCCCTCGTCTGAGTGTGGTAGATGACGCGATCTCCGTCGCGTTGTAGCGATCGCCCCTTGGATTTCCGCAATCGTCCGGGCAGGAAGGTGGCCGCCAGCGCGCCCGGCCCGACGTCCAGGCGGACGATGCCTCTCCGCTTGCATTCGAGTCTAAGCCTGGCTGCGGCGAAGAAATCACGGGCCATCGGCGGCAGTTGCCCGAAGCGGCGGGACGTTTCATCTTCCAAATCGTTCAGCTCGTCTTCACTGCCGCACCTTGCCGCGCGGGCATAGAGTTCGAGCCGCACTGGCTCTGACTGCACGTAGTTTTCCGGAAGCATGTCCGCGACTGGTAAATTCAGATCGGGCACCCACATCTCGGCCCTTCCCTCATCGACCTTCTCTGAAGCCATTTTCAGGAGGTGACTGTAGAGTACGGGTCCAAAGACCTGGACATGGCCGGATTGCCGGTCAGAGAACAGGTCTCCCGCGCCCCTCAGATCGAGATCGCGCTCGCTGATGGCAAAACCCGCGCCTGGCCGGCTGAACTCCTCGAGGACGGCCAGCCGTTTCTCGGACTGTTCAGAAGCCGTCTCGGTCATCAAATACGCGAAAGCGCGTATTCCGCCACGCCCCACCCTTCCGCGGAGCTGATGAAGCTGGGCGAGACCGAACTTTTCGGGCCAGCAGACCACGATGGTATTTGCGCGCGGGATATCGAGGCCGCTCTCTACGATGTTGGTGGCGAGCAGGACGTCAGCGCCGCCCTCGACGAAGCTCATCATCCGGTCGTCGATCTCGTCGGCAGGCAATTTGCCATGAAGGCAGACAATGCGAAGATCAGGCGCCACCGCGTGTACACGCGCCAGCATGGGATCCAGATCCTGGATGCGGGGGCAGATCAGGAAGCTCTGTCCATGGCGCCTCTGCTCACGGAGCAAAGCGGAGGCAATGGCGGCATCCGACAACGGGGCAATTTTCGTCGCCACCGGAAGCCGGTGAGCCGGTGGCGATGCGATGACGCTCAGGTCCCTGAAGCCGGCAAGGCCAGCGGCGAGTGTCCGCGGGATCGGCGTGGCGCTCATCCAAAGCGTATGGATACCCTTGGCGAGTCCAGAGAGCTTTGCCTTCTCGGCCGCACCGAAATGTTGCTCTTCGTCGATGATCACGAGGCCGAGATCGGCGAACTTCACGTCCTTCGAGGTGAGAGCCTGCGTTCCGATCACAACTTTCATCCGGCCACTTCGCAGCGCTTCCTTCGTCTCCCGCGTTTCTGCTCCTGATGTAGCCCTGGACAGGCTCCCCACCTCGATGCCGAGCGGCGCGAAGCGCCTGCGGAACGTTGCGACGTGCTGCCGTGCCAGAACGGTCGTCGGGACCGCGATTGCCACCTGCTTTCCGCACAGCACCGCCGCGGCCGCACCCCGCAGCGCCACCTCGGTTTTTCCAAATCCGACGTCGCCACAGATCACGCGGTCCATCGGGTGACCGGACGCAAGATCATCCAGGACGTCCCGGATGGCCTTGGCTTGATCAGCCGTCGTAAAATAAGGAAAACGTGCGATGAATTTCTCGTAGGTGGACCCCTGCGGGACAAGTTTCGCGGCTCTCCGGCGGCGGCGCTGGCTGATGTGTTTGGCGAGCACCTTGCCCGCGATCTGGATTTCCTGCTCCGCTTCCGTGCGGCGAGCCCACCATGTACTCCCGTCTGCCTTATCAAGCGCCAGCTTGCCGAGTTCCGCCGCGTAGGGCCACATCAGCGCCAAGTCAGGCGGCGGCACCAGAACCGCATTGTCCGACGCAAACGAAAGCCTGACCATCTCCCGCAATGCGCCGCCGCCCGTGTTCACGGTCTGCAAGCCATCGAGCATGGCGAGGCCGCGCTGAAGATGAACGACCACCGTTCCCTGTTCCGGCACGTCTGCATGATCGAAACCCACGCTCCAGGCTCTGGTCATCGGCTGCGGATGATGCGCCCTGCTGCCGAGGACGTCGGAAGCGGTCACGACGACAAGAGCCTTCTTACCCGGGGAGACAAAACCCGCATCGAAATCGGCCAGAAGAGCCGCTTCGCCGCTACGGGCCCTCGTTGCTTCGTTCCAATCGGCGGCGCGTTGCGCCTTGATGCCGCTCATCCGCTCCATCACCCGCAGGTCGTCCTCCTGCGCTGCGACGAAAATCAATCGTGAGCCGGCCTGCCGCGTCTCATTGACGAAAGCGCGAAGGGCCTTCCTGGAGGATGTAAGCTTCGAAAACTCTGGCGTCGGTTGGAAGGGGGCCATCCGTGGCAACACCTTCATGCCCTTGGTTGCCTGCTTCCACTCGCGGCGTCCCAGATATTCGCGCTCCCTCTCGATGCGACCCGCCGCCTCCTCGATCGTGCTCAGCCAACCGTCGGCGTGCAGCGGGACCCCGGCATCCGCAATCCACTTGGCTCGGCCGCAATATTCGAACAGTGTCGAGCGCTTGTTGCGCTTGCCGGCGAGGGCCAACCGCTCCGACATGGCATCGACGAGAAGTTCCTTTGTCTCGAAGATGATGTCATGTTCTTTCGGGTCGAACGCCACGATCCGAGTTACCGCGCGTCCCGAATGCTCTACGCGGAACGGACCAAGTGCGCCCGCAGGAAAGATCTCGAACGTCTGTCCATGAAACAGAGCCCCGCCCGGATAGTCAGGCTCGTCTTCCAGATCGTATCCCAGACCTTCGAGACGAGCGTGGAGTTGCCGCTCGGAAAATGTGCCGCCCACCTTCAAACTCATGCTCAGGCGTGACAGACTCGCGGGCGCTGGCAGTCGTTCCATCACCGCTTCTGCCGTCGAGACCAGCAGGATCGGCTTCTTGGACTTTGCAAGGCGTCTCAGGACGGAGGCGCGACGCCCGGCGATGTCGTGAGATGGCTCCAACTGGTCGAACGGGAGGGTATTGAGCCGCGGAAACACCATGACCTCGCAGGCCGGGTCGAGCGCATGAATGGCGCTGCCCAGGCGCTCGGCCCTGTTCTCGCTTTCAGCGAGGAAAACTATCCCGGTACGGCCAGACTGCTTCCATTCTGCAAGCAAATGGAGAGCCAGCATGCCGAGAGGTGACGAAGACGAGATTATGACGCGCCGCGCCCCCTTGCTCTTCTTTGACGAGTACTTCGTTGCCCGCGCTTTCTTGGAATGCCTCACCTTAGTCCGTCTCTCGTCGTGAATTGCCGCACTCAACGCAAACTGAACTCGTTCGATTCGGCACGTCGTCGTCATGCATATGAGATT
>NZ_JAFATE010000232.1 GCF_019244115.1 Bradyrhizobium sp.
GCGCTGCTCGATTATGGTGAACATCTGTTCAGTCCGACCGTTCGTCTCGGGGTGACCGGGCTGTCGCGCGCCGGAAAGACCGTGTTCATCACCGCGCTGGTCCACGGGCTGACGCGCGGCGGACGCTTTCCGGTGTTCGAGGCGTTCGATACCGGGCGGATCGCGCGGGCCCGCCTCGAGCCGCAACCCGACGATGGCGTGCCGCGCTTTGCCTATGAGAGGCATCTGAAAAACCTGATCGAGGACCGCTGCTGGCCGGACTCCACGGTGGACATCAGCGAGCTCCGCCTCGTGATCGACTATCAGCGGCAAAATGGCGCGGACCGCAGCCTGACACTCGACATCGTCGACTATCCCGGCGAGTGGCTGCTCGACCTGCCGCTGCTCGCCAAGAGCTACGCGGAGTGGTCGGCCGAGAGCCTTGCGCTGTCACGGGAGAAGCCGCGCGCCCATCTTGCGCAAGACTGGCACGCGCAGCTTGCGACGATGCTGGCGGACGCCAAGGAGGACGAGCAGGCGACGCTGAAAGCCGCAAGACTGTTCACGGATTATTTGCGCGCCTGCCGCGACGAGCGCTTTGCCATGAGCCTGCTGCCGCCCGGCCGCTTCTTGATGCCCGGCAATCTCGCCGGCTCCCCTGCCCTCACCTTCGCGCCGCTCGATGTGCCGACAACCGGCGCGCCGCCCGATGGCTCGCTGTGGGCGATGATGGAGCGCCGCTACGAGGCCTACAAGGCGATCGTGGTGCGCCCGTTCTTCAGGGATCATTTTGCCCGGCTCGATCGCCAGATCGTGCTGGTCGACGCGCTCGCCGCGTTCAACTCCGGCCCTGAGGCGCTGCACGATCTCGAAGCCGCGCTCGAAGGCATTCTCGATTGCTTCCACGTCGGCCGCAGCACTTTTCTGTCCAGCCTGTTCCGGCCGCGCATCGACCGCATCCTGTTCGCCGCCACCAAAGCCGACCATCTGCATCATCAGAGTCACGACCGCCTCGAGGCGGTGCTGCGGCACGCGGTATCCGCCGCCGCGGCAAAGGCCGAAGCCACGGGCGCTGCCATCGACGTGGTCGCGCTCTCAGCCGTGCGCGCCACGCGGGAGGCACAGGTGCAGCGCGGCCGCGAAAAACTGCCGTCGCTGCTGGGCACGCCGGCGCCGGGCGAGACCGGCAATGGCGAGATCTTTGACGGCAAGACCGAAGTCGCGACCTTTCCGGGCGACCTGCCGCTCGACGCGCAGGCCCTGTTTGCCGGCGAAGGCGCTTTTCGCGGCCTCGCTCACGACGCCGCCGACAACAGCGATTTCCGCTTCCTGCGCTTCCGCCCGCCGCTGCTCGAACGCGACGGAACGGACGAGCCCACCCTGCCGCACATCCGCCTCGACCGCGCCCTCCAATTCCTGATCGGAGACCGACTGCAATGAGCGAGCGCCCGCAAAGCCGACGGCCCGCCACGTTCAGGCTCGACGATCCCGGCGTCGTGGTCGTCGACGCCGAAGACTCTGGCCGCGCCGCGCGCGGCACGGTGCGCATCACGCCCGAAGCCGAGCCAGCGCAGCTTCCGGCCGTGATCGAGCCGCCGGTCGTGGTCCGGCGGCGTTTCCGCTGGGGCACGCTGTTCTGGGCCGCGAGCGGCGGACTGGTGCTGCTGGCTTTGGGGCTCGGCGTCGCCAATCTGGTGCAGGATCTTTTTGCGCGCAGCGAGAGCCTCGGCTATGTCGGCGCCGCGCTCGCGGCTACGGCGGTGCTGGCGCTCGTCGTCACCATCGGACGCGAGGTGTTTGGGCTGGCGCGGCTGGCGACCATCGAAAAGCTGCATCAGCGTGCCAGCGAGGTGCTCGCCAGCGATGATCGCGCGGCGAGCCGCGCCGTGGTGGGCGATCTCATCAAGCTGGCGCATCAGAACCCGCAACTGGCGCGCGCCCGCGCCACGCTCCACCGCCATGAAAGCGAGATCATCGACGGCGCCGACATGATCCGGCTTGCCGAACGCGAGCTGATGAGCCCGCTCGATGCCGAGGCGCGGCGGCTGGTCTCGCAGGCGGCGCAGCGCGTCTCGATCGTCACCGCGATCAGCCCGCGCGCCATGGTCGACATGCTGTTCGTGTTCGTGGCCGCGCTGCGGCTGATCCGGCAACTGGCCCGGCTCTATGGCGGACGGCCGGGCACGCTCGGCATGATCGCACTGATGCGCCATGTCATCGCGCATCTGGCGATCACCGGCGGCGTCGCGGCCAGCGACAGCCTGATCCAGCAGATGCTCGGCCACGGCGTGGCGGCAAAGGTTTCGCAGCGGCTCGGCGAGGGCGTGCTGAACGGGCTCTTGACCGCGCGCCTCGGCCTTGCGGCGATCGAAGTGACGCGGCCGATGCCGTTCGCGGCGCTGCCGCGGCCCGCACTCGCCGACCTCGCCAAGGATCTCTTGCGCAAGCGCGACGAGGAGAACGAGGCGTGATTTTCACGCAAGAGCGCCAGCGCGCATATCGCCCGCGAGCAGGCGCCAGCGAAACAACGGCGAGTCGGGGGGTGGCGACAGCTCCGGCGTCCAGCCGGTGAGTTTTTCCAGCGCATAGGTGTCCATCACGACGCCACGCCATACCCGCTGCACCCGCCCGAGCGGCTCGCGCACCGCGGTGGTCGCGCTGAGCAGCGGCAAGGCGTTGTCCGGCTCGCGCGCGACATAGAGCCCGGGATGACCCGCGATCTCGGCTATGCCGGGATCGGCAAAGCCCTGAAAACGGCCGCGCTCGTTGACCTGGATCACCGGCACGCGGCCACCCAAGAACCAGCGCAGCATCGCATAGGTGCGGTAGTCAGAGGTCGCAATCCAGCTCGCGCCTGATGCCTTCAGCTCGGCCTCGGTGCGCGCGACCACCGCCTCATAGCCGGCTTCACCGCCGATTGGATCGGTCTGGCCGATGAAATTCCAGGGCGCGGCGACGTAATAGAGGAACACCAGCACGACGGTGGCGATGCCGGTGACGACGGCGGTGCGCGCCCAGAACGCGGTCGATCTGATCATCCATCCCGGCCAGTTTTCGCGCGGCAGCATCGCGATGTTGACGGCCGCCGCGGCAAATCCGGTCGGCCACATGAACATCGGCCAGGTGTCGCCGACCCGCAAGCTCAGCGACTTCCACAGAAAATACAGGAACGGGAAGCTGACGGCAGTCGACAGCAGAACGGCCGCCGCATCGCCTTTGAAGTAGCCGCGCCAGGTCGAGAGCACGAGCCCCGACAAGACCACCGGCAGCAGCACGAAGCCGACCAGGCCGAACTGCAGGCCGATATAGTCGCCGACGGTGCGCAGCGAGATGTCATGGGTCGCGGTCGCGCGCACGAGCTGGAAGCGAAACGAGGCCCAGTCGTGCTGCGCGTTCCAGATCAGCACCGGCAGGAACAAGGTGAGCGCGATCAGCGCGGCGATCCAGGGATACGGACTCCTGAGCCAGCGCAAGCGCCACGACGGCACCAGCAGAAAGGCAAGCACCGCCGGAAGCATCAGGACGACGGTGAATTTCGACAGCAGCGCTAGCCCGCCAAACAGGCCGGCGGCCAGCCACCAGCGCGCGTCGCCGCTCTCGGCGAGGCGGACCAGCGACCACATCAGCGCAACCGCAAACGGGATCAGGGCGATGTCAGGCGAGACCTTGGCCATCAGCAGGCCGTAATACAGCGCCGCCTCCATCATCAGCACGGCTAACGCAACGGCGCGCATGCTATGGGTGAGGCGGCGGACGATGTCGGCCAGCAGAAGCTGCGTCGCGAGCATCGCCAAAATACCGGCGAAGCGGACGCCAAGATTGGTGTCGCCGAAGATGGCCGTGCCGAAGCGGATGAACCAGGCGATCATCGGCGGGTGATCGAGGAAGCAGAGCACGTTCTCCTTCGACCAGGTCCAATAATAGGCCTCGTCGGTGCGCAGATCGATCAGGCAGGCATAGGCGATCCGCAGCGCCGTCATCGCGGCGACAAGAGCTGTCACCATGGCCAATTGACGGCGGGCCGGACGGTCCGGTTTCTCGGCTCGAAGCGGGGACGAAGCTGATGTCACGGCGCGCTTTTCCCCGACTGACCGAAGGGTGTCAACGCCAGGGCGCGAATGTTTCTGCTTTCGATTCTCGCCGACTTGTGAGAGAGGCACTGAGACGAATTGCCGGGAAGGTGAAGCAATGCCGCAACGAGGACGGAATATCATGCGCGCCCTGCTGATCGAGGGTTGAGACGCGCATGGTTGCGCCCCATCAGGAGGAGATCGTGGGCTCGCTCCACGGCATCGGCGTGCGGCAGATCCGGCTCGTCTGCGGGCTCGTGCTGTTCGCCTATCTCACCAGCCATTTCCTCAACCATGCGCTCGGCAATATCTCGACCGACGCGCTGGCCGCCGGCGTCTACTATCACACGCTGTTCTGGCGATTCCTCCCCGTGGCCATCACGCTGTATGCGGCCGCGGCAATTCATGCCGGTCTCGGCCTGTGGGCGCTCTACCAGCGCAGGGAGTTTCGCTGGAAGGCGGTCGAGCCGCTGCAGCTCGTGCTCGGCCTCTCGGTTCCCGCGCTGGTCGTGGCCCATGTGGTCGGCGTCCGCCTCAGCTACACCCTGTTCGGACATGACAAGCTCTATCCCCAGGTGCTCTATGGATTCTGGATGGGCCCGCCGGCCCGGCTCTTCGTCATCACGGCCGTGCTGATCATCGCCTGGCTGCATGGTTGCATCGGTCTGCATTTCTGGCTGCGCATGAAGCCGTTCTACGCGCGCGCCGCCCCCTATCTTTTCGCGGCCGCGCTGCTGGTGCCGACGCTGGCCCTGCTCGGGATCTATCAGGGAGGCCGGACTGTCGCGGCCGAGAGCGCCAGCCACGACTGGCAGGCGAGCAATCTGTCGCCGCGGCAGATGGGAACGCCGGTCGAGCAACAGACGCTGGAGCGGATCACCGGCTTTTCCCTGCTCGGCTATCTCGGCCTGGTCGCCTTGGTGCTGCTGGCACGCGGCGCCCGCTCGCTCAACGAGCGGCGCGGCGGCATGATCACGCTGTCCTATGGCAATGGCCGCACCATCCGCGTCGCCAAGGGTCTTTCCGTGCTCGAGGCGAGCCTGCGCTACAACGTTCCGCATGCCAGCGTGTGCGGCGGCCGCGCCCGCTGCTCGACCTGCCGGATTCGCGTGATCGGCGACAGCAGCACGCTGCCCGTACCGTCGCAGCGAGAGGCTTTCGTGCTCGCACGGGTCGGTGCCGGCGATCCCTCGGTCCGGCTCGCCTGCCAGCTCAGGCCGACCGACGATCTGTCGTTCTTCCAGCTGTTCACGGCGAACACCGCGTCGGCCAACGCGCATGCGACGCATCCGCAGCGCATCGGCCAGGAGCGCTATCTCGTCAGCCTGTTCGTCGACATGCGCGGCTCGACCCAGCTGGCGGAAAAGCGCCTGCCGTTCGATACCGTGTTCATCGTCAACCGCTTTCTCGCCGCGGTGTCGCAGGCGGTGATCGATTGCGGCGGTCAGCCCAACCAGTTCATCGGCGACGGCATGCTCGCACTGTTCGGGCTGGCGGCCGCGCCGCAGGCCGCGTGCCAGCAGGCGGTGCAGGCCGCGGCCAAAATCGCGACCAATGTCGAGGAGCTGAACAGGTTTCTCGAACACGATCTGCGCGAACCGATCCGCTTCGGCATCGGCATTCATGGCGGCGAGGTCATCGTCGGCGATATCGGCTACCGCAACCACATGGTGTTCACCGCGCTCGGCGACGCGGTCAATGTCGCGGCACGGCTGCAGGACATGACCAAGGGCCTCGCCTGCGAGGCGATCCTGTCCGACGAGGTCCGCCTTGCCGCGGGACTTGCGCCCGATGATTTGCCGCAGCAGGACGTCGAGATCCGCGGCCGCGCCGAACCGATGAGCGTGCGGGTGGTGGCGCATGCCGCCAACCTCTCGGCGCTGCTGGATCGCAAAGCAACGGTCGCAGCGTGATGCCGGCCCAGTACGCAGACCGTCATAACTCTGAGGTGAGACAGGCTCCGGACGTGAGACCCGCAATGGAGGCTAAGGTGAGATACAGTTTGTTGCTGCCGCTTTCACTCTTGATCGTTTCCGGCGCGAATCCAGCCGCCGCGTATTATTGCGAAGGCGGCCAACAACCCGTGCCGCCCGCAGTCGCCGAACGAATGGCGCTGCCGTTATGCGGATTCGCGGCAACCCAGCCGTGGGGTCCGAACGGTTGTCAATTGTGCGATACACGTAACATGTATCCGAACCCATTTGCCGTGCCGAGCCGGCCGGCAAACCACGCTTATCGCAACCCGCGATAACGAACGCTGCGAATTGCGCCGGCTGGTACGACAGCGTACTCATCCAACGATGCAGCCGGACTGCCGGTCGCGCCCGACGAATGTCGCCTTGCGATTTGATGCAGTCGTCTCCAGACGGGTGAAAAAGTGGCACGGAGTTGCGAAAGCTGCACGGCATGCTGCGACGGCTGGCTGCAGATCGAAGTGCGCGGGCATCGGGTCGCGCCGGGCAAGCCATGTCCATTCAGCGTCGCACATCGGTGTTCGATCTACAGCGAACGACCGCAGCATCCGTGTCGTGAGTTCATCTGCGGATGGCTTGCAGTCTCCAGTCCGCTGCCAGAATGGATGCGCCCCGACCGGTCGGATCTGATCCTGCTTGCCGCGAACTTTTTCTGGCGCGGCCTGCCGGTCGATGTCGCGGTTCCGGTCGGGACTCGCCCGAAGAAGAAGGCGCTGGACTGGCTGAAGACCTTCAGCTTCGAGAAGAAGCGCCTGCTGATCTATCAGATTGACCAGGACTGGTTTGCCTTTGGGCCGGCGGCTTTTCAGTCCGATATCAGCGAACGCATCGGACGCGGCGAGAAGCCCTGGACGGATTGAACCGCCGATTCGTCGAAATATTCCTGACGCCTGCCGATGCAGGGCGCTGCGGCCGCCTGAATCACACGTCTAAAATGTGCCGCCTCTGATACACAGCTCTTAAGCTGCAAGACGGTCAATTTCCTACAAAGGCGCAAGTAACTGAAGTCACGAGGATTAGTGGAGCAACCTTACGCGAGCTGCGACGAAATGTCGCTTTAATGTGACAGATCACATTTCTTTGAAATCGCACCATGGCACCACTTCCTGCTGGCATCTGGCATACATTAGCCTGTCCCAGTCCAAATTCGTAACCGGGCAAAAGACTGGGGAATCGCCATGAAAATTAAGCTCCTTTCGGGGACGGCTTGCGCCGCCCTATGTTTAATCGCGTTCAGCGGCGCAGCGCATTCTGCAACCCTCGACGACGTGATGCGGCGCCTCGACAAGATCGAGAAGGAAAACGCCGAGCTACGCCAGAAGCTCAAGGACATGTCCGCGACAAAGGGGGCGGCGCCAGTTGCCGCGGCCACACCGGCGGTCAAGGGCAATCCGGTGCAGCACGCAGCCGTTGCGCCTTCGCCCGCGCCGGAACACGCCGTTGTCAGCATCGGCGGCGCCCCGATCTACAGCAAGGCCCCGGGCGGCAACGCGCTCATCGACAACACGACGGTCACACTCTACGGCCACGTCGATGTCTCCGGCGACGTCTTCAATCCCGGCGTCTACGACCAGGGCACAAAGGCCGGCGTCTCCAGCAATCTGACCTATTTCGGCGTCAGGGCGCGGCACAATCTGGAGGCCTATGGATACCCGGGCTGGGCGGCGGTGGCACAGTTCGAGTCGCTGATCGAGGTCGCGGCTGTTCCAACCGAGCGGGCGGCGTTCGGAACGCGTGACAGCTTCATCGGAATGGAGACCCCATGGGGCGCGCTCAAGGCCGGCAAATCCGATACGCCATACAAGAAATCGACGGCCAAATTCGATCCGTTCTCCGCGACACTTGGCGATTACAATTCGATCATGGGCAACACCGGCGGCGATCTGCGCGCCGAGTTCGATTGGCGGGCCGCGCACGCCGTCTGGTACGAATCTCCGATCTGGAACGGTTTTCAGGCCACCATCATGGCGTCACCCGGACAAAACACCGCCAGGGACAACAGCGACTTCGCGCTCGGTGACTTCAACTGTCCCGGCACGTCGGCCCGCGGCAGCGGCAGCGGCTTCCCGCTGACATCGGCGCCCGAAGGTTGTACCGACGGCTCTTACGGCAACCTCTACAGCGTCTCGCTCGTCTACAACAACGGACCGTTCACGGCGATCGGCGCCTACGAACTTCACGAGGGCACCAATCGCACGGGCGACGAGGCGGTCACTCCGTTGGGCAACGGCGGAGTGCTCACCGTACCACCCGGAGCCGTCGGCATCGCCAACGAGTGGGCGGCAAAAGTGGGTGCCGGCTACAAGTTCAACGACGGCATCGGCAGCTTGCAGCTCTACGCAATCTACGAGCGCATGCGCCGGGAGCATACGGTCGCCGCCTTCGACGAACGTTCGCGCGACGGATATTTCATGAGCGCGACGCAAACGATCGGCCAGTGGGACATCAGTGGTTCATGGGCCCATGCCAACGCGTCCCCGGGGTCTCCGGGCACCGGAATCAACAATGCGTTCGTGGCGGGCGCAACCGCCCCCGCCGGAGCGGCTGACTTCGCGCTCAATACGCTCGACAGCAGTGCCGACCAATATGCAGTCGGCTTGAAGTACCACTTCAGTCCGTTCGTGAGCTGGTATGTCGTGGGCAGTTATCTTCGCAACGGCCCGGGTGCGCATTATTGCCTGGGCGTGAGCGGGCACGGTTACGGCGTCTGCGGCCGCGACGCGAACAACAACGTGGTCGCCGGCAACAAGGCGGAAGCTGTCACGACCGGTATGACCTTTGACTTCTAGCTATCTGCCTATACCGAAAGGGGCGCCGCGTTGTGCCCCTTCTTCGCGATGCCTCGTTCGTCTTTCGCGGGGCGACCTGGCCTGCGTCAGCCCTACTGTCATACTTGGTGCCGTTGGCAATGCTGAGCGTGGGACACTTTCCATTCATTTCAAAAGTAACTAGGTTGTTGGCTGTTCGGAATTTTCAAAAACGTGATTGGAGTGTGTTGATATTGTACAAGGAGTATTCAAATGCCAACCAACGGAGAGCCGCGTAGAGCAATTACGCTTGGTGGTGGTGGGCCGGCAGCGGGGCTGCACATTGGAGTTCTGGACGCTCTCGCCAATGCTAATCCACCGATAACTTTCGATGTGTGGTCGTTGTCTTGCATCGGCGCATGGGTCGGTGTGGTCTACAACCAGTCCGACAAAAGGACTGCAGCCGAAAAGGTCGAAGATACCTACCGGTTCTTCCGGGACGGCGTATTCCGAGATGATGAAGGCTACGAACGCTTCCCGATCAACACCGTATTCGGACCCGATTGGCGCAGCACCATCGACGCATTCTACGAATTCGTTGCCGATCCCAAGAGCTATAAGGACTTTCAATTACAGCCTTACAAGATGTTCGACTATGTCCAGCAGTCGATGTCGATTCTGAATGACTTCATGCCACGCGGCATGAGGAGAGCGAAGAAATTGGACGAAGGAGACCTCAATAGGTGGATTCTTAACCAGGTGATGGCTCCCAATCCAGCCATCCGCTATCTCACATCGCTGATGTACCTGTCCAAGTTCAATGGTCTCTCCAGGATCAACTACCCTGACAGCGAGTTCATGAGAAAAATCAGGTTTGACCGGCTTTCCGAGGACGGCAAGCCATTCATTTTTCACAACGCGTGGAATCTTGACACCCAAAAACTCGCCTTTTTTGCCAACCACAGGATCGAGCGCCCGAAAAACGGCGAGTACAAGGGGCCTATCACCGCGCAATCCTTGTGCGCGTGCTCGGCGCTTCCTTTCGTCGAAGAGACCGTGGAGATCGACGGAACGACCTACTGCGAGGGGGCGCTGGTCGACACGGTCAATTTCGAAGGCTTGCTCGAGCTCGAAGTCAGGGGTCAGAAAATCGACGAAGTCTGGATCAGCCGGATCGTCGATTCCCAGCAGATACGAAAGCCGGAGAATCTTCACGATGCTCTGGCCAATCTCTGCCAATTGTTCGCGGCCAGCGTTGGTGAAGATGACGTCAAGCTGTTCAAATATCACGTCAAGTACGACCGTCGGAACGGCGACGCTTCGAAGGCCAAGAATTCGACGAAGAATTCGAAGGCGGCAAAGGCCGAAGCTCAAAAATCAAAGGCGGCTCAAGCGGAGGACTCGAACGGGCACCGTGCGAACGGCGACAATTCCGTATGGAACGGCACCGTCGTCGAGATTCATGTGCCCGGCCACATCAATTTCAAATGGAATCACAGCAACCTGGACAACGGACGACGGTTGGGGCGAGACTCAGCCAAACAAGCGATCAAGACGTATCATGAAAAGAAGAATACGTCTCATCCCGGCGAGCCGCTCTTCATCAATGAAAATCCCGCGCAGGATCCGGAGTGGCAACAGATACGACAACGGTATCACGAGCTGAAGAAGGCACTGGCCTGAGAATGAGGGCACGGTCGGTCTGGGCTCCCCTGCCCCGACCGAGTCATCGCAGCTGATCGAGCAAGGATTTGGCCTCCTTGAGGTCCTGCGTCTCAAATCCTTCGGTAAACCAGCCGTAGATCGGCGTGAGCACGTTGCGCGCTTCGTCGGCTCTACCCTGGTGCATGAATAGCGTTGCGAGGTCGGTCGCCGCTCGGAGTTCGAGGGCTTTGGCGTGCTGACATCTCGCCGTTGCCAACGCCCGATGGAGCAGCTCAGTGGCGGCATCAGGGTTGGCGCGGGCAGTCGGCGTGCGCGCCTTCAGCCGGTACAACTCGGCCGCGAATATCCGTTCGCTGTTGCGATTGGTCGTCGCGAGGCCCTGGTCGATCAAGGCCAGCGCAGCCTGCCAATCTCCGCTAAGGAGCTGGACCTGACACAACAGCACGTACAGCACCGTGATCCCCAGCTGGTAGCCGGCGCCACGATATTCGTCCATGGCGGCCTGAATCTCTTCGACAGCAGGGGATGGCGAACCGCGCAATGTGCCGCAAATGCCACGGATGGCTTGCGCCAATCCAATCCATTGGCGGAATCTGTGCTCCTCCGACAAACTCTGACAGCGTTCCGCATAGCGTTGTGCACGCGATATCTCGCCGCGAAGCGCGTAGAGAACGGAGGCATAGTAGCAGGCGTAGGCTTGCGAATGAGGATGATTGATTGCGTCCGCGCGTTGAACGGCTGCGTCGATGCGCACGACCGCCTCGTCGACGTGCCCGAGCAGCCAGAGTATCCAGGACATCAGCGCGAGATCGGCAACCCCCGCATCCTGGCCGGCCGCTCGAGCGGCCAGTCTGTCATCGTCGGAGCATGCCTCGAACTCCGCAAGAGCACGCTCGATCGCTTCGCGGGCGTCGATCAGGCGTCCCATGAAAAGGCGAATCATGGCCTGACCGCGTGTCGCATTGAGCAACGCCGGTTGATCACCGCGCGTCTCTGCAAGTTGAAGCAGGGCTGCGATCGTCTCTTGCGCAACCGGCAACTCGCCGCGAATGACACTCGCGGTGGTCAACCAGAACATGATCTGCAGCTGCTCGGGTGGGTCGCCAAGGCGCTCGCAAAGTTCGCGCGCTCGTGTGAAGGTCACCACAGCCTTGTTGGCGGCTGGGCCTTGGGTGGCGATAAGGCAGGGCCCGAGCGCGAATTGAAAATCCAGCTCCAATTTGTCCTTTTGTGCACCGTCGGCCAAGTGCTGCAAGGCCGCGATACCCCGATCCAAGTGAGCGACCGCTTCGAGATTTGCCGAGCGCATGGCGGCCTTTTTGCCGGCCAGCAACCAGTAACCTGCTGCTTTTTCGAACAGTCCCGCCTCGGTGAGATGATGCGCCACGGTTTCGGGTTGGGTTTCCACGATTTCCGGGAAGCGTTGTTCGAAAACGTCGGCAATCACGGCATGGAGCGCTGCGCGCCGGGTCTTCAACAGACCCGAGTAGGCAGCATCCCGCACAAGCGCATGTTTGAAGGTGTAGATCGCTCGGGGGATCTCGCCCCGGCAAAATATCAGCTCCGATCGCACCAGTTCGGCAAGAGCCTCCTCAAGTCTCCGTGCGGGAAGCCCTGAGACGATGCTCAGCAACTCGTAGGAGAACTCCCGGCCCACAACAGCACCGATCTGCGCAATGTCTCGGACCGGAGCAAGCCGATCCAGCCTCGCCATGAGAGATGCATGCAAGGTCGTCGGAATTGCCACTGGAGGCAGGGCTCTGCCAAGCACGTAATGTCCGTCCCGTTCCTGCAACAAGCCACTTTCCAGAACGGTTTTGGTCAGTTCCTCGACGAACAACGGCACGCCGTCAGTACGGGCGAGGATCTGTTCCATCACCTCGGTTGGGAGTGTCTTGCCGGCCGTCACGCGCCCGATCAGGGCGGCGCCGTTCTCTCGATTGAGACGCGTCAGCGAGATCGTCGTCACATGCGCGTGGCCTGGCCAAGGCGGCTTGAAATCCGGCCTCGCTGTAATGAGCAGCAGCCCCCGTAGCTGCGGCATTTTCTCCAAAGTGAGCGAAAGAAGTTCGAGCGACGTAGGATCAGCCCAGTGGACATCTTCGAAATAAATGAACACCGGCTGGCGCGCAGCGAGCGCAGTAAACTGTGTCATGAGCGCCGCCAGCGTCATCTCCTTACGCTTTTGGGGGCTCAGCTCGGGCATCTGGTAGCGGGCTCCCGCGGGTAGGGACAGCAGGCTCGCCAGGGGTGGCACAACCAGGTTCGCGTCAGCACCGGATCGCAACAGCAAAGCCTCGAGTTTGCCGAATTTGGCGCCGGGCGAGTCGGTTCGCTCGAACCCCGCAGCCCTTTCCAGGTGACGAATGAATGGGTAGAGCGCACTGTTCGTGTGGTGCGCGGAGCAGAAGAGACGCACCGTAGTGTGCGGCTCGGCCTGCTTCAGCCTTGCTTCGAGCGCCAGGGTAATGTGCGACTTCCCAATCCCCGGCTCGCCGGTCAACACGACGGCGCTGCCCTCACCAGTCCTCGCGGACTGCCAACGACGTAGCAGAAGGTCGATTTCCTCCTCGCGCCCGATCGGCGGCATCAGCTGGGTCTTGTGCATCGCTGCGAAACGACTTTCCGCACCGCTCGTACCCAACACCTCCCAAGCTGGTAGTGGTTCCGCCCATCCCTTCAGCATGACCGGTCCCACAT
Organism: Bradyrhizobium sp.; assembly: GCF_019244115.1. Taxonomy (GTDB): domain Bacteria; phylum Pseudomonadota; class Alphaproteobacteria; order Rhizobiales; family Xanthobacteraceae; genus Bradyrhizobium. The sequence goes on from NZ_JAFATE010000232.1 coordinate 13,135, forward strand.
TGCGATATTCGAAATGCCCTTCGGTCAATCGACGCGTATTCTCACAAATCAGAACTGTACCAGGCATTGCCAGCGACTGCAGTCGGGCAGCCAGGTTCGGCGTCTCACCAACCACCTCCTGCTCCTTCGTGACGCCTTCGCCGATCACGTCACCGACCACGACCATTCCGGTCGCGATACCGACGCGAACCTGGAGCGCAGTGCCGATGTCCGTCTTCAGCTTGGCAATGGTATCGACCAACGCCAATCCCGCGCGTATCGCCTGCTCGGCATCGTCCTCATGTGCCTGGGGAAATCCGAAATGGGCGAGAACGCCGTCGCCCATGTAGCGAGCAATGACTCCATCGCTCTTGGCGATGACGTCGGCAATGGCCCCCTGATAGGCGCTGATGACCGTTCGCAGGTCCTCCGGGTCAAGCCTTACCGAAAGAGCCGACGAGCCCACCAGATCGCAAAACATGACTGTGAGCTGACGGCGCTCGGCACCTTGCTGCGGTGCCTGCTTATTCCCGATCTGGGCCGCTGGAGGGACGTCTCCTCGAAGCTCCGCAATCGCGCGCAGCATTTTACGCCGATGTCCCAGCAGGACGCCAAGATCCTTCAAGTCCTGCTCAGTCAGATCGCAGAGGACCGAGGGGTCAATGGCATTCTTGACGAAGCACTCGGCATATTCGCTCAAGCCGATCGATGCCAGCCATTCCGCAATCGCTGTCATGGCAAACTCATGGCTTCCGCCTAACTATAGCACTCCCAGCGAGGAGCTATTGGCCCCGCGACAATCCGTCCAGTTGGCGCCACCGCAATACCGACACGCTTCTTAACCCGGAGCCATCGACCAACAAACGTTTGGAGTTTCGGGTGACCGGCTCGTCTCGAGGAACTCGGAGACTTCTGGGTACTTCCGGATCTGACCCCGGCTGTTTGAAACGCTGTCGCCGTAGAGGTCTCGCGGAAAACCGATAAAGCGCTTCTTTGCGGGTGGCGTCGCCGATCTCGTCGCGCGCAGTGCCGATGATCCAACAGGCACCTATTATTAGGTCGCACAAGATCGTCCTGGGTTCACGCCTTCAGTACAATTGGTGCGGCCTGAAACGGTGAGCCTTGCTCCACCGGTCCTGGTCCGGCATTCCGTGCGCCCTCTGCACTTTGAGGGTGTGACAATGGTGAACGGTTGGGGGCGGTTTCCGCCACCCGAGAAGATGGAGGACGATCCCGCACCGCAAACGCATGTGCACGCCGAAAGCAGGATTTGACAACCGCGCATGCGATGCGAGGATTGGTATCGAGGTCCGGTGACGACCAGGCCGGCAATGATGAAGCTTCGGAGCAAGCAGGTGCTGAGCAGGCGTGACTTGATCAGGCAGGCCGGCTTGGCCGCGGCCGCAACAACCTTCGGGCCGCTCGCGGCGCTGGCCGACACGGTGACGCTGCCGTTCGACAATGGCGAGCGGCCATTGGTGAAATATCCGCAGAAGCGGCCGATGATCTGCCTGACCAGCCGGCCGCCGCAGCTCGAAACGCCGTTCGGGGTCTTCAATGGCGGGCCGCTGACGCCGAACAATGCATTCTTCGTCCGCTACCATCTCGCCAACATCCCCACCGACATCGATCCGGACAAGTTCACCCTCGAGATCAAGGGCAAGGTCGATCGTCCACAAAAGCTGTCGCTGCAGGACATCCGCAAGCTGACGGCGGTCGAGCTCGTCGCGGTCAACCAATGCTCGGGCAACAGCCGCGGCTTTTTCGAGCCGCGCGTCGCCGGCGGCCAGCTCGGCAACGGCGCCATGGGCAATGCGCGCTGGCGCGGCGTGCCACTGAAGAGCGTGCTCGATATGGCCGGGGTGCAGGCGGGCGCCAGGCAGGTCACGTTCAACGGCATGGATGGGCCGGTGTTCGACAAGACGCCGGATTTCGTCAAGGCACTCGATCTCGACCATGCACGCGACGGCGATGTGATGCTGGCCTACGGCATGAACGGCGACGACCTGCCGCTGCTCAACGGCTTTCCGCTGCGGCTCGTGGTGCCCGGCTATTACGGCACCTACTGGGTCAAGCATCTCAGCGAGATCACCGTGATCGACGATGTGTTCGACGGTTTCTGGATGAAATCCGCCTATCGCATTCCCGACACGCCCTGCAATTGCGTCGAGCCGGGCACGGCCCCGAAGGCAACCATCCCGATCAACCGCTTCACCGTGCGCTCGTTCATCACCAACATCACGGACGGCGCCAAGCTGAAGGCGGGCACCACCCGCCTCAAGGGAATCGCCTTCGACGGTGGCAGCGGCATCAAGGAGGTTGCCGTGTCGATCGACGGGGCCAAGGGCTGGCTGCCGGCAAAGCTCGGCAAGGATCTCGGCAAATACTCGTTCCGGGAATGGAGCCTGCCCGTCAAGCTCGCCGCCGGACCCGCAGAGCTCAAGGTTCGCGCCACCAGCAATGCCGGCGACGTACAGCCGATGGAGCCGCGCTGGAATCCAGCCGGCTATTTGCGCAATGTCGTCGAAACCGTGCGCGTCACCGCGAGCTGAGGGA
>NZ_JAFATE010000447.1 GCF_019244115.1 Bradyrhizobium sp.
ATAGGGCCGGGCGCGGCTCGCCGGCTCAAGCACGAAGGGCCGCAGCCGCTCCGGCACCGTGTCGGCGATCTTTGCCATCAGATCTTCGGCAGCGCGCGCCAGCACCGGATCGGCGTGGCCGATCACCCACTGCGCGCCGAGCACGGCAGCCTCGATCTCGTCGGGCGTCAGCATCAAGGGCGGCAGGTCAAAACCCTTTTCCAGAATGTAGCCCATGCCGGCCTCGCCGCGGATCGGCACGCGTTGCCCGATCAGGGTGGCGATGTCGCGATAGATGGTACGCTTGGAGGTCTCGAGCTCGGCCGCGATCGCGTCCGCCGTCAGCGGATTGCGCGTGCGCCTGAGCACCTGGATGATCTGGAACAGCCGGTCGGCGCGTCTCATGGAACGTCTCTTATGGCTCTTTGATCGGGCGGTCTCCGATGCTGACACGATGTTGGCAGCAGGCGGATTCTATAAGGGGACAACACTTCAACGAAGAGGATTTTGTCCCATGTTGATCGTCTACGGCTACGAGTTTTGGACGTCCATGACGCCACTGCTGACACCATGGTGGCAGCAGGGGGTCACTAGCGTGAAGCGCGTGTTCAAGAAAGCGGGAGCGCGCGCATGATCGTCCTCTATGGGTTTGGCCCGGGCTTTGGCCTCCCGGAAATCTCACCTTTCGTCACCAAGACCGAGGTGCAGCTGAAGATGGCCGGCCTGTCCCACCGCAAGGAGCGGGCGATGCCGCCCGCTTCACCCAAGGGACAGCTGCCGTTCATCGAGGATGACGGGCTGAAGGTCGCCGATTCGACCTTCATCCGCGCCCATATCGAGCAGAAATACGGTTTCGATTTCGATGCCGGGCTGGATCAGCAGCAGCGCGCGCAGGCCTGGGCGTTCGAGCGCATGATCGAGCACCATGTCTATTGGGCGCTGGTCGGCGCGCGCTGGGTGGATCCCGACAATTTTGCCAAGGGGCCGGCGCACTTCTTCGATGGCGCGCCGGCGGATCGCCGCGAAAAACTGCGCGAGGACGCCCAGTTCCGAGTCGCGGAGAACTATCTCCTGAGCGGCCTCGGCCGCCACGCACCGGATGAGGACGTCGATCTGGCGATGCGGTCGCTGCTCGCGCTGTCGGTGCAGCTCGGCGAGCGGCCCTATATGATGGGCGACAAACCCTGCGGCATGGATGCGACGGCATTCGGCGCGCTCGCCGGCATTTTGACGCCGTTCTTCTCGTCGCCACTCCGCCGCCGCGCCGAGGAGTTCGCAAACCTGACCAGCTATGTCGAGCGGATGATGGGACAATATTATCCCGAGTTCGCCTGGGCGAAGGAGCGGGAGGCGGCTTAGTTGATGTTCATGCTGGAACAATGCCGGCGGGTTACACCGCCGTCATTGAGAAAGTCTGGATCGCTTCGGCGCTGAAGCGCCTCGCAATGACGACCTGGCAATGGAGGGTAGGGTGGGCAAAGGCGCTCTTGCGCCGTGCCCACCGTTCGGAGGATCGCGGAAATTTGGTGGGCACGCTTGGCTTTGCCCACTACGCAGCTACGACGCGGCCGCACCTTCACCCTTCAGCTTGGCCAGCTCCGCCTCTAGTTCCGCGATGCGCGCGTCGCGGCTGGCCAGTGCCGTCGCGACGTCGGCCGCCTCGAGTTTCTGCGGGATGTGCTGCGGACAATTGGTGTCCCAGGCCGCGATCTTGAACAGGATGACCTGTTCCGGACGCGCCCGGTAACCTCTTGGCATCAACGAGGCGAGCAGCGCCGGATCGTCATCGACCACGCGCGCCTCGCCCCAGACCTTCACCCTGCGCCGGTGCGCATAGTCCATCACGAAGATATGCGCCTTGGGATTTTCCGAGAGGTTTCCTTGCGTGATGTATTGCCGGTTGCCGCTGTAATCCGCGAACGCGATCGTCTGCTTGTCGAGCACTTTCACAAAACCCTTCGGACCGCCACGGTGCTGGATATAGGGCTGGCCGTCGTGCGCCGCGGTCGCCAGATAAAAACTGTTGGTGTCAGCAAGAAACGCCGCCAAGTTCTCGTCGATCTCGGTGCGCCAGCCGCCATGCTGCTCGACACGGGCATAGGCCTCACGCGATCCCTTGCGGGCCTGGACCGCCTTGACGGCGGGGCTGAAGGCGACGTCACTGGAATAGGTCTGGGTGTCGGTCATCGAACCTCCGATACGCGCGCCCGATGGCGCCGTTCTCGCGCTCGAAGATGAGCATTCCGCGGATTTGTACAATCTTGCCAATTGACACTGCATCATTGCAGTATATGCAATAATAGCCATGGACCGGATCGACGCCATGCAGGCCTTCGTCGCGGTCGCCGACTTGCGCGGTTTCGCGCCGGCGGCTCGCAAGCTGAAACTGTCACCGTCGGCGGTGACGCGGCTGGTGGCGGCGCTGGAGCAGCGTCTCGGCGCGCGGCTGTTGCAGCGGACCACGCGCTCTCTGGCGCTCACCGATGCCGGCGCGCGCTATCTCGAACGTGCCAGGCGCATTTTGGCCGATGTCGAGGAGGCCGAGCGCGCCGCCGAGGGCGAGCGGACGCGGCCGATCGGGCGGCTGGTCGTGTCCGCGCCGGTCGGTTTTGGGCGCCTCCATGTCAGCCCCGTGATGTCGGCCTATCTGCGTAGGCATCGCGAGGTCAGCGGCGAGTTGCGGCTGGAGGATCGCATCGTCAACCTGGTCGAGGATGGCATCGATCTCGCGGTGCGGATCGGCCATCTCGCCGATTCTTCGCTTGTCGCACGACAGGTCGGCGAGATGCGGCGCATCGTCGTCGCCTCTCCTGCCTATCTTAAGCGGCGCGGCGAACCGAAATCGCCGGAGGCAATCGCGGCCCATGACACGATCCAGTTCGGTGCAAGCGCACTCACGGCGCAGTGGCGCTTCGTCGCGGATGGCCGCGAGATCCGCATCGATGTCACCCCGCGCCTCGTCACCAACAGCGCCGATGCCGCGATCCATTATGCGGCGGAGGGCGGCGGGCTGACGCGCGTGCTGGCCTACCAGGCTGCGGACCAGCTCAAGCGCGGACGGCTGACGATCGTGCTGGGCGGATACGAGCAGCCCGCGCTGCCGATCCATGTCGTCTATCCGACCTCGCGGCTGCTGTCGGCCAAGGTCCGCACCTTCATCGATCTCGTGGTCGAGACCGCGGACTGGCGGTTCGAGTGATGGGCGGCCCTACAAAACGCGCGCGTCACGAAGATTCGTCATCACCCGCGAAAAAGCGGGTGATCCAGTAATCACAGCTATCTCGATTCCGATCAATGCCGCGGCGTACTGGATGCCCGCTTTCGCGGGGCATGAGGGCACAATTTGCCTCGCGCTCCCAAATGACGTTCACTCCTTCTTCGACACCACGCGGAAGGTGGCGCTGGCGCGGGCGATCACCACATCCTCGGCCTTGATCAGGCTCTGAGCAAAGCAGATCGTGCTGCCCGTCCTGATCGCTTCGCTCTCCACCGCGAGCCACTGCCCGAGTTGCGCGCCGCCGATGAAATCGACGGCGAGGCTGATGGTGACCAGCGATGACGTCCCGCCCATCGCCTGGGCGCAGCTATAGCCCATGGAATTGTCGGCCAGCGAAGCAATCAGTCCGCCATGGATGAGGCCGCGCGCGTTGGTGTGCGGCCTGTCGAGGCGCAGTCCCATGGTCACACCCTTCTCGGTGCGCTTCGAATAGAGCGGCTCCCACGGATCGGTGAACGGGCTTTTGCGGAAATGCGGCGCGAAGCCAGCGGGAATGTCGGTGACCGTCATGGTCGGCTCGCGCGGTGATGCCTTAACGCCATTGAACGCGAACCGGCTGCGGATTTCACCGCCAACAAAGTTTTAAACGAAATTTGCGCAGGTGTTTGAAATGCGCCGTCGTTGCGAAGAGCGCAGCGACGCAGCCAATCACCATGACCGTCATTCCGGGGCGGTCCGCAGGACCGAACCCGGAATCTCGAGATTCCGGGTTCGCCTCTGCGAGGCGCCCCGGAATGACAGCCGTCACCCCGGCAGTTCATAGCCGATCGCGGTTTCGATCGCGATCGTCTTTGCGACCGCCGGCCGCGCCATCATTCGCGCGTAATGGGCATCGAGATTCGGAAACGTGCCGGGCACGGGTTTTAGCGAATTGAATAGTCGCCAGTACAGCCGGAACAGATGGATATCGGCAATCGAGTAGTGTTCGCCGAGCGTCCACATCGCGCCGAGACGCTTGTCCGCGATCGCATAGACCGCTCTCGCATGATCGAGCCCCTGCCGGCGTGCCGGATGCAATGTCGCGGCAATGAACGACATCCACGACAACGTCTGCGCCTCGGCCTCGATATCCCCGGGCAACAGTTCGGCTGCGGGGAAACGTCTTGCGAGATAAAACAGGATCGCGGCGACCTCGGTGAGCGGCCGACCGTCGATGACGAGGGTCGGGACCTTGCCTTCCGGATTCAACTTCAAATAATCGGTGGCTGCATGTCTTTCGCCCGGAACGACATCGGCTTCGCTTCGAATGATGCGCCGATCTCATGCAGCGCGATGTGCACCGCCATGGAGCTCGAACCCGGTGCGAAATGCAGCGTCAGCATCCCAAAATCCTCCCGAAGGCAGGCCTTGCG
>NZ_JAFATE010000597.1 GCF_019244115.1 Bradyrhizobium sp.
TGACATCGTTGAGACGAACGTCCTGCTTCATCGAGCAGCACGCCAGTGGTGGGCATGGTCGTCGTCGATGTGGTGATGCACGGCTAGGCCATCGGTCGCACGCGCGAGACCAGCGCGCGCCGGTCTCGCGCCTGCGACCGTCGCCACGCGATGATGAACATCGCGGTCAAATTCCCGGAAGGCCCTCCTCCGCCACAGTTTTTTGTGGTGGACGGAACGATGTTTTGTGACAGAATTAATACAGATGGATATCAGTTCGGTTACACGGAGCAGCTGATGCGATTGATGTTTCAGGCGCGGTCAAATCCGCTGGCGTGGTGGTGGGGTCTTCTGACCCTGGTGAGCAGCGCGAACATCGCCTCATGGTTCCTGCTGTACCGGCAATTCCATGATCAGCCCGGCACCGCGAGCAGCACGTCCGATATCGGGCTGATGCTCGCGCTGTGTGCCGCCTATGTGTTCGGCTGCGCCTTCCGCTCGTTCCTGCCGCGCGCCGACGTGCAGCGGATCTGCCTGTTCGACACCTGGCTCTCCAGCGTCGTCGTCGGCCGCTCGGTCGCGACGGTGGCCGAGATCTGCTTCGCGGTGCAGTGGGTCATCATCCTGCGCCAGCTCGGCGGCCTGACGGGCGCCGACACCACGCTGAACGCGGCCTATGTGATCCTGCCGCTCATCGTGATCGCGGAAATCTGTTCTTGGTATGCGGTGCTGACCACCAACTATCTCGGCAACGCGATCGAGAACTCGCTGTGGGCCGTCACATTCCTGGCTGTCGGGGTCGGCCTCAGCCGGCTGCTGCCGGAGTTCAACGGCCCGGTCCGTCTCGCCCTGATCGTCGCGATCCTCGGCATTGCCGCCTACCTCGCCTTTTTGATGCTAGTCGACGTGCCGATGTATGTCAGCCGCTGGCGCGCCGACCTGTCCGAGGGCAGCAAGGTTCTTGGGCTGCTCGAAGGACTGCGCGATGTCTCGACGCGCTGGGTGGTGACGCACGACCTGACCCATTGGAAGGGCGAGATCGCCTGGATGTCGCTGTATTTCAGCGCCGCGGTCTGGGCCAGCCTGGCGCTGTGCATGGCCTACGCACTCGACGGCCACCTGCCGCAATACCGCACCGAGGCGGCGGTCAGTTCGTATGCGGCGCCGATGACGCCAGTCGCGGGCCGCGCGTCGTAGGCGACGGCGCGCCAGTCCTACGAGAACGGCTAGTTCGCGAGCGGCTCGCTGGCGCCAATCTTCTAGATGATGATCGGCGTGCCCCTGGAACTGATCTCCGCGATTGCGCGATATCATCACCGCAGTCGTCACCCGCGAAAGCGGTGACCCAGTATTCCAGAGACAGCCGTGATCGGCTGAGAAGCCGCCGCGCGTACTGAATGCCCGGCATTCGCGGGGCATTCAGCTGTGCTCACCGCAGCGGGCGGAAGAACTGAAAAACCTCCTCGGCCAGCGCGGCGGGCTGCTCCATTGCGGCGAAATGGCCGCCCTTTTTCATCACGCTCCATCGCCTGATGTCGGTGTAGGTCTTTGCCGCGAGCTCGCGCGGCGGCACGATGATCTCCTTCGGGAATGCCGCATAGCCGGTGGGCACCGTGACCGGCTCGGCCGGCGAGATCGGCCATCGCGGCGCGTGCAGCCGGCCGTAATACGGCCAGAACGACGACCCGATCGCCCCCGTGAACCAGTACAGCGAGATGTTCGCCAGCATGCGGTCGCGGCTGATGGCGTTCTCCGGAACGCCGTCGCAATCGGACCAGGTGCGGAATTTCTCCACCATCCACGCGGCGAGCCCGGCCGGCGAGTCATTCAGCGCAAAGGCCAGCGTCTGCGGCTTGGTGCCCTGGATCTGCTGATAGGCGGCCTCCTCCTTGAACCAATGCGCGAGCTGCTTTGCGTAACGCGCATCGTCAGGCGAACTGCCGGTAACGTTCTGGTCGCGGGGTGCGAACAGCAAATTGAGATGGATGCCGCACACCGATGACGGATATTTCTGGCCGATCATCGAGGCGATGCCGGCGCCCCAGTCGCCGCCTTGCACCGCGAACCTGTTGAAGCCTAGCACCTCGGTCATCAGGTCATGCAGGCAGTCCGCCATCTCGGGAAGCGCAAACCTCATCTGCCCCGGCCTGAAGGACAGCCCGTAGCCCGGCAGCGATGGCGCGATCACGGTGAAGGCGTCGCGCGGATCGCCGCCAAATCGCGCCGGATCGCTCAGGCGCGGGATGATGTCGAGAAATTCATAGATCGAGCCGGGCCAGCCATGCATCAGCAGCAGCGGACAGGGATTGGAGCCGACGCCCGGGACATGCAGATAATGCACATCGATGCCGGAGAGCGGCACCTTGAACTGCGGAAAGGCGTTCAGCGCCGCCTCCTGCGCCCGCCAGTCGAACGCGTCCTTCCAGTAAGCCACGAGGTCGCGCACATAATCGACGCTGCTGCCAAAAGCCCAGGGCTCGCCGGGCGCGGCATCGGGCAGGCGCGTCAGCGCAAGCCGGGATTTGAGGTCGGCGATATCCTGGTCGGGAATGTTGAGCACGAACGATTGGGGTGCCATGATCGGTGGTCCCTGGTGTTGTTATGCCCAGCAGAATGGTTCGGCACGAACCGGTCAAGGCGCCGGACGCGTGGCTGCTAAGCGCCCGCGGCTTCTTGACGGACCGGCTGCGGACGTATCAGTCCGGTAGGATGGGTTGAGCTCTTCGCGAAACCCATCACATCATAGCAGCGGCGCCAGCCATGCGCGCGCCAGACGAAGATCATCGGAGACGAGCGAATGGCTGGTCGGCAGCAGGTGGTGGGCGACGTCCGCGCCCATACGCGCCATTCGCTGCGCGAGCCGGGCGCCATCACCGGGCGAGCGGCGCTCGTCGTCTCGTCCGTCGATGATGAGCACCGGCGTAGCCGGAATTTGCGTGCCGGATCCGCCGCGAACGGCGACAGCGGCCGGAACAGAACCGCACCGGAGAGGAGCCGCGCCTCGAGCATGATCAATGCCGCCGCCATGATCGCACCGTTGGAAAAGCCGACCGCAACCGGCGGCCTCGCAAAACCGCGCGCGATGCCGATCTGCGCAATGCTCTTTGCCAGGCTGCCTGCTTGGGTGAGGAGATCGCGTTCATCGATCGCGCGATCCTCGAAGCGGCGAAAGAACGCAAAACCGCTCTCCCAGGGCACGGCGCCGCGAACCGCAACCGCCATTGACCGCGGCGCGAGTTCTGCCGCGAGCGGCACCATGTCCTGCTCGGTGCGTCCGGAGCCATGGAGCAGCAGGAGCGGCGTGTGGCTCGGCTCGGCGCCTGGGATGAAAAGGTGATGGTGAGGCATTCGCGTCCGGCGAGACGATTATCTGGCTGACACAACATACGGCAGATAGTGTACAGGGCAGCGGAGCAACCGCCATGCCCAACGGCCTATTTCGGAACCATACTTCCAGAACGATGAAGCCGTCCGCGAGATGCTGGAAAGCGTCCTCTGGCCGCATGGCCCAGTGTGCCCTCACTGCGACGTTGTGGGCCGCTTCTACAAGGCCAAGAAGCCGCGCGTGTACCGTTGCGCCGAAAAGGTCTGCCGGAAAGACCTCACGGTCACGATGAAAGCCGTGAGGGGCGATCCAAGATCGCTCTGCACAAGTGGTTGCAAGCCTTCCACCTGATGACTTCAAGCAAGCAACGCGTTTCTGCCCACCAACTCCACCGGGCGCTTCAGATCATTTGTGAGGGGGCGTGGTTCATGGCTCACCGCATCCGTGAGCAATGGGGCTTGCAGCCGCCTATGGGTCGCGGTAGGCGAGGCCGCGGAGGCGGACGAGACACCTTTCAAGGCAGCGTCAAATCGCTCGCGCGACTCTTCGGCGCTGAATTTCTCAGTGTCGGACATCGCGCACAAATTCCTTGAAACGTCGTTCTGCTTCCATCCAACCAAACACGATTGCCGTATCGGCTGTTTTCAAAAACGTTCTATCTTCATCGCGAAGATGGGCGGCATCGTCATATACCGCGTCGCGTTCAACTCCCGGCCAAGAACCGCGCAAATCAGAGTATGCCGCGAATACCTGCGGTACGTTGGATCTATTCGCCAATGTCGAGATGAAATGTTCTGGCCGGGACAATTCCTTGTTCAATACGAACGGCAGGCGATACCTACGCCCGCTCGCCCCCTTAAATTCGTCGGGATCGCGTGCCCTAGAGCCAACAATTTCTCGTAGCTTCTCCACGACAACTAAGCGGAAGTCTGTTTCCGCCATTCTCTTGACCTCAAATGCATAGTCAGCCACGGAACGTGCGGCATTGGCAACCAAGGCGACGACATGCGGAAGAGCTTCAATACTTTCAGCCGAAGAACCTACCCGGCCACTATGAAACTTGCAGCCATAACGAGCCGCCAATTCAGCAAGGCGATGGACAACATTTGGAGTAAACGAGATGCCCGAATTGCTTAAGCGCATAGCGCTAAAGCTGGCATCGTGGACAACCAAAGCGTCTGTAGTCTGCTCAACGACAACGGTAACCAGTTCGCCGTCACCATATGCCACGGGCACGGTGACTTCGATACCGATATTTGTCTTTTCGACAGCCGTCAGCGATCGGATCAGTCGCTCAACTTCGGCTGCCGTGATCTTCGGGCTATCGGCGGTCAAAGTCTTCATTAACGATCAGCCTCAGCTGCACGCCTCGCGGCGGCGATAATACCGCAAATGTTGTAACAATGTTAGCTGCCTTCCAGAAGTCTAAGCACCAATGGGTAAAATTCTGTTCTCGGCGATCCTCTTCTGCGTCCATTGTAGGCCAGCGCTGCCAATGCGTGCAGTCCACGCTGCCCTTGCGGAGCAAATTCTTGTGACTGCGGCTTGGGTTAACGTCCAAGGCAAGAATTCGTTTACCACGGAACAGAAGGGACCAACTGTACTTGGCCGGTAGGCGAACCTTGTGAGCGATCATCACAACAGTGCCGACAAGCACCCGCGACTCTGGTACGCCGACGGCCATTTTCGATTCGGCGAAATCGGGATGACCTTTAGACCGCCAGCGGGGCCGGACATGGGCCGTCTTTTCTGCCGCCAAGAACTGGCGCACCAAGTCATCGAAATCGTTCAAGACTATACCCCGCTTACGCGGGGATGGAGCTTATCACGGGCGCGCCATCTTCAGCTAGAAAGAGAGAAAGTAGTCCAACTACTACCTATGAGGTATGTGGTGTCAACCAGATATTCGCTGCGGCGAGGCGTTGCCGTCAGCTTTGCTCTAATCGTCACGGTCGATCAGCTGGCGATCCTGCGCTCGCGAAGGTCAGTGCGAGCAGGATGGCGCACGGGATCAGCAGAATCAGGAACCTGAAATACATCGCCCCGATCGCGCCGGCGAGCGCGCCGCAGGCAAATGAGCTCATCATGATGCCGACATCGCGCAGCCGCTGACGCGCCTTGCTCCGGGCATCGCCGTCGATCCGGCCAAGGCCGACGTCGACGGCGTCGATGGCGAATTGCGATGCGTTGACCGTCATCACCGTGCTCGCCGGCAATTGGGCAAGATGCAGCCGGCCGACCGCATTCTGGATGCCCATGGCGAACGCGCCGGTGCAGCCGAGCGCGCTGATGATGATCGCATCCTCGTCGGGTCCAGCTGCGAGCCGATGTCCAAACATCACCAACAGAAGCAGCATGACCGCTTCCGCCGCCAGCAGAACGGAGAGCTTGATGGCTTCGGACTGGTATTTGAGGCGTTGATCGCCCAAGCGGGCCGCGATGACGCCCAGGAAAAACGCCGGAAGCGTCAGGATCTTCGAGACGATTCCCGCCGTGCCTCTTGCGACCGCCGCCCCGATCAGAACGAAATTCCCGGTCACATGCGCGATGAAGAGGCCGTCGAGCAGGATGAAGCCCGCGCTGTCCGCCATGCCCGCCACGGCCGAGAGCGCCGCCGCCATCCAGAGCGGAGAAACCTGCAATCGCCTCATCGACGATACGCCCCGATCGCTGCAATCTGAAAGCCCGCAGCAACCCTATCCGGCCCGCGTCAGTCCAACAATTGCACTCAGCGAATGCATGCAAGCCATGCACAGATTGCCCGTCGCGCCGGTCTGGCACGAGAAAGCTGGCGCACGAACGATTGCCAATGATTACTTCTTTTCCTTGTCGGAGTTCGCTGCAGCAGATTCCTGCGACTTCTGCTCGCTTCTAGCGGCAAGCACCGGTGTGCCGGCGCGCGACTCAATTTCGTCGCCGGTCTGCTTCAACAGGTTCGGAACAAGTCGTTCCGTGAATCCTCCGATAAGTCCGAGAACCGCAGTTTCTTGCCAAACGTTGGGATCGTGCAGGAGCCCACTTAACGGCTGCTTCAAGACGGTTAGCCCCAGGAGGAGGAGGACAGGTCCTGAGACGAATCCAATACCGATGCGGGTTGAAGCCATAAGGTAATTCATGCCCGATCGTTGACAGGGATATAGTTCGAAGGCTCCCAAGCGAGTTGCGACCGAAAGCATCGCCCCGGTCACACCAAACAAGGCTGCAACAATGAAGGCCTGTGCCCCCACTGATTGCGGGTGCATCAAAAATGCAACTCCAATTGCAAGAAGAACAACCCAGACGAAGACGCAGCAGCTGAAATACTTGGCGGTGTTGTCGCCCGTCACGCGATCGACCGCCATCTTCAGCGCCTGTTTCGCGAGATCTATCCCCTGCTGGTTCTTCTTTTCCAGAATGAGCATGACGGCTTCCGCCATGTTGTGCTCATAAAGCGACGAGGGATGGCGGTCGGTTTGCGATCTGCGGCCGAGAGGCCAACTCGAACGCATTTCATGCGTAAGGTACCGAAGTTCACACAGTTCGGGAGAAATTTCGGTAAATTCGCTCCGCTGAGCAGCCGCCTCCTCCGGAGAGTCTGCGAATTGCACGTAGACTCCCCTCTCGGAGCGATAAACTGCATAATTTCCTTCGTTCCAAAAAATCTCTTCCACCAAATGGCCTAATCTATCCTTTTGGCCTTCCTTCAGCTGACATAGCTTGAATTTTGTCGTGCAGAAGTTTTGCTCTTTTGCTTGCTCGTCGAATGTCCCGTTGGTGTATTGGTCCATTTCAACCCTCCAGCGCAAATACAATGTCCATGCAGAGACGCTATTTGGTTGACGTGCCGACATGTCTCCGAGTTGCGCATCATACCGCCGACAGCTTCGCGGAGCAGTTGCATCCTACGACTGCCTTGTCGTCGCCCAGAGTGAACTGGTTCACATAATCGGACACTGGTTTCGCTGAGCGGTCTGGACGGGGTCATAACTCGAAGTACCCGGCCAAGCGTTTCTCCGCGATTGGCCCCATGCATCAACGGCTATGGCAACGAGCAAACTGCCCGTCGCGCCAATCTGCCGCGGCGAAATTGTTCTGATTTACAGAAATAACCTTGACTCCGTCCGCAAATCAGGGCATCATCGGCGCCGTCCTGCACTCGCTCGAGGGGCGTTTCGCGATCGTCACGAACGTTGAGCGCGGGATGCGGTGGACGTGCCCGGTCGCAGCGCCTATGCGCGGACGAACGATCCTGGCACGGACGGCAAAGGCGTGTGGTCCTGACACCCCGACGCTGGTGTCAAGTCGGCGAAGACGTTTCGCCGACGACGGGAGCAAGAAAGCCCGGTTCCCGGCTATTGAATGCACACATCTTTTGTTGCGATGGCCGGCAAAGACTGATTCCCCCTTGGGTCGTGATTTGGAGGGGCGATGCGGGAGGAGATTGGGCTGGGGCGATTTGGCGATCGCCGCCTGGAAAAAGGGGGGTGGTCGTTGCACGAGGCGTTGGTGCGAAGGCCCTGTTCGTGTATTCGACGCCTTGCTGGGAA
>NZ_JAFATE010000675.1 GCF_019244115.1 Bradyrhizobium sp.
AATCGCGGGTCCGCCGGCTCGACACCACCATCCACGCTCCGCCGCCCGAGCGCACCACCATCGGCAATCCCCTGGTGCCCCAGCTCAACCGGCTGAAAGCTGCGTTCGAGCAGTAATACCAAACAGCCTCGGCCAGGACTCGTCATGCCCGCGCTTGTCGCGGGCATCCATGTCTTTCTTCCTTGCTGCATCAAAGACGTGGATGGCCGGGCCAAGCCTGGACAAGCCCGGCCATGACGACCTGGAAAGGTCGGCGCTAGCCTCGCATCGGTAGAAGACCACCTGAGGCGGAAAAACAAAAACGCCCCTGCTTGGCAGGGGCGTTTTGATTCTGGACGCGGACATCCGGCGTCGGACCGCATGGCCCCTGACGGACGAGCGAATCAATCTTTCTTGAGAAAGCCCTGGAACTTCTTCTGGAAGCGCGAGACACGGCCGCCGCGATCGAGGATCTGCTGGGCACCGCCGACCCAGGCCGGGTGCGATTTGGGGTCGATGTCAAGATTGAGCTTGTCGCCGGCCTTGCCCCAGGTCGAACGGGTCTGGTACTCGGTGCCGTCGGTCATGACGACCGTAATCATATGATAATTCGGATGAATTTCGGCTTTCATGACGTATCCTCGCGCGTCGGCGCGCTTCTCTTGAGACATCTCAAAGTGGACGGAATTGCGCGCTCTATAACGTAGCCACTCCCTCAAAACAAGCTGCAAAACAGGCGCAAGGCACTGGGCAGAAGCCGGAATTGCCACTGACGCCGGTGCGGCCTATCTCGGGGGCAATGAGACGATAGGTGGTCAGGACGGCGCATGAGTGCAGTTGAGCGGCTCGAAGACGGGCAGAATGTCAAACCGGCGGAGCCCGAATTGGTCGCCGTGTCCGCCGCGTCTGCGGCAGCGGAAATCGCATCTCCGGACAAGCGCCGCATGCGGCTGAGGCCGCTGCTGGCGCTAGCGCCCTATATCGCGCGCTATCGCGGCCGAGCACTTCTCGCTCTGGTCGCGCTCACGGTCGCCGCCATCACCACGCTGCTGGTGCCGATCGCAGTGCGGCGGATGATTGATTTTGGCTTCACGCCGCGAGGCATTGCGCTGATCAACAGCTATTTCAGCGTCATGATCGCGGTGGTCGCGGTGCTCGCGCTCGCCAGCGCCTCCCGCTACTACCTCGTCATGACGATCGGCGAGCGCATCGTCGCCGACATCAGGCGCGACGTGTTCTCGCATCTGATGTCGCTGTCGCCGGCCTTCTTCGATACCGCCCGCAGCGGCGAATTGATTTCGCGGCTCACCGCGGACACCACCCAGATCAAGTCGGCGGCCGGCGCCTCGGTCTCGATCGCGCTACGCAATCTCTTGCTGTTCATCGGCGCCGTGAGCATGATGGTGATCACGAGTCCGCGCCTCTCCGGCTTCGTGCTGCTTGCCATTCCGCTGATCGTGCTGCCGCTGGTCGCATTCGGCCGCTGGGTGCGGCGACTGTCGCGCAACGCCCAGGACACGCTGGCAGATGCCTCCGCCTACGCCTCCGAACTCGTCGTCGCGATCCGCACCGTGCAGGCCTATACCGGCGAACGGCTTGCCAACGCGCGTTTCACCAACGAGGTCGAGCAGGCCTATGAGGCCGCCCGCACCTCTACACAGGCGCGCGGCGTCCTGACCGCGATCATCATCTTCATCGTCTTCACCAGCGTGGTGCTGATCCTGTGGGTCGGCTCGCACGACGTTTTGACCGGTTCGATCACGCCGGGCCGGCTCGGCCAGTTCGTGCTCTATACGGCGTTCGCGGCCGCGGGCCTCGGTCAGCTCAGCGAAGTCTGGGGCGAGGTGTCCGCGGCGTCCGGCGCGGCCGAGCGCCTGTTCGAGCTGCTCGACGTCGCGCCCGAAATCACCCAACCGGTGTTGGCCCAACCAATGCCGGAGCCAGCGCGCGGCGATGTCAGTTTCGAGAATGTCAGCTTCAACTATCCGATGCGGCCGGACCTGCCGGCGATCGACAACGTCTCCTTCTCGGTGAAGGCCGGCGAGAAGGTCGCGATCGTCGGCCCCTCGGGCGCCGGCAAGAGCACGCTGTTCCATCTGCTCTTGCGTTTCTACGATAGCAGCTCGGGGACGATCGCGTTCGACGGCGTGCCGGTGAAGTCGGCCGATCCGAAAAAACTGCGCGCGCGCATAGCGCTGGTGCCGCAGGATTCCGTGGTGTTCGGTGCGAGCGCGCGCGAAAACATCCGCTTCGGCCGGCCCGAAGCCACCGATGCCGAGGTGGAGCGCGCCGCCGATCTCGCGCACGCCACCGAGTTCATCCGCCGCCTCCCCGGCGGTTTCGAGGCGCAGCTCGGCGAACGCGGCGTGACGTTGTCCGGCGGCCAGCGCCAGCGCATCGCGATCGCGCGCGCGATCCTGCGCGATGCGCCGCTGCTGCTGCTCGACGAGGCGACCTCGTCACTCGATGCCGAAAGCGAGACCCTGGTACAGACCGCGCTGGAAGAGCTGATGCGGCACCGCACCACGCTGGTCATCGCGCACCGCCTCGCGACCGTACTGTCCTGCGACCGCATCCTGGTCATGGAGCACGGCCGCATCGTCGAACAGGGCACGCATGGTCAGCTGGTCGCCGCGGGCGGCCTCTATGCGCGGCTGGCGCGGCTGCAGTTCGAGGGGGCGTAAGCCTCCGCTTGCGCGATAAATGGGCAGCCTGGGGTGCAACCTTTCCGGACCCCGGTACGTTTTCCGCTGCATCGTTGGCTGCGTACCAGACCGGAACGGGAGACGACCATGGCCTATCGCCGCGGCGGGTTTGTGCTGACGCCCCCATCGCTGCTCATCTTTTCGATCTCTCTGGTATTGGCGCTGATCGCGATGCTGGTGCGCTATACGCACGCGCCCATGCCGATCATCAGCACGTCGCATGTGTTCGACCTGCTCGCAATCGCCTATGTCGTGCTCACGATCGGCGTCCTGTTCCGCCGCGTTTAACTGCGGCGTGCATTGCACCGCGCGACAGCGCGACGCGTCACGGCCACTCAGCGTTCTGTCAGCTTCAGCTCGATGCGGCGGTTGCGGCGGTAGGCATCTTCGCTCTGCGCGGTGTCGAGCGGCTGGAACTCGGCGAAGCCGGCGGCGACCAGCCGCTGCGGCGAGACTCCCTTCGAGATCAGATATTGCACGACCGAGATCGCGCGCGCCGACGACAGTTCCCAGTTCGACTTGAAGCCGGAGCTGTAGATCGGCCTGACGTCGGTGTGGCCGTCGACCCGCAGCACCCACGCGATCTCGCCGGGAATTTTCTTGTCGAGCTCGAGCAGCGCGTTGGCGACGGTGTCGAGCTCGGTGCGGCCCTCAGGCAGCAGCATCGCCTGGCCGGTGTCGAAGAAGACTTCTGACTGGAACACGAAGCGGTCGCCGACGATGCGGATGTCGGGCCGGTTGCCGAGGATGGCGCGCAGCCGCCCGAAAAACTCGGAGCGGTAGCGCGACAATTCCTGCACGCGTTGCGCCAGCGCGACGTTGAGGCGCTGGCCGAGATCGGCGATCCGGTTCTGCGATTCCTTGTCGCGCCGCTCCGATGCGTCGAGCGCCTCTTCGAGCGCCGCGAGCTGCCGGCGCAGCGCGCTGATCTGCTGGTTCAGCACCTCGATCTGCGCGAAGGCGCGCGCCGACACCCCCTTTTCCGACTCCAGCGCCTTGTTGAGCTCGCTCGTCCGTCCCGCGGCATCATTGCCGGCACCGGCCAGGCCCTCATAGAGGCCCTTGATGCGGTCGCGTTCGGCCTCGGCGGAGACGAGGCCCGCGCGCAATTGCGCGACGGTGTCGTCGAGATTGAGCTTGCCGAGTTTCTCCAGCGAGAGCATTTCGCTGAGCTGCTGGATTTTTGCGTTGAGCTGTTCCAGCGCCTTGTCCTTGCCGGTCACCTCCTGCGACAGGAAGAACTGCACCACCAGGAACACGGTGAGCAGGAATATGACCGACAGGACCAGCGTCGACAGCGCGTCGACGAAGCCCGGCCAGTAATTCATGCTCGCATCACTGCGGCGGCCGCGTGCCAAAGCCATGGTTCACCTACCGGTCGCTCACCTGTTGGTGGATTCGCGCGCCAAAATTTCGA
>NZ_JAFATE010000743.1 GCF_019244115.1 Bradyrhizobium sp.
CGAGAGATGGCCAGCACGGCGCCAAAAACTGCCGCAGCACCCAGGCCGACCGGCCAGGACATCGCCAGCAGCACGCCCAGCCCCGTCGCGACGGATCTGCCGCCTGTAAAATTCAACCAGATCGAGCGGCCATGCCCCAGCAGCGCGGCAAGTCCGGCCAGGCAGACCGCCCAGGGCAGCAAGGTCTGCAGATCAGGCGTTGTCGGCGGCGTGACGGACGGCAATGCATAGAGCCAGGGACAGAACCAGCGGGCCAAGACGATCGCCGCGACACCCTTCAGCACATCGACCAGCAGCACCACGAGCGCAGGCCATTTTCCCAGCGTCCGCAACACGTTGGTTGCGCCGGTGGATCTGGAACCATGCTCCCGGATGTCGATGTCCTTGAGCAGTTTTCCCGCCAGATAGCCCGTCGGCGTCGAACCGAAGAGATAAGCGACCGCCAGCCCGGCCAGACAAGCTATCCAGAAAACCATGGGATTCCCCTCGACGCGCTCATTTCAGCAAAATCATCGTGCGCTCGTCTACCTCCTTGACTGCCCGTTCCTCGTTGGCGTCGTCCTGGCGTGAGCGCCGATGACCGCTCGCAGCCATTCAAGGGTCCGGCCCGGGTGTCGACCAACGCGGGAATGCCGATGCACGGTCGTGGCAAGACGCGCCGAGGCGAAGTGAGGGCCCCCAGCCCAAACTGCCGCCCTCAAAGGTCAGACGGCAGCCTTGCAGCGCCGACTTGCACTGCTATATCCGGGGTCTCTCCATCATTTTCAACCGCTTCCTTGAGCCAGCTTTGCGAGCCAGCCCATGACGACGACCACCGATACCGCTGCCGTGACCCAGCCCTTCCAGGCCGAGGTGTCCGAACTCTTGAACCTGATGGTGCACTCGGTCTATTCGGAGACCGACATTTTTCTGCGCGAACTGATCTCGAACGCCTCGGACGCCTGCGACAAGCTGCGTTACGAGGCGATCGCAAGGCCCGACCTGATCGCCGACGGCGAGCCGCCAAAAATCCGGATCACCCCGAACAAGGCCGCCGGCACGCTGGTCGTCGCCGATACCGGCATCGGCATGGACCGGCAGGAGCTGATCGACAATCTCGGCACCATCGCCCGCTCCGGCACCAAGGCCTTCGTGGCCCGCCTCGCCGAGGCCAAGGACGGCGCCGGCCTGATCGGCCAGTTTGGCGTCGGCTTCTACTCGGCCTTCATGGTCGCCGACCGCATTGTCGTCACCTCCCGCCCCGCCGGCTCGAGCGAGGTCTGGACCTGGACCTCCTCCGGCGGCGCCGGCTTCGAGGTCGCGCCCGCCAGCGAGGAGGACGCCAAACGCGTTGCCCGCGGCACCGAGATCGCGCTGCATCTGAAGAGCGAAACCACAAAATATCTTGAGACCTACGAGATCGAGCGCATCGTCACCGCCTATTCGGACAACATCCAGTTCGCCATCGAGCTGGTGCCGGACGAAGGCGAGCCGCGGCAGATCAATTCGGCGAGCGCGCTGTGGCAGCGGCCGAAGTCGGAGCTGACGGCGGAGGATTATGCCAAGGCCTACAAGTCGATCGCGCATGCGTTCGACGAGCCGGCGATGACGCTGCACTACCGCGCCGAGGGGCGCTATTCCTATGCGGTGCTGCTGTTTGCGCCCGCCACAAAACCGTTCGACTTGTTCGAGCCGTCGCGCAAGGGCCGGGTCAAGCTCTATGTGCGGCGCGTCTTCATCACCGACGAAGCGGACATCCTACCGGCTTACCTGCGCTTCATGCGCGGCGTGATCGACAGCGAGGACCTGCCGCTCAACATTTCCAGGGAAATGCTGCAGAACAATCCGCAGCTCGCCGCGATCCGCAAGGCGGTGACGACCCGCGTGCTCACCGAGCTGGAGACGCTCGCCGAGAAGGATGTCGAGAATTTTACGAAAATCTGGGAAGCTTTTGGCGCCGTCATCAAGGAAGGCATTTACGAGGATTTCGAGCGGCGCGAAAAACTGCTCGCGCTGGCGCGATTCACGACGACCGCAGGCGAGAAGCGGACGCTGAAGCAATATGTCGAAGGCCTGAAGCCGAACCAGACCGAGATCTATTTCCTGGTCGGCGACAGCATCGAGCGGCTGAAATCCAATCCGCGGCTCGAAGCAGCCGCGGCGCGGGGCATTGAAGTCCTGCTCTTGACCGATGCGGTCGACGCGTTCTGGACCTCGGCGCGGCTCGAATATGGCGGCAAGCCGCTCAAATCCCTGAGCCAGGGCGACATCGATTTTGGCACCATCCCGCTGCTCGAGGACAAGAAGGAGGACAAGGCTGAGCCTCCGGCGGACGAGGCCGACACCATCGCCCGGATCAAGGCGACGCTGGGCGAGCGCGTCAGCGACGTCAAGGCCTCGACGCGCCTCACGTCGAGTGCCTCCTGCCTGGTCGCTGGCAGCCATGGGCCGGACCGCGAGCTGGAGCGGCTGCTGTCGATGCAGAACCGCGGCACGCGCTCGAAACCGATTTTGGAGATCAATTTGCGCCACCCGGTAGTTGCGGCGATCGCCAAGGCCGACACGGCGTCAAAGACCATCGATGATCTCTCGCTGCTGCTGCTCGAGCAGGCGCAGATCCTCGATGGCGAGCTGCCCGACGATCCCGCCGCCTTCGCCGCGCGGCTCAATCGCCTGGTGCTGCACGGCGTGGGGTAGAGCCTGATCAAATTTGCTTCCGTCGCTCGGCGGATATGGTTCACCTCTCCCCGCTTGCGGGGAGAGGGGGCGCACCTCCGACGCGGCGACGGTCGAGACAATCCTCATCACGCGTTATTCATTCCGCTGCGTCTTTGAGATGATTGTCCTGCGCCGGCGCTTGCGACTCGTCGGGCGCCTTGCGCGCCGTCCGCCGCGCGATCGCGTTGGAGAGGCGGTCGAGATAGAGATAGACCACGGGCGTCGTGAACAGGGTGAGCGCCTGGCTGACGACGAGGCCGCCGACCATGGCATAGCCCAGCGGCTGGCGGATTTCCGATCCGGTGCCGGTGCCGAGCATCAGCGGCACGCCGCCGAGCAGCGCCGCCATCGTGGTCATCATGATCGGGCGGAAGCGCAAGGTCGCGGCCTTGCGGATCGACTCCCTGGGAGACAGATGTTCGTCGCGTTCGGCAGCGATGGCGAAGTCGACCATCATGATGCCGTTCTTCTTGACGATGCCGATCAGGAGGATGATGCCGATCAGCGCGATCAGGCTGAAATCGAATCCGAACGCCATCAGGATCGCCAGCGCGCCGACGCCGGCCGATGGCAGGGTCGACAGGATCGTCAGCGGGTGGATGTAGCTCTCATAGAGCACGCCGAGGATCAGATAGACCACGACCAGCGCCGCGACGATCAGCAGCGGCACGGTCTTGAGCGAGTCCTGGAATGCCTGCGCGGTACCCTGAAAGCTCGAGCTGAGCGTCGCGGGGGCGCCGAGCTGGTCGACGGCCTTCTGAATCGCGCTGGTTGCCTGGCCGAGCGCCACGTTGGGGGCGAGATTGAAGCTGATCGTGGTGGCCGGAAACTGGCCCTGATGGGCGATCGCGAGCGGGCGAACCGGATCGGTGGTCCAGTTGCAGAACACCGACAGCGGCACCTGCTCGCCGGTGGTCGGTGACTTCAGATAAAGCTTGTCGAGCGTGTCCAGCCGGCCCTGCAGCTCGGGCAGGATCTCCAGGATCACGTGATAGGAGTTGAGCTGCGTGAAATACTGCGTCACCTGCCGCTGGCCGAAGGCGTCGTTGAGCGTGTCGTCGATCAGCTGCGGCTGGATGCCGTAGCGTGCGGCGGTGTCGCGATTGATGTGGAGCTGGAGCGTGGTGCCTTCGGTCTGCTGATCGGTGGCGACGTCGCGCAGCTCAGGCAGCGTCTTCAGCTGCTCCAGGATCCTTGGCGCCCAATCATTCAATTCGGCCAGATTGGCGTCCTGCAGCGTGTATTCGAACTGGGTGCGCGTGGCGCGGCCGCCGAGGCGGACGTCCTGCGAGGCCTGCATGTAGAGGCGGGCGCCCTCGACCTTTGCCAGCTTGGGCCGCAGCCGCGCAATGATCTGCTCCGCAGTGACGTCGCGCTCCTCCCGCGGCTTCAGCGTGATGTACATGCGCCCCGAATTGAGCGCGGTGCCGCCCCCGCCGATGAACATCGCGATGCTGTCGACCGCGCCATCGGCCTGGACAACCTGGGAGAGCTGCTCCTGATGCCGCTCCATATCGGCAAACGAGATATCCTGGGCCGCCTCGGACACCCCGGTCAGAAAACCATTGTCCTGTTGCGGAAAGAAGCCCTTGGGGATGATCGCGAACAGATAGATCGACAGCGCTACTGTGGCGAAGAAGATGCACAGCGTCGTCAGGCTGTGCCGCAGGGCGAGGTCGAGGACTTTGGAATAGCCGGCCAGCAGCCGGTCGAAGGTGCGCTCGCTCCATTGATAGAACCGGCCGTGCCGGGTTTCGCCACGGGCATGCAGGAAGCGCGATGCCATCATCGGCGTCAGCGTCAGCGATACGACGAGCGAGACGAAGATCGCCATCGCCAGCGTCACCGAGAATTCGCGGAACAGCCGGCCGATGACCCCGCCCATCAGCAGCAGCGGAATCAGCACCGCGACCAGCGAAATGCTGATCGAAACGATGGTGAAGCCGATCTCCTTGGCCCCTTTGAAGGCGGCGGCGAGCGGCTTTTCGCCCCGCTCCACATAGCGCGTGATGTTTTCCAGCATCACGATCGCGTCGTCGACCACGAAGCCGACCGCGATGGTCAGCGCCATCAGCGAGAGATTGTCGAGCGTGTAGCCGAACACCCACATCAGTGCGCAGGCGCCGAGCAGCGCCAGCGGAACCGTGATGCTCGGGATCACGGTGGCGGAGATGCTGCGCAGAAACAGGAAGATCACCATGATGACGAGCGCGATGGTGATCAAAAGCGTGATCTGCACCTCGTGAACCGCCGCGCGAATGGTCAGCGTCCGGTCGCTGATGGTCTTGATCTTGATGGCGGGCGGAATGGCGGCGATCAGGCGCGGCAGCCGCGCCTTGATACGGTCGACGGTGTCGATGACGTTGGCGCCAGGCTGCTTGAAGATCACCAGAAACACGCCGCGTTTGCCGTCGGCCCAGGCGGCCTGCTTCATGTCCTCGGGGCCCGCGACGGCCCGGCCGATGTCCTTGACGCGCAAGGGGCCGCCGTTGCGATAGCCGACGATGACGTCGTTCCAGGCCTCCGGATCCAAAAGCTGATCGTTGGCGTAGATCGTGTACGCCCGTCTCGGCCCGTCGATGTTGCCTTTCGGGCTGTCGACGGTGGTGATAGCGATCTGGCTGCGGATGTCTTCCAGCGACAGGCCCTTGGCGACGAGCTTTGCCGGATCGATCTGGATCCGGATGGCGGGCTTCTGTTGGCCGCCGATGTAGACCTGCGCGACGCCGGAGATCTGGCTGATCTGCTGGCCGAGCTGGGCGTCCACCGCGTCGCTGACCTTGATCAGGGGCAGCGTGTCCGAGATCGCGGACAACAGCAGGATCGGCGAGTCCGCCGGGTTGACCTTGCGGTAGGTCGGCGGCGACGGCAGGTTCTTCGGCAGTTGTCCGCCGGCCGCGTTGATGGCGCCCTGCACGTCATTGGCGGCGCCGTCGATATTGCGGTTGAGCTCGAACTGAAGCGTGATCGCGGTGGAACCGAGCGAGCTCGTCGAGGTCATCTGCGCGATGCCGGGGATTTGCGCCAGCTGCCGTTCCAGCGGCTGTGCGACGGAGGACGCCATCGTCTCCGGGCTGCCACCGGGCAGGCTTGCGTTGACCTGGATGGTCGGAAAATCGACCTGCGGCAGCGGCGCGACGGCCAGCAGCGGATAGGCAACGAGGCCGACAAACAGGATGCCCGCCATCAGCAGCGAGGTGCCGATCGGGTTGCGGATGAAGAGCGACGAGATGCTGTCGTTCATGCGCAGTTCCAGCGAATGACTGGCGCATCTTTTCCCGCTCGCAGGGAGCCGTGCTTGCAGGCGTGCAGCACGAACGTGCGTTTCCTCGATTCTCGCCAGGGGCTCGCCAGGATCGGAGCTTCCGCCGGACCCCTGTTGACGCCAGTTTACCCAGTCCCCGCAGCATCGCGCATCAAAATGCGTTCGTCTGCATTCGACCTTCGACCTATCGGCGCCGGTCACTCCGGTTTGCTGGTTCCGGCGCGAAGGCGGTCCCGGCCGGCGCTTTTTACCGTCTCAGTTAACACCTTCTCGTCGCCGGTCGTCTATGCACGGTCGGACTTCCGGAACCGGTCAGGCCCTGACGAGGAACGTGATCGACAGGTCGAACCAGACGGCGGGTAGGCCGTCGGCTGCAAAGACCCGGCGGTTCCAGCCTGATCTCGATCAAGGATTTTTCGCTGAAATCGTCTTTATTGGCATTTGCCACGGTGCTGCCTCACCCTCGGGTGAAATGCAGCAGGATCTGACGGTGGCGGAGGGCGGAAACGCGATGGACTACAACCGATTTTTCGATGCGGCGCTGAACCAGCTCCACAGGGAACGCCGCTACCGCGTGTTTGCCGATCTCGAGCGGCTGGCCGGGCGTTTTCCGCATGCGATCTGGCATTCGTCCGATGGACCGCGCGAGGTGGTGATTTGGTGCTCGAACGATTATCTCGGCATGGCTCAGCATCCCAAAGTCGTGGGCGCGATGGTCGATGCGGCGACCCGCATGGGCACGGGCGCCGGTGGTACGCGCAACATCGCCGGCACCAATCACCCGCTGACCGTGCTGGAGCAGGAACTCGCCGCGCTGCATGGCAAGGGGGCCTCACTGGTGTTCACCTCCGGCTACGTCTCCAACGAGACCGGCATCGCGACGATCGCAAAGCTGCTGCCGAACTGCCTGCTGCTGTCGGATGGGCTCAATCACAATTCGATGATCGAGGGCGTGCGCAAGTCCGGCATGGAGAAGCGGATCTGGCGCCACAATGACGTCGTCCATCTGGAGGAGCTGTTGCGCGCGGCCGATCCCGATCGGCCAAAGCTGATCCTGTGCGAGAGCCTGTATTCGATGGATGGCGACGTCGCGCCGCTGCATCGCATCTGCGATCTCGCCGAGCGATATGGCGCCCTGACCTATGTCGACGAGGTTCACGCCGTCGGCATGTACGGCGCCCATGGCGGCGGCATCTCCGAGCGCGACGGAGCCGCTCACCGCATCGACATTCTCGAAGGCACGCTTGCCAAGGCGTTCGGCTGCCTCGGAGGGTATATCGCCGCCAGCGCCAACCTCATCGATGCCGTGCGCTCCTACGCGCCCGGTTTCATCTTCACGACGGCGCTACCGCCGGCGATCTGCGCGGCGGCGACCGCCGCGATCCGGCATCTGAAGACGTCGCAATGGGAGCGCGAGCGGCACCAGGATCGCGCGGCGCGGCTGAAAGCGGTGCTCAATGCGGCGCGCCTGCCCGTCATGCCGAGCGACACGCATATCGTGCCGGTGCATGTCGGCGATCCCGAGAAGTGCAAGAGGGCGTCCGATCTGCTGCTGTCGGAGCACGGCATCTATATCCAGCCGATCAACTATCCGACCGTGCCGCGCGGCCTCGAGCGGCTACGCATCACTCCCTCGCCCTACCACGATGACGCGCTGATCGATCGTCTCGCCGAAGCGCTGGTGGACGTCTGGGATCAACTCGGCCTGCCCCGGCAGGCCGACAGGTTGGCAGCGGAATAAGATTGACGGTCAGCTGCTTAGAATGGGCTCGCCGCCTGCGCGGTACGTCGGTGGCAATGACGTCTCTGCATTTTCGTGATATGTTTTGAGCTCGATAGGTCAGCCGATCTGCCTCTCTGAGGAGCTGTCCATGCGCGTTTCAAAGCCTGCTTCAAGACCCGGGCCGGCGTCTTCCCCGTCTGCGCACGAAGGGGACCGCGCTTGCGATTGTGGTCCGATGACGCAGCAGGATATGCGTAAAGCCCATGGCCATGACATGCATCCGCAAAAGCTCGTCAGGCTGGTGGGCTGTCACGATGTGAGCGTGCGCAGGCCCGAGGACGCGGAACGCTAGCGCGGCCCCGCGATCTCCAGCAATGCTATTTCTCATGCTTCGGCAGGTCGATGCGTTCGCCGGAGAATTCGGGCGGCCCTTCGATCAACCGGCGTTTTCGGCGTTCGCGCTCGTCGGGCGACAGCGAGGGATCGAGCAACATTTCGATCTGTGCCGTTGCCCGCTCTTCAATTTCCACCTCGTGGTCGCGGACCGATCGGCCCTCGTGCGGCGGACGGGCGGACGACGCGACTAGGCCCAGTTCGAGCAGCCGGCGGATGGCGTCGGAGCGCACCGTGTCGTGGGCCTCCGCCCAGGCATCGACCTTCGCGGTCAATCGTTGCGACAGCTTGACGGCGCTGATGGCCTCGCGCCCGGCCTGACTGTGATTTCCGCTCTCGCCCGGCACGCTCGTCGATCCATCCAACGCGTCCTCGTTATTGGTAGGCGTCTTTCGCGTCGGGCGGTTTGACGAGGATCAACGACGCTGGGATAAGGGCGACGTTCCGGCAAGAGGCCACGTAATGCGATTCCTGCACACTTTCCAGCTCCACGACTTCGTCGACACGCTCGTCAGCCTGTTCGTCGCCTTCGTGTTCGGCACCCTGATCGGCGCCGAGCGCCAGTACCGGCAGCGCAGCGCGGGGCTCAGGACCAATGTGCTGGTCGCGGTCGGCGCCGCTGCCTTCGTCGACCTCGCCGACCATCTCACCGGTGCGGATGGCAGCGTGCGGGTGATCGCCTATGTGGTCTCCGGCATCGGCTTTCTCGGGGCAGGTGTGATCATGAAGGAGGGCATGAATGTGCGCGGCCTCAATACCGCGGCGACGCTGTGGGCCTCGGCCGCAGTCGGCTCCTGTGCCGGTGCCGACATGGTGGCGCAGTCTGCGGCGCTTACGCTGTTCGTGCTCGCCGGCAACACGCTGCTGCGTCCGCTGGTGAACGCGATCGATCGCATTCCGCTCAATGAGAAGAGTTCGGAGGCCAATTACGAGATCATCGTCACGTCAGATGTCGAAAATGTCGCGCGGAGTCGCGAGGCGCTGTCCGAGAGGCTGGAGGCTGCCAACTACCCGGTTCGCGAGACCAAGGTGGTGTACCGGTCCGACGACAATGTCGAGATCGCGGCCGTGCTGGTGAGTCTTGCGGTCGAGCCCGGCGACCTCGACGCCATCGTCGCGTCGCTGGCAAAGCTGCCGGGCGTCAGCCACGCGACCTGGAATGTCAGCGCGCTGGAGTGAAGCATACGCATCCGGAGCGACCGGACCCGTTTCACCCTATCGCGGCCCCCAAGTCATTTGACACAGCGGCCGGCATCTCCCGCCGCCGTCGGCTCCTCATAGCTGCCCGGCGTCACGGGATGGCCGTCGAAGAAGATCGCGAGCTGGTTGGCGATGCCAAAATCCGCCGCGCCGCGCCGTCGCGCATTGATCGCGCGCGCGATGTTCCAATCATCGTGTGAGCCGTAGCTGAAGGCGACGGAGGCGCGCAGGCCGTAATAGTTGCGAAAGCCCGCTCTGGTGATGCTGCCGTTGTCGACCGCCGTCATGAAGCTCGGGTCCTGCGCCGCACGCGCGTCGAACCACGCCTCCAGCCGCTCGAGGTCGCCCTGGCCGGTCAGCTTGAAGAAGCTTGCAAAGTCGGATGGGCCGGCAAAATAGAAGAAATCGAAATCCTCGCCCGCGCCGTTCCGGCCCTCGAGGATCTGCGTCCACATGTACATGAAATCGGCGCCCCCGGCGCCGTTCATGCGGTCGCCACCCTCGGCGCCCGGATTGAGAATCCATGCCGATTGCGCACCAAGACGCGCGGTCACGCTGGACGCCGTCGCCGCTGCAATCTCGGCATTGACTGCAAACGATCCGCCGCCGGCGGGCGAGAGCGGGACGCTGAGATAGCCGATCGCTTTTCCCTGCGCCTTGTGGCCCGCGATCAGCCCACGGACGCGCGCGACATTGGCGTCGATGGCGTCGCGGTAGTCGCTGTTCACGCAATAGCAGAAGTCGAGCCTGGTGCAGAGCGTCACGGTGCTGGACGCGGCCACGCTGGCGTGCGGCTGAAGCAACGCGAAGAATGGCACGGCGAGCGCTGCAAATCGGAGCGAAGGCGGCGGCCGCCTGAAAAGACCGGATCGGGGGACAGCGTCGAGGTGTGGCATGACAACACCTGTTCAACTTCTTGGCCGGCGGCTTACACAGCCTGACCATTCAGTAGGCTCGAAATGTGTCAGTTACATAAAACAACCTGTGATAGCAAGGCCGGCGGCATGGCGCCGCGAAACTGCACTCTAATGGTGGCCGCGGACGAATATATCATAGAATGCGACGACGACCTCGACCGCGATCAACACGATCACGATGATCTCGAGCCGGACCGACCGTTTGGTGTCGACAATATCGGCGAGCGTGGTCGCGGTTTCGGCGATCACCGTGACCTTCCGGTTCAGTGTCTCCTCGCGCTCGGTGAGCTCATACTCGTCCTCGAGCCGTGCGTAGAGCCGCTCGAGATCCGGACGGTCCCACAGCACATCCGGCTTCTCGCCGACGGCGACGCGGCCGGACACGCGATGCTGCACCAAGAGTGCTTCGCCGATCAGCTTGAGCAGCTCATTGCGGTTCTTCGAGGTCTTGCCGGAGGTGGCGAGTTCGCGGGCAAAAGGCTCGACCACGTCGAACACGTTGGTGACCTCGCGCTCGGCGCGCCCCAGCACGACACTCTTGGCCAGCGCGTCGGACACCACCAGAAGCCGTTCCAGCGACAGCTCCTTCACGAGGATCGGGCCGCCGACAGGAATCGGCTCCTCGGATTCCCGCGCGACCTCGATTTTGGCCCATTCCTCTTCGCGTGGCGTGATGGTGCCGAAGGTCCGAGCTTTTAGTCGCTCCAGGAATTCCTGCTCTTCATCGGTTGTCAGGGCGATGAAGACGACGACCCCGTAGCGGAACACCACGGCGATCCCGCTCGGACCGATTCGCAGCGCCAGCGGCGTGTTCGACAGCACTTGTCCTTCGAAGCCGGCGGTGTTGATACGGTCACCGAGTTGCAGGGCATGAGCAGTGACTTGCTGGATCGGCGGGGCTGGTGTCGTCATTGCGAGAGCGTAGCAGAGGTGAGGCGCCTTTTCGATGACAGGTGATCTTGTCAGGCCGTTCTCGGCCGATGCGAAGCGGTTTATCTTCGCGTTGTTTTGTGCTCAATGACGCATCCGGTCACATGAACCGATCTGCCGGACCGGCCGTATCTCCTGAGCGATTGGTCGTCTGGACGAGCCTGAGCCCATGACCAGCACGATGGCAAAGAATTTTTACGGCGGCATTCCGGTGTTCCGCGGCTTTGCGAGCCTGATGGAGCCAAAACTCTATTCGCCGCTGCCCGATGACTGGACCATCGGCGTCGCCGATATCGTGGAATCGACCAAGGCGATCGCGGCCCAGCGCTACAAGGCCGTCAACATGGCGGGTGCGGCCGTGATCGCGGCTGTGACCAATGCGCTTGAGGGGCGCGAATTTCCCTTCGTGTTCGGCGGCGATGGCGCAAGCTTTGCGGTCGCGCGCGACGACCTCGGAGCGGCCCGGAAAGCGCTGGCGGCGACCGCGGCCTGGGTCAGGGATGATCTCGATCTCGTCATGCGCGTCGCGCTGGTGCCGGTCAGCGCGATCCGGGCCGAGGGACTCGATGTGCGGGTCGCGCGCTACGGGCCGTCGGCCAATCTGTCCTATGCGATGTTCTCCGGCGGCGGGCTTGGCTGGGCCGATGCTGCGATGAAGCGCGGCGAGTTCGCCATCGAAGCGGCGCCGCCGGGCACGCAGCCCGATCTGTCGGGGCTGTCGTGCCGGTTCGAGGAGATTCCGTCGGCACGCGGTCTCATCCTGTCGATCCTGGTCGTGCCGGCGCGCGGCGCCGATCCAAAACTTTTTCGCCAGGAGATCGAGGAAATCATCGGTCTCGTTGAGCGCAGTCCGGATGGCGGACGGCCGGTGCCGTCAGGCGGGCCGCCGCTGCGCTGGCCGCCGCAGGGCGTCGAGTATGAAGCGCGCGCCACGCGCGGCGGACCCTTGTTCAGGCGGCGCGTCTACGTGCTCGGGCGCACGCTGTTCGCCTATCTCGTCATGCGGTTCGGCATCAAGGTGGGCGGTTTTGTGCCGGAGCTCTACATCCGGCAGGTGGTCGAAAATTCCGACTTCCGAAAATATGACGATAGCCTGCGCATGATCCTCGACTGCACCGAGGAGCTCGCGCGCGCGCTCACCGATCGGCTTGCCGCGGCGGCGGAAAAAGGCATTTTGCGCTATGGCCTGCATCGCCAGGACGCCGCGATGATGACCTGCTTCACGCCCTCCGTGATGCGCGCGGACCACGTCCACTTCATCGACGGTGCCCGCGGCGGCTATGCCTCCGCTGCGACCGCGTTGAAGGCGACGCTGGCGTAGCTTATTTGGTCGGATGGCTCTCTCCGAGCGCGCGGTTCACCTCTCCCCGCAAGCGGGGAGAGGGAGCGCAGTCCCGACGCTGCAGCAGTCGAAGTCGAACCCAATCCGACCTAGCGGCGCGCGCGGGTCCAGGTCTCGCCGCCGCAGATGATGCCGACACAGCCTTCGACCTTGAGCGCGTCGGGGCCGGTCACCGAGACATGGCTCGCATAGGTATGGCCGTCGTCGGCATTGTAGATGTCGCCTGACCATTTGCCCGGGCCCGACGCATGCATGGCGGTGAACAGCGCGAGGCCGATCATCGGACGCCTGGCGAGCACGGGGTTCGGATTCTTGTCGTCGACTTCAGGCTTTCCGGTGCTGGCATTGATCGGATCCTTGAGCCAGACGATCACGCCGCAGATGCCGCCGCCGCATTTGCTGACCTTCACCTTGGCATCGCCGGCCTGGGTCAGCCAGATTCCGGTGGGTTCGCCACCGGCCTGTGCCTTCGCGCCGAATGCGGCAAGCAATGCAGTGAACAGCAGCGCAACGAAAACGAACCGACAGGCCATGGACCCCCCACCCGAAAAAGGAAGGCTTCAATACCAGCAAATCCGGTTTGTGCAACGTCGAATTGCAGGCTTTCGCGCGGCTTCTGTTGGGCGAGTCCTCCATCTTCCCGCGAAGGGCTTCATGATCGGCCATCACGCGATCACAGGCGACCGTCGCCGTCGGCATGGCCGGCGCGATTGAGGGATGTCGCGGCACACGGCCCGCAGAGATGCGGCTGTCGTGAACTTGTTTTGCCAAAATGCGGTGTTTTACAGCCCAGGAACCTTCTATAAGGGGTTCCCGTTACATCACGTCTTCCCACCAGTTGCGGACATCATCCCATGACCTTTACCCTTCCCCCCCTGCCTTACGCCTATGACGCCCTCGGGCCGCATATGTCGAAGGAAACGCTGGAATATCATCACGACAAGCATCATCAAGCCTATGTGACGAACGGCAACAACGCGATCAAGGGGACCGAATTCGAGGGCAAGTCCCTGGAGGAGATCGTGAAGGGTTCGTTCGGCAAGAATGCCGCGGTCTTCAACAATGCCGGCCAGCACTACAACCACATCCACTTCTGGAGCTGGATGAAGCCGAACGGCGGCGGCAGCAAGCTGCCGGGCCGCTTGGAAAAGAAGATCAACGAGGATCTCGGCGGCTTCGAAAAATTCAAGACGGATTTCGCTGCCGCCGGCGTCGGCCAGTTCGGCTCGGGATGGTGCTGGCTGCAGGTCAAAGGCGGCAAGCTCGAAATTTCCAAGACGCCCAATGGCGAGAATCCGCTGGTGCATGGTGCGACGCCAATTCTCGGCTGCGACGTCTGGGAGCACTCCTACTACATCGATTATCGCAACCGCCGTCCCGACTATCTGAAGGCGTTCGTCGAAAATCTCATCAACTGGGATTACGTCGACGAGCTGTTCGGCAAGGTGGCCTAGTCCTATCCCCTCATCCTGAGGAGCTTGCTTTAGCAAGCGTCTCGAAGGATGAGGCCCGGACACGACCATTGAGGCCTCATAGTTCGCGACGCCGCGCAAGGGCGCGGCTCCTCACCATGAGGGTCTAACGACGGTTGTCCTGACTCTGGTTTTCTAACGCCTTGAAGGGCGGCAGCCATGCGCTGCCGCCCTTTCTGCGTGAGCCGTTCTTGCGGCTATGGCGTGCTTGCGGCAAAACGCTCTCCAGCCGGGGATTCTTGGACTGGACGGGCGGGATGAACTACCTCTTGGTCTTTTTCGGCGGCGGGCTTGGCGCCTCGCTGCGCCACGCCGTGAACATGGCCGCCGCAAAGGCCTTCGGCACGGCGTTTCCTTACGGCACCTTCATCATCAACATCACGGGCTCGATCGTGATGGGCCTGATCGCCGGCTATCTCGCCTTCCGGGGCGAGGCGACGCAGCACTGGCGGCTGTTTTTGATGACCGGCATTTTGGGCGGCTACACCACCTTCTCGGCCTTCTCGCTCGACACTGCGCTGCTCTATGAGCGCGGCGCGCTTGGCTTGGCGGCGTTTTATGTCCTCGGATCGGTGGGCTTCTCGATCGCCGGGCTTTTTGCGGCCCTGGCGTTGGTGCGCTATCTGACCTGATCAGCCCACATAGGCCTGCCGTTCCGGCTGCCACTCCTGGTTAAGTCCATTATCAGAGAGCCTGCGATCTCGGTCGATGGACAGATGTAATGTTATAATATAACATCCCGTCATGGTTCCCGCCGACCCGCAGCATCATACCGCTCATGGGCATGTCCACGCCCATCCCCACGCGCACGGCCCGGCTTCGCCACATCCGGCGCAGGCGGCGTCCTGGTCGATCCTGCGCATGCCGGCCGCGACCCGGCTCGCGGTGGCCTGTGCGGTCAGCGCCGCCCTGTGGGTGATCGTGTGGCTTGCGATGAGGTGAGCCATGGCGCCCCAACTGCAATTTCGCAACGTCACCCTCGGCTATGACCGCCATCCGGCGGTGCATCACCTCTCGGGCGACGTCGGTGCCGGCGCGCTGCTGGCCGTGATCGGCCCGAACGGCGCCGGCAAATCGACCTTGCTCCGCGGCATCGCCGGCATCCTCAAGCCGCTCTCCGGCGCGATCGACCTTTGCGGCCTCGACCACCGCGACATCGCCTATCTGCCGCAGATCGCCGAGATCGACCGCAGCTTTCCGATCTCGGCGTTCGATTTCGTCAGCACCGGGTTATGGCGCAGCACAGGACTATTCGGCGGGCTCGACCTGAAGGCGCGAGGCAGGATCGTCGCGGCGATTGCAGCGGTCGGCCTCAACGGTTTTGAGAACCGCCCGATCGGCACTCTCTCCGGCGGACAGATGCAGCGGCTGTTGTTCGCCCGGGTGCTGCTCCAGGATGCGCGCCTGATCGTGCTGGACGAGCCGCTCAACGCCATCGACGCCAAGACGTCGAAGGACCTGCTGGCCCTGATCGAGCGCTGGCACGGCGAGGGCCGTACCGTGCTGGTGGCGCTGC
Source organism: Bradyrhizobium sp. (assembly GCF_019244115.1). Lineage (GTDB taxonomy): Bacteria > Pseudomonadota > Alphaproteobacteria > Rhizobiales > Xanthobacteraceae > Bradyrhizobium. The sequence continues at coordinate 15,456 of NZ_JAFATE010000743.1, forward strand.
ACGACCTCGACATGGTACGGACCAACTTTCCCGACACGCTGCTGCTGGCGCGCGGGCCGGTGGCATGGGGCCCGACCAAGGAGGCGCTGACAGCCGAAAACCTCATGGTCGCGATGCGGATGTGCGAAGCTTTTGACGACCACGCGGCGGCCTGCGCCGACGATGTCGCAACGCGGGCGGCCTGACATGCTTGCCGACGCATTGCTCGCGCCCTTCGCTGACTTTGCCTTCATGCGTCGCGCGCTTGCCGCCGTGATCGCGCTTTCTCTCGGCGGCGGGCCGATCGGCGTATTCCTGATGCTGAGGCGAATGAGCCTGGTCGGCGACGCCATGGCGCATGCGATCCTGCCGGGGGCGGCCATCGGCTTCCTGCTGTCCGGCCTCAATCTGTTCGCGATGACGACAGGCGGATTGATCGCGGGCTTTGCGGTCGCCATCCTCTCCGGCGTGGTGGCCCGCTCGACCGGGTTGAAGGAGGACGCGTCGCTCGCGAGCTTCTATCTGACCTCGCTCGCGCTCGGCGTCACCATCGTGTCGATCAAGGGCACCAATGTCGACCTGTTGCACGTGCTGTTCGGCAACATCCTGGCGCTGGACGATCAGACGCTGCTGCTGGTCGCCATCAACGCCACCATCACGCTTGTCGTGCTCGCGGTGATCTACCGGCCGCTCGTGATCGAGAGCGTCGATCCGCTGTTCCTGCGCACCGTGAGCCGCGCCGGCGCGCCGGCGCATCTGTTGTTCCTGGTGCTGATCGTGGTCAACCTGGTCTCGGGTTTTCAGGCGCTCGGCACCCTGCTGTCGGTCGGCCTGATGATCCTGCCCGCGAGCATCGCGCGATTCTGGTCGCGCGACATCACGCCGATGATCTGCATTGCGGCCGCTAGCGCGATCGTGTCGGGCTATGTCGGTCTCGTCGTATCGTTCCAGACCCGCATTCCCTCGGGGCCGGCAATCATCCTGGTCGCGGCCACCCTGTATGGCTTTTCGGTGCTGTTCGGCCGCAATGGCGGCGTGGTCCGGCAATTGTTTCCCGCGCCGCATCTCGAAGCCTGAGAGTTTTGTGATGCGCGCGCGATTTTGGCTGCCTCTCGCCCTGGCGCTCATGGCATCGCCGCTGCACGCCGCCGAACGCCTCAACGTTGTGGCGAGTTTCTCGATCCTCGGCGACTTCGTGCGTCAGGTCGGTGGCGACAGCGTCAGCCTGACCACGCTGGTCGGTTCCGATAGCGACGTCCATGTCTATGCCCCGACCCCGGCCGATGCGAAGACGGTCGCCGATGCACGGCTTCTCGTCGTCAATGGCCTCGGTCTGGAAGGCTGGCTGCCGCGCCTGCTGCAGTCCTCCGCCAGCAAGGCGCGCACCGTTGTGGCGACCACCGGGATTGCGCCGCTGAAGCTGGGGTCCGATGCCGATCCGCATGCCTGGCAGTCCGTTGCCAATGCAAGAGTCTATGTCGCGAACATCCGCGATGCGCTGGTTGCCGCCGATCCGGCGGATGCCGAAAGCTTCCACAGCCGCGCTACGCGCTATCTGGCCGAGCTCGATGCGCTGGATGCCGAAGCGCGTGCAGCGATCGGAAAAATCCCGCCGGAGCGGCGCAAGGTGATCTCGACCCATGACGCCTTCGGCTATTTCGCAGCGGCCTATGGCATCGTCTTCATCGCCCCGCTCGGCGTCTCGACCGAAACCGAGCCCAGCGCTTGGGATATTGCCAAGATCATTGCGCAGGTCAGGGCCGAGAAAATCCCGGCGGTATTTCTGGAAAATATCAGCGACGACCGGCTGGTCGGTCGGATCGCGGCCGAGACCGGGGCCAGGATCGGCGGAACGTTGTTTTCCGACGCCTTAACTGGCGAAAAGGGCGATGCCCCCACTTACATTGCGATGGTCAGGCACAATATAAAGGCGCTGACCAGCGCGCTGGACCGGTAGAACGCAGGGGCCACCCTGTAAGCCGGGGCGCGCCACGCTCCTTTTGCACTTTCTGAGGGTTTTGTGAGCATGTCTCAATCGACATCGGAAAAAATTCCAGTGACGGTGCTGACCGGCTATCTCGGGGCCGGCAAGACCACCTTGCTCAACCGCATTCTGTCGGAGAATCACGGCAAGAAATACGCCGTCATCGTCAACGAATTCGGCGAGATCGGCATCGACAACGACCTCATCATCGGCGCGGACGAGGAAGTGTTCGAAATGAACAATGGCTGCGTCTGCTGCACGGTGCGCGGGGATCTCGTGCGTATCCTCGACGGGCTGATGCGGCGCAAGGGCAAGTTCGACGCCATCATCGTGGAGACCACGGGGCTTGCCGATCCGGCGCCTGTCGCGCAGACCTTCTTTGTCGACGAGGACGTGCAAAAAAATGCCCGGCTCGATGCCGTCGTGACGGTCGCCGATGCCAAATGGCTGAGCGATCGCCTCAAGGACGCGCCGGAGGCCAAGAACCAGATCGCATTCGCCGACGTCATCGTGCTGAACAAGACCGATCTGGTCTCAAAACCGGAGCTCACCGAGGTCGAGGCGCGCATCCGCGGCATCAACCCCTATGCGAGGCTGCACCGCACCGAGCGCTGCAAGGTGGCGCTTGACGACGTGCTCGACCGCGGCGCCTTCGACCTCGAGCGAATTCTGGCTATCGAGCCGGATTTCCTCGAAGCCGGCGACGATCACGACCATGATCACAATCACGATCATCACCATCATCATGACCACGACCATCATCACCACGATCACGGCCATGGCCTAAAACACTATCATGACGAGGAGATGCAGTCGCTGTCGCTCAAGACCGACAAGCCGCTTGATCCCAACAAGTTCATGCCCTGGCTGCAAAACCTGGTGCAGCTGGAGGGCCAGAAGATTCTCCGCTCCAAGGGCATTCTGGCCTTCGACAACGACGACGACCGCTACGTCTTCCAGGGCGTGCACATGATGCTGGAGGGCGATCACCAGCGGAAGTGGAAGGACGGCGAGCCGCGGCAGAGCCGGCTGGTCTTCATCGGCCGCGAGCTGCCGGAGCAGGAAATCCGCGACGGCTTTGAGCGCTGCATCGTATCGTGATGAGTGGGTTCGAACAGGGCGGGCAAACCGCGTCGATCGCCTCCGTCACCGATAAAGTGCGCGCGGTCGCGTTGGGCGCGCCAGTGACGTCGGTGCACTTCCTCGGTGATCGCGCCGGGTTCGTCGGCGCCGAGGAGAACGTCTTTTTCGCGGATGGCGAGGGCGAGGTCACGAGCGTTGCGACCCATGGCGGCGGCATTCTCTGTGCGGTCTCCGATGGCGGCCGCATCGTCACGGGCGGTGACGATGGGCGGCTGGTCGCACTCGATGCCAAGGGGCAGGTGACCGAACTGGCGAAAGACGCAAAACGTCGCTGGATCGACAATGTCGCGCTCCATGGCGACGGTGCGCTGGCCTGGTCGGTCGGCAAGGTTGCCTATGTCAGGAGCGGCAAGGGCGAGGACAAGTTTTTCGAGGTGCCCTCGACGGTCGGAGGTCTCGCCTTCGCGCCGAAGGGCATGCGGCTCGCCATCGCGCATTATGGCGGCGTCACGCTATGGTTTCCCAACATGGCGGCGAACGCGGAATTTCTGGAATGGGCCGGCTCGCATCTCGGCGTGGTGTTCAGCCCCGACAACAAGTTTCTCGTCACCGCCATGCATGAGCCGGCGCTGCACGGCTGGCGGCTCGCCGACCACAAGCATATGCGCATGACCGGCTATCCCGGTCGGGTCAAGTCAATGTCGTGGAGCGCTGGCGGCAAGGCGCTGGCGACGTCGGGCGCGGAGTCCGTCATCGTGTGGCCGTTTGCGAGCAAGGACGGTCCGATGGGCAAGCAGCCGGGGATGCTGGCGCCGCTGCCGGCGCGCGCCACGGTGGTCGCCTGTCATCCAAAGCAGGACGTTCTGGCCGCGGGCTATGAGGACGGCACCGTTCTGATGGTGCGCATGGAAGACGGCGCCGAGATCCTGGTGCGGCGGAACGGCACGCCGCCAGTCACGGCACTGGCGTGGAACGCCCGGGGCAGCTTGCTCGCATTCGCCGACGAGGCCGGCGAGGGTGGGCTCCTGACTTTGTGAGCAATGGATCCTGCTGGAACTCGCCGGAACCAATGACATCATCGCTCGTTGACCTGCTGCAGTCACGCGCGGGATCAGCAGGTCATGTCTCACGACGAGCGCCTACATGCCTACAGGCGGAATGTGCGCCTCGCGATGATCGCGGTCGCAGCCGGCGTCGTCATGTCGAGCTTTGCCCTGGTCAAGCTCAGGGCGAGCGATCCTCAAGTCATGGCGCAAGGGACGCCGCCGCTGCAGTCGTCTCCTGCGCCGTCCCCGAGCGACAAGCCTGCCGAGTCAAAACCCGGCGGTACGCGGCCGACCACGCCGGCGCCCGAGCCCGCCCGTCCCGACCCCGATGCGCAAAAGGCCGGCGCCACGCCGGCGCTGCCTCCTGCGCCGGCCGAGAAAGTCGCGCCACCGATCAAGCAGTGACGAGCCGCTCTGCGCGCACTATCCGCTCAAACCGCTGCCATGCCCCGCTTCCCGCCTACGCCAAGGCTTCGGCGCGGCCACGAGCTCGAGGGCGCGCGGGAGCTTTAGCGGAGGCGGCAAGCGGGGCATCAGTATTCCAGAGACAGCAGTGCTTGAGCCGATAGGCCTCGGCGTACTGCATCGCCCGATCGACCGGGCGATGACAGTGGAATATGTTGATGCGCGTCGTATGACGCCGATGCCACCGCGCGCGAGATTTTGAACGGCGCCTGCCCACTTTCCCGTCTCGCCTCCTTGCTGCATCGCAAGCATAATGCCGCCCATTGCAGGGATGAAGGAGGCAAGGCATGAAGATCGAGGACGTCAGAAAGTCAGCCTATTCGATGCCGCTGACCAATCCGTCATTTCCGCCCGGCCCCTATCGCTTCTTCAACCGGGAGTTTTTCACCATCACCTATCGGACCGACCCGGAGGCGCTTGCGGCCGTCGTGCCGGAGCCGCTCGAAGTCGTCGACGGGCTCGTCAATTACGAGTTCATCCGCATGCCCGACTCCACCGGCTTCGGCGATTACACCGAGACCGGGCAGGTGATCCCGGTCCGCTTCAAGGGCGAGAAGGGCGTCTATGTCCATTCGATGTATCTGGATGATGAGGGGCCGATCGCCGGCGGCCGCGAGTTGTGGGGTTTTCCCAAAAAACTCGCGCGGCCGAAGCTGGAGGTCGAGAGCGACGTGCTGGTCGGCACGCTGCATTATGGCTCGGTGCTGTGCGCCTCCGCCACCATGGGCTACAAGCACCGCCCTGTCGATCACAACACATTGCTGCAGGGGATGAAGGCGCCGAACTTCATGCTGAAGATCATTCCGCATGTCGACGGCAGCGCGCGCGTCTGCGAGTTGGTGCGCTATTATCTCGAGGACATCACCCTGAAAGAGGCCTGGACCGGCCCTGCCGCGCTCGGCCTGTTTCCGCATGCGCTCGCCGACGTGGCAAAGCTGCCGGTGCGCGAGGTCATCTCCGCGCTGCACTTCAAGACCGACCTCACGCTCGGTCTCGGGACGGTGGTGTTCGATTATCTGGCGAAGTAAGTCGCGTCGCCTACCTTCCTCTCCGCTGTCATGCCCCGCGAAAGCAAGGCATCCAGTACGCCGCGGCCTCTCAGGGAACGACTGCTGTCTCTGGAATACTGGATCGCCCGCCTTCGCGGGCGATGACCGGCTTCTTGGAATCCGCAGCAATGACTCCCTTCGGCATCATCGCACCAGAATATTCCGGAACTGCCAGGGATCATTGGTGTCGATGTCCTCGGGAAACAGTCCGGGGCGATCGGTGAGCGGGGTCCAGTCGGTGTAAAAGCCTTTCACCGGCCCGAGATAGGGCCGCTGGATTTCCAGGCAGCGGTGGAAATCCATCTCGTCGGCCTCGACGATGCCGGCGGTCGGGTTTTCCAGCGCCCAGACCATGCCGGCGAGCACCGCCGACGACACCTGCAAGCCGGTCGCGTTCTGATAGGGCGCAAGCTGCCGCGTCTCCTCGATCGAGAGCTGCGAACCGTACCAATAGGCGTTCTTGGCATGGCCGTAGATCAGCACGCCAAGTTCGTCGATGCCGTCGACGATCTCGTTCTCGTCGAGGATGTGCCATTTCTCCTGCATCTTGCCAGTCGCGCCAAAAATCTCGTGCAGCGACAGCACCGCGTCGTTGGCAGGATGATACGCGTAGTGACAGGTCGGGCGATACGCCACCTTGTCGCCGTCGCGGACCGTAAAATAGTCGGCGATCGAGATCGACTCGTTGTGGGTGACCAGAAAACCGTATTGCGCGCCCGGGGTCGGGCACCAGGAGCGGACGCGGGTGTTGGCGCCAGGCTGCAGCAGATAAATCGCAGCTCCGCAGCCGTCAGGATGGGTGCGGCCGTTGTCGGGCATCCAGGTTTCATGCGTGCCCCAGCCGAGCTCGGCCGGCTGCATGCCCTCGGACACGAAACCTTCGACCGACCAGGTGTTGACGAACACGTTCATCGGCTTCGGCTTCTTCGAGCGCTGGGTGTCGCGCTCGGCGATTTGGATGCCTTTGACCCCGAGCATGCGGGCGAGTTCGCCCCAGCCCTCGCGGCTCTTCGGCTCATTGAACTCGGTATTGGTGTCACGGGCGATGTCGAGCAGCGCCTGCTTGACGAACCAGGAGACCATGCCTGGATTGGCGCCGCAGGTCGAGACCGCGGTCGGCCTGCCCAGGCTGTTGCGGCGGGCGGCGAGCAGGGTCTCGCGCAGCGCATAATTGGAGCGCTTCTCCGGGTTGATCTTCTTGTCGAAATAGAAGCCGGTCCAGGGCTCGACCACGGTGTCGATATAGAGCGCACCGATCTCCTGGCACAGCGTCATGATGTCGACAGAGGAGGTGTCGACCGACAGATTGACGCAAAACCCCTGGCCGCCGCCCTCCGTCAACAGCGGCACCAGGAGTTCGCGGTAATTGTCGCGAGTGACGCCGCCCTTGATGAAGCGCACGCCATGCTGCCTGGCGAGCTCGCCATCCTCATGCGGATCGATGATGACGAAGCGCGACTTGTC
>NZ_JAFATE010000771.1 GCF_019244115.1 Bradyrhizobium sp.
TGTCCTTCGCGCGGTGGTCGGCTATGCCCTGGCCGAGGATGCCATCGGGCTTGCGCGGTTTCGCGAAAAATATGCGCCGCTGATGACCGCGGAAGCCGACAAGATCGCCTTCGACGTCGCGAGCAAGCCGGCCTCGGGCTCCAGCGCCGAATTCGCGCAGATCGCAAAAATGGCCGCGAGCGTCGACACCCTCGACGGCTTCCTGCGCGAGATGAAGGCCCGTTTCCCGGACGCGATGGCCAAGCCGGCGGCGGAGAGCGCGAGCGGCGAGCACACCGCGGCAACGCTGCCCGAGATCGCCGGCCTGCGCCGCGTCGGCGCGACCCGGTAAGTCCTCCATCCTCTCGACAAGGACGCGCCAAAGCGGCAACCTGACCACGCTCAAGGCGTTTTCAGTCGAGCCGATCTCGCATGACCTTGAGAGGACAGCCGGAGGAAGACCATCTTATGAGCAAGCCCGCCAAGACCGCTGCCGAACTGATCGCGATGGCCAAGGCCGAGCTGAAGGTTCACGCCGATTGTCCCGACGGCATGGTGATCTCGCTGATCCGCGACCGCGATTCCTGGGAATTGCGTGCCAGCGCTGATGAGGCGACCGTGGCCAAGCCGGGTTATCCCGAATGCGTGGCGATGCTGGTGCAGATCGGCGACCATCTCGCCAAACAGTATGACGCCATGGAATGAGCGAGCCCGGGGGCCGTGATCGCGCCGACCCCCGATCATCCCAGATGCGGCGGGCGGGCCACGCGGATCATTCCCGTAAATCTACGGAGGCCAAGTTGCAGAACGCGCCAATTCGTGACACTTCAACTTGCGCTGGCAATGTTTCGGAAATGCTAAGGTCGGAGCCTGATGCTGCGAGCCGGGTTTTCAGCTGTGCAGTTTCGTAACGCATTAACTTTGCTGCGGCACGAAGGATCAGAAAGCCGTCATTCCGGCCAAGCGCGGCGGGCCGCGCTTGGCGCGGGCCCATTTGTACGCACGTGGCCGCGGGGCCCGTAGGCGCACGGCCGCAATGCTGCGGCACGCGAAATTAGGGCCGGCTTCAACTTTTGCCTGCACTGTTTGCGGGATGAGCGGGGTTGCGGGTTCGCATCGTCGAGCCCTGCTTCAAGACCTCGCCGACGATAGTTGAGCGCTTTTTAAAGACGATCAGGTGCCCGCCAGCAGGGCTCGGATCCGGTGGTCGCGATTTACCGACCAGCCGGTGGCTTGGCCGAAAGCCGGACTCAAACCGGGCAGCGGGACGATCGGGTTGCAAGACCTTTTGAGGCATTATGCCGATGACGGAAGTTGAGCTGCCATCCGACCGGGTCAAAAAATACCTGCAGAACATCTCGCCGCAGGCGCGCAAGAACCTGCTCGCGGAGATCGAGCGGATGCAGATGTATGGCGAGACCATGCCGGGTGCCGACGCGCTGCTCGAGCAGTTGCGCGCCGAGTTTCGCGGCAGCGGCGAGACCCATGACCGTGTCGGCAACCCGTCGCGGCATTTCTTCCAGGCCATCGAGGCGCTGTTCGTCAACCGTCCGGCGGAGCGAACCAATCCGGGGCAGATCTCGCGCGGCTCGCTGTCGCCGATCTGGGAATGGATCTCCAATGATCTGCTGCGGACCATGACCCGCGACTACAGCGAGAAGGTGAAGGATGCGCTGATCAAGGGCGATGCGCCGAGGGCGCGGACCATCGCCCGTGACTTCCAGTCCAAGGTGCTCAAATCGCTCGAAGGCACCCTCGACACCGACGATGGGGTGAGGCGTGCGCGCAGCGCGCTTGCCCAATACACCGCGTCTCAGGCCGCCTTCGAGGATCTCCGAAAGATCATGGCCGCGCTGCGTGCGCGGGACGCGTTGGAGAAGCTGGAGCGGGCGCTGCCACTCAAGATCGACGAACTTCACGGCAAGGTGCTCGCCAATGTCTGCGGATTTTTGGACGCATTCGCCGCGGAGCAGGGCAGCGGGGCGCTGCCTTTCGCCCAGGCAGTCGTTGCCAGGCACCTGAAGATGCGCTGGCAACTGGTTCGGCTTGCGACGTCGACCGCGCAGGGCAGGGGTGTCGCCGCGATCGCGGCCTCGCGCTTTGCAATGAGCGTCACCCTCGTGCTGGATCACCTCGACGACCTCAGGCTCGGATTGAAGCAAGCCCTGAGGAGCGACCGCCTGCAGCTCGCCAAGCAAAATCTCGCCGACATCTACGAGATCGAAACCGCGTTGCGGGCCGAAATCGGCCACCTCGAGACGTCCGATTGGGGGCGGGCGCTCGACGGCCTGATGGCCCAGGTCGCCGCCGACCTGGACGCCGAGTTTCACAGGCTGCCTGAAGGCACCCAGCACGTCCTGGGGTCGCTGCACCGCCACGGGGCGCAAGGCGGCCTCCTCGTGCTGATGCGCAGGGGCCGCGACGCCCTGCGCAGTCTCGTGACGCATTAGCATCGCCCCGCCGCTCCGGGGGGAAGGACCAAATTACCCCCCGTAGCTCTGCACCAGGCTGCCGGCGACCAGCGACCAGCCGTCGACCAGGACGAAGAAGATCAGCTTGAACGGCAGCGACACCACGACCGGGGGCAGCATCATCATGCCCATCGACATCAAGACCGAGGCGACCACGAGGTCGATGATCAGGAAGGGCAGGAACAGCAGAAAGCCGATCTCGAAGGCGCGCTTCAGTTCGGAGATCATGAAGGCGGGCACCAGGATCCGCAGCGACATCTCCTCAGGGGTCGCCGGAGGCGGTTCGCCCGAAAGGTCCAGGAACAGTTTCAAGTCCTTCTCGCGCACGTTCTTTTCCATGAAACCACGCAGCGGACCGGCAGCGCGCTGCAGCGCGTCCTCGACGGTGATCTGGTTGGCGATCAGCGGGCGGATGCCCTCGTCATAGGATTTTTGCAGCACCGGCCCCATCACGAAGGCGGTCAAGAACATCGCGAGCGCGATGATGACGGAGTTCGGCGGCGCGGTCGCCGTGCCCATCGCGGTGCGCAGCAGCGACAGCACCACCACGATCCGGGTGAATGACGTCATCATGATCAGGATCGACGGCGCGATCGAGAGCACCGTCAAGAGCGCGATCAGCTGGATCGCGCGCTCGGTCACGCCGCCCCCGCCCGCACCGCCGAGATTGATGCTGATGTCCTGCGCGGCCGCAGGCGTTGCCAGCACCGCAAGCGCCGCCAGCACGACAACCGCCGCCAGCGCTGGAAGCGCTGCGGCTGTCGTCAGGGAGGCAGGAATGAAAACTCTACGCGGAGAACCTGCGCGCCTCACGAAGACGATGACTTCGAGCGGCCGAGCAGCGAGGCCATTTCGTCTTCGAGACTGTCGAAGGCACTCGGCGACGCCGCGGGAGCCGGCGGCGGCGCCGGCTCGCTCCGCGGTGCGGCCGCTCGTTGCGGCGGGGGCGGCGGTGCCGGCTCGGGCGCGACCGGAGGTGAAGCCGGCTCACCCTGCGGGCGGCGCAGCGCGGCTTCGAGCCGCTGCGCCATTTCCGCAAGGCTCTGGTCGGCGCTCGGCGGCAGCGGCGGCGCGGGTGCGCGTTCGCGCTCGGCGGCAGGTGCGCGGAGCGGCGGCGGTTTCGGCGCCTCGCTCGGCCGCGGTGCGCGCGGGATCATCGGTTCGGCGCGCGCAGGGGCGCGCGGCGGCAGGTCTGCGCGCTGCGGCAGCGGCTCGGGCCGCGCTGGCGGTTCGCCACGCAGCGGCGGCTCGCCCCGCTGCTCGGCGCGCACCGGAGGCTCGGGACGGAGCGGCGGCTCGGGACGCGGTTCCGGGCGGCCGATCGGCTCCAGCGCAAAGCCCGCGAGCGGGTCGCGGCGCTCGCCGGCCATCGGCGGCGGCCGCCGCAGCTCGTCGGCAAAGGCCGGCCGCGCGGGGCGCGGTGGCGGCGGCTCGGGCATCGGCGGTAACGGCGGCATCGCGGGAATCGCCGGCTCGGCATCTTCGTTGCCACCGCTCCAATTGGCGGCCTCGGGCAGCGGCGCCAGGCGCGGTGGAGCTTCCGCCGGTGCGGCGGGGGCGCGATGCGGCAGCTGCTCGCGCGCCGGCACCGCCCGCACGATGTTGGATTCCACGACGATGTCGCTCGGGCCGCCGATCATCAGCAGATGCTCGACATTGTCGCGCCGGACCAGAACGAGACGGCGCCTTCCGTCGACGGCGGCGGCATCGATGACGGCCAGGCGCGGCATGCGCCCGCGATTGGCTGTGGTGCCGAGCCGGTTGCCGGCAAAGCGGCGAAGCAGCCAGAAGACGACGCCGATCAGGGCCAGCACGGCTACGAACGCGAAGAAAAATGTCACTGCCTGCATGCGATGTCCCCGCAAATGCCGTTCATCCAGTTTCTCATCTGCCGCACGCGCATCGGCTGCGCGCGACAGCAAAGGGGCGAGGAGCGCCCGAACTGGAACTCGTGTGACGAACCCTGAGCTTCGCCACCGAATACCGGCGAGTTCTCATAGCGAATGTCAGGGCCCAAGCCACACGAGAATCGAAGTTTTCCCAGTGTCTTTCGGCTCTGACATTCGTAAACGAACTCGCCGCAAAATGATACGAATGTCAGAACCGGGACACCAAGTCCTAATGACCCCCGGCAGGAAGTGCCGGCCCCGGCCAAACCCCTTAATAACCCATGAATCGGCCGGACCAAAATTACTTCTTCGCATCAAGGTCCCCGCTAACTGACGGGGTTAACGCGGTTTTCGCTGCCAATCGGCGGCCTGGAAATGGTCTGAAAAAGCCCCTGTGGGTATCTTTTGAGCTCTCCACAGGCTGACGCCTTAACCGGCCGTTAACCATACACGCGGCAAATTCTGCCTACTTCCGAAGCCGTTTCGGCGCGGAGTGAAAGCGGAGCGGCGCGATGTCCATCGGCGATCTTCCGGTTCTGAACGCGTTGCGCACCAAGATGCAGTGGCACCAGGAGCGGCAGCGCGTCCTGGCCGAAAACGTCTCGAATTCCGACACGCCGAATTTCCGGCCGCGCGATCTGGTCGAGCCGAAATTTCAGCCATCCGGGATGCCCAAGGGAACCACCGGGCCGCTGCCGATGACCCAGACCAGCGCCGCCCACATGGCGTCCGCCAGCGGCGCGCCGACCTTCGACCAGAACAAGAGGGTCGGTTTCGAGACCCGACCCGCAGGCAACGCCGTCAACCTGGAGGAGGAGATGATGAAGGTCTCCGCCAACCAGATGGATTTTGCCGCGGTCAGCGCGCTCTACAGCAAGAGCCTGCACCTCATCAAGACGGCGATCGGCAAGGGCTAGGGCAACGCCGGCGGCGTCAAGTTGACGCCGCAGCGTTCGGCAGCAGGAGAGGCGCAACATGGCAAACGACAGCAACGACTTCATGCGTTCCATGGGGATCGCGACCTCGGGCCTGCGCGCGCAGGCCGGACGGATGCGCGTGATCTCGGAAAACATCGCCAATGCCGATTCGACGGCGCCGACATCAGGCGGCGATCCCTACCGCCGCAAGGTGCCGACCTTCACCGCGCAGCTCGACCGCGCGCTGGATGCCCAGGTGGTGACGCTCGGCCGCGTCGCCCGCGACCCTTCCGCGTTCCGCACCAAGTACGAGCCAAACAATCCGGCAGCCGATGCCGCCGGCAACGTCAAATATCCCAACGTCAATTCGCTCGTCGAAATGACCGACATGCGCGACGCCCAGCGCTCCTACGAGGCCAACCTCAACATCATCGGCGCGACCCGCCGGATGATCCAGCGCACGCTCGACATCCTCAAGAGCTGAACAGGGACACCTAAGCCATGGCTTCACCGACAGTTGCCGCCAACGCCTATGCCAATCTCGCGAAGATTCTCGATTCCGGCGGCCCCGGAAAGAGCGGCGAAAGCAACGGTCCGTCTTTCAGCGCGCTGCTCAAGGATGCGATCGGCAGCGTCGCCGAGGTCGGCCGCAAGGCCGACGCGCAGACCGTGTCGATGGCGCAGGGCAAGGCCAATGTGATGGACGTGGTGACGGCGGTCGCCGAGACCGACGTCGCGGTCTCCACGCTGGTCTCGGTCCGCGATCGCGTGATCGCGGCCTATGAAGACATCATGAAGATGCCGATTTGAAATTTTCCACCCTCATTCCGGGGCGCCCGCAGGGCGAACTGTGGTGCGCGATTGCGCATCTGGGAATCTCGAGATTCCGGGTTCGATGCTTCGCATCGCCCCGGAATGACCAAGCAAAGTTGAGAAAGCGAGTAGAGAAATGACCGGTCCTGAAACTCTCGACGTGGCCCGCGATGCGATCTGGACCATCGTGGTGGTGTCATCGCCATTGATGGGCGTCGGCCTCGTGGTCGGCGTCGTGGTGTCGCTGTTCCAGGCGCTGACCCAGATCCAGGAGCAGACGCTGGTGTTCGTGCCAAAAATCCTCGCGATTTTCGTGACGCTGCTGCTGGCACTGCCCTTCATGGCCGATTCGCTGCAGAGCCACATGATGCGGATCTCGTCGCGAATCATCGGCGGATGAGGCAGAAGTGCTCTGACATTTGTTTGAGGTGGGGCCGCATCGCCGGTGCGCTCCCTCCCCCTTGCCGGGGAGGGCTGGGGAGGGGGGTACCACACGACGAGCTGCGTCCGGGGACCCCCACCCCGACCCCTCCCCGCAAGGGGAGGGGAGCGCACCGAACTCGTGGACGCGCGCTTCAACCGCGGATCGCTACGCTCGGAGTGGTGCGGCCACCATGCGCATCGACATTTCGTTTCTGCCGGCGCTTGCCGCCGCGTTCGTGCTGGCGTTTGCCCGCATCGGCGCCATGGTGATGCTGCTGCCGGGGTTCGGCGAGCAGAACATCCCGGTGCGGGTGAAACTGTCGATCGCGCTCCTGCTCACTTTAATCATCCTGCCGCTGCACCGGGCAGCCTATCAGCTCGACCTGCAATCCATGGCGGCGCTGATGGTGCTGATGGTGCATGAGATCGTGATCGGCATCGTGCTGGGCGCCACCGCGCGGGTGACGCTGTCGGCGCTGCAGGTCGCGGGCTCGGTGATCGCGCAGCAGATGGGGCTCGGCTTCGTGCAGTCGGTCGATCCGACCCAGGGCCAGCAGGGCGTCCTGATCGGCAATTTTCTCACCATGCTCGGGGTGACGCTGCTGTTTGCCACCGACAGCCATCATTTGGTGATCTCGGCGCTCAACGACAGCTACAAGGTGTTCGCGCCGGGGGAGATCATGGGAAGCGGCGACGTCGCGGCGCTCGCCACGCGCGCCTTCAGCGCGGCGTTCAGGATCGGCCTGCAACTGTCGGCGCCGTTTCTGGTTTTCGGCCTGGTGTTCAACATCGGGCTCGGCGTGCTGGCGCGGCTGATGCCGCAAATGCAGGTCTATTTCGTCGGCGTTCCGCTGTCGATCTTTGTCGGCTTTCTCATCTTCGGTATCGTCATCGTGGCGATGATGGGAACCTTCCTCGACTACTTCATCGGCGTGATGCACCAGATGATGCCGCTCAGATAAGGTGTTGAAAAATGGCCGACGAGAGCGACAACGAAGACAAGACAGAAGACCCGACCCAGAAACGGCTCGACGAGGCCCTGGAGCGCGGCGACGTCGCAAAGAGCCAGGAGATCAACACCTGGTTCGTGATCGCCGGCGGCACGCTGATCATGTCGACGTTTTCCGACCAGATCGGCGGCGGGCTGATGGTGCCGCTGAAAAACCTGATCGCCAATTCCTGGATGATCAATACCGACGGGCCGGGCCTGCTGCAGCTCGCCAAGAGTCTCGGAATGCTCGTGATCGGCGCGGTCGGCGTGCCGATCCTGATGCTGGCGCTGGCCGCGATCGCCGGCAACATGATGCAGCATCGCCTGGTGTGGTCGAGCGAACAGCTGAAGCCGAAATTCTCGAAAATCTCGCCGATATCAGGTTTCAACCGGCTGTTTGGCAAACAGGCCGCGGTCAACTTCGCCAAGGGCCTGTTCAAGCTGATCGCGCTCGGCACGATCATGACCATGATCCTTTGGCCGGAGCGGCATCGCCTGGAATCGCTCGTGAGTGCCGACCCGGCGACCCTGCTTGGCCTCAGCACCGGCATGACCGTGCATCTGATGGGGACGGTGGTCGCGATCCTCGCGCTGGTCGCGATCGCCGACTATCTGTTCCAGTACCGGCAGTGGCACCAGCGGCTGAAAATGTCGCTGCAGGAGATGAAGGAGGAGTTCAAGCAGTCCGAAGGCGATCCGCACATCAAGGGCAAGATCCGGCAGCTGCGCCAGCAGCGCATGAAGAAGCGCATGATGACGGCGGTGCCAAAAGCCTCCGTGGTCATCACCAACCCGACCCACTATTCAGTGGCGCTGTCCTACGAGCGCGGCATGGCGGCGCCGGTCTGCGTCGCCAAGGGCACGGACCTCATCGCGCTCAAAATCCGGGAGATCGCCCGCGAGCATGACGTGCCGATCGTGGAAAACGTGCCGCTGGCGCGCGCGCTCTATGGCACCGTCGAGATCGACGACGAGATCCCGGTCGAACACTATCAGGCGGTCGCCGAAGTCATCGGCTACGTGATGCGGCTGCGGCAGGGTTTTTCCGGGCGGCGGACGTGACGATGATGGCCTGTGAAATGCCGGTAAAATAGCGGTTTGACGGACTTGCGCTGGCCGACCCGATTCAGTCACTTGAGGATTGGCGTGCGAATCGCGCCATGATGAGTGGACAGGCCGTGCCAGCGATGACCGCCGATTCCGACCTTGATGCGTCCCGCGAGCCGGCGGCCCTGCACGAGCCGCCGCGGCGCAGCGGTAGCATCGTGCTGGTGCTCTTGGTCGCCGGCGGACTGGTGGTGGCGGCGCTGGTGCTGATGAGCATCGGCCGCGCCCAGGCCCAGCCCTACATCCTCGGCCTGCTGGCGCTGCTGGCGATGGTCGGGCTGTTCAACCTGTTCGCCTTTGCCGCCGGCATCATCCGCTTCGCCGACCGCACCACGGATGATCCCGTGATGGCCAAGGTGCCCGATCTGGCGCCCGACGGGCTTGCCGTCTCCGATCCGCGCGGGCATGTGGTGTTTGCCAATGCCGCTTATCTTGCCATGACGGGCGCCACCGGTCTGCAGGACGTGCGGCCGGTCGAGCGGGTGTTCATCGGCAATCCCGACGTCTCCGAGGCCGTGTTCCGCCTCTTGAAAGCGGCACGCGAGGGAAAACGCCTGCAGGAGGAGGTGCGCGTCGCGGCCGAGGACGGCGGCCCGGGCCGCTGGCTGCGGATGCGGGTACGCCCGCTCGGCGACAGCAAGCGGGATGCGAAATATTCGGTGTGGTCGGTCGGCGACATTACGCGCGACCGCGAGCGCCAGGAGGACGTTTTTCAGGAGCTGCAGCACGCGATCGAATATCTCGATCACGCGCCTTGCGGCTTCTTCTCGGTCAACGGCGCGGGCGAGCTCGTCTATGTCAACGCGACACTGGCGAACTGGCTCGATCACGACCTCGCCGAGATCGGCTCGGGCGGCCTCAAGCTGACCGACATCGTGTCCGGGGACGGCGCCTCGCTATTGACCTCGATCGTGGCCGCGCCCGGCGAGGTCAAGACCGAGGTGTTCGACGTCGACCTGCGTATGCGCACCGGCAAGACCATGCCGGCGCGGCTCTATCACAAGCTCGCCTTCGGCGCCGACGGCGCGCCGGGGCCCTCGCGCACCCTGGTGATCAGCCGCGCCCGCGACGAGCGCTCCGATCCGGAGCGTGCCGCCGAGGTGCGCTTCATGCGCTTCTTCGACCACACCCCGATGGCGATCGCGACCGTCGACCGCGCCGGCGCCGTGGTGCGTGCCAATGCCCGCTACGCAAAGCTCGCGCAAAGTCTGAGCCCCGACTCGATCGCCACCAAGTCGATTGTCCGCGCCGTCAGCGCGCGCGACCGCAATCTCCTGATCGCCGCGATCAACCAGGCCGCCGAAGGGCAGGGCGACATCGCGCCCGTCGAGGCGATGCTGGAAGGCACCCGGGAGCGCTGGGGCCAGTTCTTCGTCACCTCGGTCGAAGAAGACGAGCGCGAGACTGAGGCCGCCATCGTCTATCTGCTCGAGACCACCGAGCGGCGGACACTGGAAAACCAGATCAACCAGTCGCAGAAAATGGAGATGGTCGGCCAGCTCGCCGGCGGGATCGCGCACGATTTCAACAACGTGCTCTCAGCGATCATGATGGCCAACGACTTCCTGCTCAACGCGCACAAGCCGACCGATCCGTCGTTCCAGGACATCATGCAGATCAAGCAGAACGCGACCCGCGCCGCCACGCTGGTGCGGCAGCTGCTCGCGTTCTCGCGCCGCCAGACGCTGCGGCCGCAGGTGCTCGACCTCGGCGATGCGCTCTCCGACCTCACCATGCTGCTGCGGCGGCTGATCGGCGAGAAGGTCAAGCTCGACCTCGTGCATGGCCGCGACCTCTGGCCGGTCAAGGTCGACGTTTCCCAGTTCGAGCAGGTTGTTGTCAATCTCGCGGTCAATGCGCGCGACGCCATGCCCGATGGCGGCAAGCTCACGGTCAGGACGGCCAATGTCGGGGCGCCGGAGGCCGGCCAGCTCGCCTATAAGGGCATGCCGGCGGCGGACTATGTGAAGATCGAGATCGCCGATACCGGCACCGGCATCCCGCCCGAAATCCGCGACAAGATCTTTGAGCCGTTCTTCTCGACCAAGGAGGTCGGCAAGGGGACCGGCCTTGGTCTGTCGACGGTCTACGGCATCGTCAAGCAGACCGGCGGTTTCATCTACGTCGACTCGGAGGTCGGCAAGGGCACTTCGTTCCTGATCTTCCTGCCGCGCCATGTGGCCGAGCCGGAGGTCGCGGCCGAGCCGCAGGTGACGAACGGCGCGCCGAAGGAGGCGGCCGCCGAGGCGAAGCCGCGTGCCGATATGACCGGGCAGGGCACGATCCTGCTGGTCGAGGACGAGGAGGGCCTGCGGTCGCTGAACGCGCGCGGGCTGCGCTCGCGGGGCTACAGCGTGATCGAGGCCTCCAATGGTGTCGAGGCGATGGAGGCGCTGGAGGAAAAGAGCGGCGCGATCGACCTCGTGGTGTCGGATGTGGTGATGCCGGAAATGGACGGCCCGACGCTCTTGAAGGAGATGCGCCAGAAAAATCCCGACATCAGGATCATCTTCGTGTCCGGTTATGCCGAGGACGCCTTCGAAAAGAGCCTGCCCGAGAACCAGCAGTTTGCCTTCCTGCCAAAGCCGTTCACCTTGAGCCAGCTCGTCGCCGCCGTGAAGGAGACCATGACGCCGCAATAGCCGCTGTCATTCCAGGACGCATTCACCACTCCCCGCATGGGGAGAGGTCGCACCGCTTCAGCGATGCAGGTGAGGGGGCTCTCCACGAGCGCGGTGCTTGGAGACTCCCCCTCACCCCGACCCTCTCCCCGCAAGCGGTCCGCAAGCGGGGAGAGGGAGCACATCTGCTGTGGCGCGGGCGTTGCAGCGCGCCGGACGCGAAAGCTGTCAAAATTGGCGCAAAAAACCGGCATCCCCGCGACGCCGCGCCGCAGGTCCAGCCCCTTCGACCGGCTTTCCCTTTTGCGGAACCCTGCCCATCTTAGAGGCACGTCCCGTTCAGGGGATTTGAGGATTCGACCAATGAAATTCACACGACCCGTGCGTGGCATGATCCGGGCCGCTGCGGTGGCGCTGTCGCTGGCGCTGGCCTCGACGCTCGTCATGTCGGCTGCCGATGCCCGTGTCGGCGGGGGCATGTCCTCGGGCTCCCGCGGCACACGAACGTTTTCGGCGCCGCCCTCGACCTCGACCGCGCCGGGCACCGCGCAGCCGTTCAACCGCACTTTTGGCCAGCCGGCGAATCCCGGTGTGGGTGCGCCGATGGGCGGCGGCTTCTTCAACCGTCCGGGTGGCGGCCTGCTCGGTGGCCTTGCCGCGGGCTTTCTCGGCGCCGGCCTGTTCGGCCTGTTGTTCGGCGGCGGCCTGTTTTCCGGCATCGGCGGCTTGTCGTCGGTGTTTGGCCTGATCCTGCAGCTTGGGCTGATCTTCTTCCTGGTGCGGATGGCGATGTCCTGGTGGCAGCGCCGCCAGATGGGAGAGCCGGCCTATGCGGCGGCCAATAGCCCTGGCCCGCAACCGGGCAATTTTGGCGGGATCGGCGGTTTCGGTTTCGGCGGAGGCACTGCGCCGCTGCAGATCCAGCCCGCGGACTACGAGAGCTTTGAGCGGCTGCTCAGCGAGATCCAGGCCGCCTGGTCGAACGAGGACACGAACCGCCTGGGCCAGCTCGCGACGCCTGAAATGGTGTCGTATCTCGCCCGCGACCTCGAGCAGAACCGCGCCCGCAACGTGGTCAACAAGGTCTCAGGCACCCGCCTGCTGCAGGGTGATCTTGCCGAGGCCTGGCGCGAGGGCGAAACCGATTATGCGAGCGTCGCCATGCGCTTCTCGCTGGTCGACCGGACGGTCGACCGCGCGACGGGCCGCCTGGTCGAAGGCAGCGAGCAGCCGACCGAGGTCACCGAAGTCTGGACTTTTGTGCGGCCGCGCGGCCGCAGCTGGGAACTCTCGGCAATCCAGCAGACCAATTGATCGCTTTCGAGCGAACAATGAACAAGGCGCCGCGGCTTTGCCCGGCGCCTTTTTTCATGGCCCGCTCTCGTCATCGTTGCGGTGCGCGGAATAATTCTTCGTGCGCCGTGTTGGTGTGAGGTCGCAAGACCACCAAATCAGTCGGGAGGATGACATGTCCGCAAAGTCGCTTGCGCTGCGCGTGTGCGCGTTCGCCGTGATGTCTGTCGTGGCCTTCGGATCGGAAGTGGCAAAAGCCCAGAATGCGAACATGTCCTTCTTCATCACGTCGGTCGGCCCCGGCAAGGGCGGTGATCTCGGCGGGCTCGCTGGGGCCGACGGTCACTGCCAACAACTCGCGCAGTCCGCAGGCGCCAGTGGAAAGACATGGCACGCCTATCTCTCCACCCAGGGCACGAATGCCGTGAACGCGCGCGACCGCATCGGCAACGGCCCGTGGCAGAACGCCAAGGGCATCGTGGTCGCCAAGGATGTCGCCGACCTCCACAGCGCGAATAACAACCTGACCAAGCAGACCGCGCTCACCGAAAAGGGCGAGGTCAATAACGGCCGCGGCGACACCCCGAACCGTCACGATATCCTCACCGGATCGCAGGCCGACGGCACCGCCTTTCCATCGGGCACCGACCGCACCTGCGGGAACTGGCTGAGCTCGGGGCAGGGCGCGGCGATGGTCGGTCATTCCGACCGGCAGGGGCTGCGCGACGACGAGCCGTCACATTCCTGGAATTCCTCGCATCCTTCGCGCGGTCCGGATGGTGGCTGCTCGCAAGCGGATTTGAGGAGCACCGGCGGCGACGGGCTGCTGTATTGTTTCGCGGTGAATTGAGCCGATCAAACTCTCGCGGAGCTCGGCGTCACCTCTCCCCGCCGCGCCCTGCTGACGATGCGCGCGATCTCGGCTGCCATGAGCACCCCCTGCGTGCGGAGCTTTGCCACCACCGCGGCGTTGGATACGATGACCGCACCGAGGCTGCAAGCCGGCGCTGGCGACTGGCCCTGAGACCACGGAGAGGCGCCGATGCGCTACGAGCTCTATTACTGGCCGGAAATCCAGGGCCGCGGCGAATATGTCCGCCTTGCGCTGGAAGAGGCGGGAGCCGCCTACGTCGACGTCGCGCGCGAGGGCAATGGCACACCTAAGATGCTGCGCGTGATGGAACAGGGCGGCACGCCGCCGTTTGCGCCGCCATTCCTGAAGGCCGGCAAGCTGGTGATCGGGCAGACCGCCAACATCCTGCTCTATCTCGGCGCGCGCCATTCGCTGGCGCCGAAGACGGAAGCAGGAAAACTCTGGCTGCACCAGCTGCAGCTCACCATCGCCGATTTCGTGCTGGAGATTCACGACACCCACCATCCGCTCGGGCCGTCGCTTTACTATGAGGACCAGAAGGCGCCGGCGAAGCGGCGCAGCGAGGCGTTCTGGAACGAGCGGGTGCCAAAATATCTCGGCTATTTCGAACGGATCCTGAAGGATGGCGGCGGCACCTATGTCACGGGCCGCCGCGTCAGCTATGTCGATCTCTCGCTGTTCCAGATCATCGACGGCCTGCGCTACGCCTTCCCGAAGCGCATGACGGCGTTCGAGGACGCGGTGCCCGGCCTGCTCGAACTGCGTGACCGCGTCGCAGCACGGCCGAACATCAAGGCCTATCTCGCCAGCGACCGCCGCATTCCCTTCAACGAGAGTGGAATCTTTCGCCGCTACAAGGAGCTCGATGCTTGAACCCGCCGTCCCCGCGGCACGCGCAATGCTGATCCGCAAGAGATCAAGCGGTCGCGAATTGCGCTTGCGCCCGGTTGTGCTTTTAATCGCGGCTCACTGAGCGCGCCGGATCCGAACAACAAGAACAGCGGGAGGTGTCCATGAATTGCAGTGATGTGATCAGGGCGATCGGCCGATCCCCGAAAACTTTCGTGGTTGCGGCGATGGCGCTGTCGAGCGCGGCTGCCGCGCAGCAGCCAGGCGCCGATTTTCCCGACGGCGCGGCCAAGGGCGACGTCGTCACGATCTGCGGCGGCTGCCACGACATCAACCGCGTCAAGGCCGGCTACACCGACGAAGGCTGGCGCACCGTGATGCGCATGATGCAGAATTTTGGTGCGCCGATTCCGCCGGATCATGTCACCGAGATCACCGACTATCTGATCAAGAGTTTTCCGGAGGGACCGCGCCCGCAGGCCGCGCTGATCGAAGGCCCGGTCGATGTGGCCATCAAGGAGTGGCCGGTGGCGACGCCGGGTTCGCGGCCGCACGATCCGCTCGCAGCACGCGACGGATCGATCTGGTACTCGGGCCAGCTCACCAACGTGCTCGGCCGGCTCGATCCGGCGAGCGGGGAGATCAAGGAGTATCACGTCAATGCCCAGACCGGGCCGCATGGGCTGAAGGAAGACAAGGACGGCAACATCTGGTTCACCGGCAATTTTGCCGGCCTGATCGGCAAGCTCGATCCGAAAACGGGGCAGGTAGCCGAGTTCCGCATGCCGGATCCTGCGGCGAAGGACCCGCACTCCCTGGTGTTCGATCAGGACGGCATCCTCTGGTTCACCGTGCAGCAGGGCAACAAGGTCGGGCGTCTCGACCCCAGGAGCGGCGAGATCAAGCTGCTGACGCCGCCGACCGCGAATGCGCGGCCCTATGGCATCGTGGTCAACTCCAAGAATGTCGTCTTCTTCGTCGAGTTCGGCGCGCCAAAGGTCGCCTCGATCGATCCGAAGACGCTGCAGATCCGCGAATATCCCTTGCCCGATCCGGCCGCGCGTCCGCGCCGGCTCGCGATCGGGCAGGGCGACATCGTCTGGTACAGCGATTTTGCGCGCGGCTATCTCGGCCGCCTCGATCCGGCCACCGGCGCCGTGAACGAATGGCCATCGCCGAGCGGGCCGAAATCGCAGCCCTACGGCATGGTCTTCACCAAGGGCGCGGTCTGGTACAGCGAGTCGGCGGCCAAGCCGAACACCATCGTGCGCTTCGATCCCTCAAGCGAAAAATTCCAGACCTGGGCAATCCCCGGCGGCGGCGACATCGTGCGCAACATGGACGTCACGCCGGGCGGCGAGCCGGTGATGGCCAACAGTCTCGTCAACAAGGTCGGCCTCGTCGAGGTGAAGGGCGGAAAGTAAACGCTTCGCCCTGCGCCAGAGCGATGAGCCCGGGTTGGGGGCGCTTGCTCGATGCGATCGGACGCGTCACAGCGGAAGCGTCCGAAAGCAGATAGCCTCAGGCGAGCTGATCGACGCGCGTTCCCTGGCCCGGCGGCAACGGTGCGCGCACCTGCTGCGAGCTGCTGTCGTCGCTGTCGGTTTTCACCGGCGGTTGCTGCTGGCTGGCGTCGGTCGAAACGATCGGGGTTGGCGGCACGCTCGAGGAGACGCTCGAAATCGTCATCAGTCAGATCCTCTGATCCCTGCTGTTTTCCGTACGAGCGTGACGCGTCTGCGCCAACGAAATGCTGATCGAACCGCTAAAATCGTCTGCAATCGGGGTTGCGCGCGGTCATGGTGAACGGCGGATTCACGCGGTCACGGAAAAATGGGGCGTTCAGGTTGACGGGCTTACCCTGCAGCGTGGGCGCAGGCGGCTCGACATCTACTGGTCCTTGCCGCGCGAGATCGTGATCGTGGATTCGCTCTTGGTCCGGATACAGCGCATGTCGAGCCGGCGGTAGCGGATGGAGATGTCGTCGCCGCGAAACAGGCCCATCCGTTTCACGCAGCGCGTCACGCCCTTGAGCATGTCGTCCTTCGGCAGCGTGAAAACGATCGCGCTCGCACCCGCCATCAGGTCGAGAAAGGCCGCGGGCGGCTTGCGGTCGCTCTTGCCGTACAGCTGATTGGCGTAACTGCGCGAGGAGCAGCCGAGCGTGATCTCGCGCGCATTGGGGTGGGCGAGGTAGATCACGCCCGCGGCGGTCTGGCCGACGCGCAGGCCATCGATCTGGCTCTTGAGCTGGCCGGCAAGATCGTCGCAGCGGTCGGCGGCACGGGCCGGCGAAGCGGCCAGCACCGCAATCGCGCACAGCACAATGGTGAAAACCGCCGATCTTACGCCGGGCGACGGACGTGTGCGCAATAGGCTTGTCATGAAAACCCCTGACGCGATTGAAGCCCATCGCGGGCGGTTCGTGCAAGCCCTGTTGGGGGCGCCTCGCCATGACGAGGCGTCGTCGTGGCGCTCCGGCCACGCCATGGGCGCAGCATCGGGAACCGGACGCCGCGACCGGGGTCGCTTCCGCGAAGCTCAAGCGCCGCCATGCCGAAAGCTCAGTTGATGGCTGTCGGGTGGTGGTCTATCAGACCTGTCAAGAGCGCCGCGCGCGACCCTTAACCGACGAGCCCCCCATGAACGCCCCGACCGCCTTTCCCGATCAGCAAAAGCCCGTTCCGCCCTACAAGCATACGCCGCTGTTTCCTCTCGGTGCGGACACCACACCGTACAACAAGATTTCAACCGAGGGCGTTCGGGTCGAGAAGGTCTTGGGACGCGACATGCTGGTGATATCGCGCGAGGCGCTGCGCGCGCTGTCGGAAGCCGCCTTCGGCGAGATCAACCATTATCTGCGGCCGGGGCACCTGAAGCAGCTCCGCGGCATTCTCGACGACGCGGAAGCGAGCCCGAACGACAAGTTCGTCGCGCTCGACTTTCTGAAGAACGCCAACATCGCCGCCGGCGGCGTTCTGCCGATGTGCCAGGATACCGGCACCGCGATCATCATGGGCAAGAAGGGCTGCAACGTCATCACAGACGGCGAGGACGAGGCGGCGCTGTCGGAGGGCGCACGTGATGCGTATCTCCGCCGCAATCTGCGCTATTCCCAGGTCGCGCCGCTCTCGATGTATGAGGAGAAGAACACCGCCAACAACATGCCGGCGCAGTGCGAGATCTACGCCGAGGGTGAGGACGCCTACAAGTTCATGTTCATGGCCAAGGGCGGCGGCTCGGCCAACAAGAGTTTTCTGTTCCAGGCGACGCCCTCGGTGCTGACCAGGGACCGGCTGCTCGCCTTCCTGAAGGAGAAGGTGCTCACGCTCGGCACCGCGGCGTGTCCACCCTATCATCTCGCCATCGTCATCGGCGGCACCTCGGCCGAGCTCTGCATGAAGACGGTGAAGCTGGCGAGCGCGCGCTATCTCGATGCGCTGCCGACCCACGGTTCGGCCGACGGCAATGCGTTCCGCGATCTCGAGATGGAGCAGGAGATCCACAAGATGACGCAGTCCCTTGGCGTCGGCGCGCAGTTCGGCGGCAAATATTTCTGCCACGACGTGCGCGTGATCCGGCTGCCGCGCCACGGCGCTTCATTGCCGATCGGGCTCGGGGTGTCCTGCTCGGCGGACCGCCAGGTGCTCGGCAAGATCACCAAAGACGGCATCTATCTCGAAGAACTCGAGCACAATCCGGCGCAATATCTGCCGGCGGTGGAGCAGCAGCTCGGCGGCGAGATGGTCAAGATCGACCTCAACCAGCCGATGAAGGATATTCTTGCGACGCTCTCAAAACATCCGATCAAGACGCGGCTGTCGCTCACCGGCACCATGATCGTGGCGCGCGATTCCGCCCACGCCAAGCTGCGCGAGCGGCTGGAGAGGGGCGAGCCGCTGCCGGACTATTTCAAGAACCACCCGATCTACTACGCAGGGCCGGCGAAAACGCCGGAAGGTTATGCCTCCGGCGCGTTCGGTCCGACCACCGCGGGGCGGATGGATAGCTTCGTCGACCAGTTCCAGGCGGCCGGCGGCTCGATGGTGATGCTGGCCAAGGGCAACCGCGCGCCCATGGTGCGCGAGGCTTGCAAAAAATATGGCGGCTTCTATCTCGGCTCGATTGGCGGTGCGGCGGCAAACCTCGCCGAACACTGCATCAAGAAGGTCGAGGTCGTGGAATATCCCGAGCTCGGCATGGAAGCGATCTGGCGCATCGAGGTGGTGGATTTTCCCGCCTTCGTCATCATCGACGATAAGGGCAACGATTTCTTCAAGGAGCTGAATCTCGGGTAAGGTGGAGTCGTCTTTCTCCGCTCGTCATGCCCGGGCTTGTCCCGGGCATCCACGCCTTTCTCTTACTGAATGCAAGACGTGGATGGCCGGGACAAGCCCGGCCATGACGACGGGTGTTGTGGTGTGCCCGCGCCTCGCTTTCACTCCGCCGGACTCAGCTTCGGTCGCAGGGATGGGGCCCAGGTCGACAGCAGATAGAAGCCGATCGCGAGGATCAAGAGATGCTGGAACCCGAGCAGGGTGGAAAACTGCTCCGCCAGCCCGCCGATCATCGCACCCGCGATGTTCGACCCCATCGCATGCTCCGGATTTGGTTCATCGCGGAATGACCGCGCAAAGATGATGCCGGCAAAGAACATCGGGCCGAGCGCGAGCAGGCAGGGCACGGCATAGCGCCAGACGAGGCCGCCGCTCAAAAAGACGTCGAACGGGATCAGCACCGAGGTCGCCAGGAACATGAGCAGCGCGCCGTAGTGGGCGTTCAGCCGCACGGTCGGGACTTTCAGGACGTAGAGATTGGCGAGCAGGATCAGCACCAGCGCGCTGAAGAACACGGCCGAGTTGACCAGCCAGGTCGAGCCGAACAGCAGCGCCATCTGCACCACCGCCTTGGTTTCCAGCAGCATGAAGGCGGCACCGAGGAAGAACATCCTGATATTGATGGGTGAGCCTGTCCTGGAAATTCCCCTCGCCGTCGCCTTCATGAACAGCAGCACCATCGTGATGCCGAGGCCGCCGAGCAGCACCATGGAGCGCAGCGTCAGATCGGGGATCAGGCGGTCGCTGACATAGAGGAACGGCCAGTCATCCGTGGTCAGTTGCGTGGATGACGCCTGGTCGGTGATCAGTTTTGTCGGCGCGATCGGCATCCAGCTGCCGGCGCTCGTTTTGGGCTCGCCGTCAAAGCCGTTGACCGAAAAGTTTTCCGCCGGCAGCTGGTTCATCCAGAATGCGCCATGCTGCTTGAACGCCAGCGGGATGCGCTGGTTGCAGCCGGCAACGATGGTGACGAAGCCGGCCTGTTCGGAAGCCTTCAGCGTCTCGGTATGGGGGACGGGCAGCACGAGCGGTTCGCAGCCGAACACCCGCTGCGCCATCGCGGCGACGCGCTGCACGATCCAGCCCTGGCGGAAGTAATTGTACATCACGAAGACGCCGTCCTTTTTGAGCACGCGGCGGACGTCCTCAAAGGCCTGCTCGGTGAACAGATAGCTTTCGAGGCGGATGTTGGCGTAGCCGGAGTGCAGGATCAGCGAGTCGACCAGGGCATAGACGACGAGGTCGTATTTCTGCTCGGTCGTGCGCAGGAAATGCCGGCCATCATCGAGATGACGGACGATCCGCGGATCCGCATAGGGCTGGTCGGGATGGGAGTGAATGCCGATGTCCTGAATGACGGGATCGATCTCGACGGCATCGATGCGCGAAAC
The DNA here is from genome assembly GCF_019244115.1 of Bradyrhizobium sp. Classification (GTDB taxonomy): domain Bacteria; phylum Pseudomonadota; class Alphaproteobacteria; order Rhizobiales; family Xanthobacteraceae; genus Bradyrhizobium. Next base: position 19,956 of record NZ_JAFATE010000771.1, read on the forward strand.
GCCGTGGCGCAGCGCATGCGCCAAGTCATTGCCGGAGCCGGCGCCGATCACCAGCGCATTCTCGAACGGTGCGCCGCCGCTGCGGTTCTGCAGCAGATGGATCAGGGAATAGACAGCCCCGCGCTGCGCGAACGGCTGCATCTGCTGATGGCCGATATTGTTGACCGTCAGCGCGTTGGTCTCCCTGTCGTGGTCGACGGCATAATAGGGCGACCAGCGGAGCTGGTGCTGCCCGGAGGATTGGGTGGGAAGGGCCGCAAAGACGATCACGAGCAACAGGGCTGCGCCGCGGGTAGCCGTCAGCGTGTTGTCTCGATGCAGCAGATAGGCGGCGCCCACAGCGATGATCAGGAGCCAGATCGCGGGCGGCGCCTGCAGGAAGGAGATCGCGGAGAAGCCGATGATGCCGGCGAGGCTGCCGCCGATGTTGAGGGAATAGGCCCTGATGCGATCGGGATAGGCCTCGAAGGCGCGTCCCATCACCTGGCCGAGCCCCACGAACATCAGCGCGATCAGGATGAAAAACAGCCCGGCGATCCATTCGATCGGAATGACGAACTTTGCGAGATCCGGGTTGCGATATTCGGTGCCGAAAAACACCTCCTGCGGCGAGGTCTGATGGCCCACGTCGACGGCAAGCCCCTGCCAATGACCGTAGAGCAGCACGGTCAGGCGTGCGACCGCGAACGTTCCGGCCGCGATCAGCGGCAACCATCTCATCCAGTCGAAGCGCTGACGCGCTGCGAGGCATCCGCAGCTCATGCCGAGGAAGCAGGCGAGCAGCACCACATTGGTGAAGAACTGCAGGAAAATCACGTTGGCCGAGAACCAGCGAATGCTCGCAAGCTCCAGGAACAGGACCAGAAAGCCGACCAGAAACAGTTTAAGTCCATGCTGGGACACGGAGGCGGCGCGAGGCTCGGTCATGCGGATTTCATCTCTTCACCGGGGCAGACATCCTTCGGGTTCAGAGAGCGTAGCGGGACCCGCGCAACGTAAAGTTAATATGATACCGTGCAGCAGCCTCATTGTCTGACGCGATTGGCTTAAGGTTTACGAAACAAGGCCGGGGCGATATCCGCAGTCGACAACCCATGCCGCAAGGTCTGCACCTCAAAATGAGTTGCGTACCTCAAAGCCTCTGCTAAGCTCCGCCGCCATGACGGAGCAGGACTTAAGCCCACCTTTGACGCTAAAGGACATCGCGCGCCGCGCGGGCGTCAGCCTGGCGACCGTCGACCGCGTGCTGCACAATCGCCCCGGCGTGAAGCCGGACACCGCCCGCCGCGTCCGGGAGGCGATCGAACGCAATTCCTTTCAGCCGCATGTGGCCGCAGCCGAACTTGCCCGCGGCCGGCTCCGGCGGTTCGCCTTCGTAATGCCGTCCGGTCCGAACCTGTTCATGCAGCAAATTCTTGCGCACTTGAATGAAATGTCGACCTGGCTTTCGGCGCGCCGGCTTGCGGTCCAGACCCTGACCACTGATGTGTTCGAGCCGACGGCGCTCGCCACTACGCTGGAAGCGCTTGGTGAGGGGTTCGACGGCGTCGCGGTGGTCGCGCTCGATCATCCGCGGGTCCGGGCGGCCATCAACGATCTCGTGGATGGCGGCACCAAGGTGGTGACGCTGGTCTCCGACGTGCCGTCGTCGCGGCGCCACCATTATGTCGGCATCGACAACATCGCCGCCGGCCGGACCGCCGGCGCGCTGGTCGGCCGTCTCACCGGCCCGGGAGCCGGAAAGGTCGCCGTCGTCGCAGGCTCGACGGCCTTGCGCGACCACGCCGAGCGCATCTTCGGCTTCAACCAGGTGATGGTTTCGGAATTTCCGCACCTCGAAATGCTGCCAGTGGTTGAGGGGCGCGATGAGGATCAGCGCTCAGAACACCTCATGATGAGGTTGCTCGGAGAGCATGCCGACATCGTCGGGCTCTATAATGTCGGCGCCGGTACGCCGGGTGTCGCCAAGGCGCTGATCGAGGCCGGGCGCACCAAGCAGGTGGTCTTCGTCGGGCATGACGTCACGGTCATGACACGAAAACTGCTACTGCAGGGCGTGATGGATGCGGTGATCTCGCAGAATCCGGGGCATGAGGCGCGCGCCGCCGTCCGCGTGCTGCTGGCGCTCGCCCGCGGCGAACCGATCCTGAGCGAACAGGAGAAGATACGGATCGACATCGTGATGAGGGACAATCTGCCGTAGCACGCAGCGAGTTTGGTTGGCTTTGTTGCCACATCGCCAGTGGGCTCCCTCTCCCCGCTAGCGGGGAGAGGGTTGGGGTGAGGGGGAGTCTCCGAGAAACTGAGCTCGCGGAGAGTCCCCCTCACCCAGATCGCATCTAAGGATGCGATCCGACCTCTCCCCGCAAGCGGGGAGAGGTGAACATCTACTGCGCTGCTCTCAGTGTGACGACTGGAGCAGCGGTTCGAAATGTGACGGCCCTGGGCGGAACAAGGCGACCTGAGTTCGCGCGACGCCAGAGGCTTGGAGGGAGGACGATAGGTGTATTTGGGCATGGACGTCGGCACGTCCGGCGTGAAAGCCGTGCTTGTGGACGAGGCGGGTGCGATCGTCGCGACCAGCTCGCGCGCGCTCACGCTGTCGCATCCATATCCGCTGTGGTCCGAACAGGATCCGGACACCTGGGTCGATGCTGCGATCGGCGCCGTCGACGATCTCGCCGTATCCTATCCGCGTGAGACATCAGAAGTGCGCGGCATCGGCCTGTCAGGCCAGATGCATGGTGCGACCCTGCTCGGCAAAGACGGCGTGCCGCTGCGTCCGGCCATTCTCTGGAATGACGGCCGCTCCCACGCCGAATGTGCCGAACTCGAGCGCATTTGCCCGTCGCTGCATGCGATCGCGGGCAATCTGGCGATGCCAGGCTTTACCGCGCCAAAGCTGATGTGGGTGGCGAAGCACGAACCCGAGGTCTTCGCGAAGGTGGCCAAGGTTCTGCTGCCAAAAGCCTATGTCCGCTACCGCCTGACCGGCGAGATGGTCGAGGACATGTCGGATGCCGCCGGAACGCTCTGGCTCGACGTCGGCAAGCGCGCCTGGTCGGATCAGGTGCTGGCGGCAACCGGGCTCGGTACTCAGCACATGCCGCGCCTCGTCGAGGGCGACGAGCCCAGCGCATCGTTGTCGCCCGAGCTCGCGCGGCGCTGGGGCATGGGTCCAAACGTGATCGTCGCCGGCGGCGCCGGCGACAACGCGGCGAGCGCGATCGGGCTCGGCGCCATTGCGCCCGGGGATGCCTTCCTGTCGCTCGGCACATCAGGCGTGCTGTTTCGCGTCACCGATACATTTGCGCCGGCGCCGGCCTCCGCGGTTCACGCCTTCTGCCATGCGCTTTCCGGGCTCTGGCACCAGATGGGCGTGATGTTGTCGGCGGCCGCTTCGCTTGCCTGGCTCGCAAAG
>NZ_JAFATE010000787.1 GCF_019244115.1 Bradyrhizobium sp.
TCGCACCCTGGCACTTCAGCGCAGCGACCATTTCGTCGCTGATCCGCGAAGGCTCCGCGACCGGCACGCGGGTGTGAATGCGAATGATCTTCACGTGATCGATGCAGGCGAGATCATTCACGATCTCGGCCAGCCGCCGCGGCGACATCATCAGGGGATCGCCGCCGGTGAGAATGACTTCCCAGATCTCGGGATGGCTGCGGATATAGCCGAGCGCGCCGGCATAAGCGGCTTCCGACAGCGCGCTCTCCTTGCCGGGGCCGACCATCTCGCGCCGAAAGCAGAACCGGCAATAGACCGCGCAGACATGCACCAGCTTGAACAGCACGCGATCCGGGTAGCGGTGCACGATGCCGGGCACCGGAGAATGGGCGTCGTCGCCGATCGGATCGGCACGCTCGCCCGGCGCGCCGTCGAGCTCTGCGGCAGACGGAATGAATTGCCGCGCAATCGGATCGTCCGGATCGCTTCCATCAATGAGGGCGGCGAGATCAGACGTCACCGCGACCGCGTAGCGGGAGGCGACTTCTTCCAGCACGGCGAGATCATCCGGATGCGCAAACCCGCGGGCAACGATCTCCTTCGGCGCGCGCAACGTGATTGTCACTGTCGTTGCCTCATCCACGGCTCACGCGTCGCTTGGCGGCGGCGTCCAGACCACCTGGTCGATCCGGAGCGCCCCGCTCGCCAGCATCACCAGCCGGTCGAATCCGAGTGCAACGCCGCTTGCCTGCGGCATGTGCCCGACCGCGTCGAGAAAATCCTCATCGAGCGGATAGCGTTCACCATAGCGCCGTTCCTTCTCATCCATCGACAAGACGAAGCGGCGACGCTGCTCCTGCGGGTCGGTCAACTCCGAAAAGCCATTGGCGAGCTCGACCCCGCAGGCATACACCTCGAAGCGCTCGGCGACGCGGGAATCCGACGCTTTCACGCGCGCCAGCGCCGCCTCAGGCGTCGGATATTCGAACAGAATTGTCAAACGCCCCTGCCCCAGCCGGGGTTCGATATGCTCAACCAGAATCTTGCTGAAGATGTCCGACCAGCTGTCGTCCTCTGCAACCCGGACTTTCTGCGCGGCTGCCTGTGCCAGGTTCGCGCGATCGCCCTCGCCGCCGACAATGCTCGCGAGCAGATCGATTCCCGCGAAGCGCTCAAAGGCCGCTGCGACCGTCAGCAGTTCCGGCTCGGCGAAGGGATCGCAAGTTCGATCCCGGAACGAAAAATGCCCGATGCCGGTTGCGTCAGCCGCATTGGCGATGACGACGATGGTATCGGCCATGACGGCATCATAAGCGGTACCGGCGCGGTACCATTCCAGCATCGTGAACTCGGGCAGATGCAGATCGCCGCGCTCGCGATCGCGAAAAACCCGCGCAAACTCGAAAATCCTGCTTTCCCCGGCGGCCAGCAGCTTCTTACAGGCGAATTCGGGCGAGGTTCGCAGGTAACGCGTGACACGGCGGCCGTCGACGCCGGTGAACTCGGCGCGCGGCGCATGCAAATGGGTTTCATTGCCGGGCGAAACCTGGGCTATTCCGGTCTCGACTTCGGTAAACCCTTGGGCGCCGAACCAGGACCGCAAGGCCCGCGTTATTGCGCCACGGGCCTTGAGAAACGGCCGCAAATCGGCATGCCGGTCGGCCGACCACCAGGGTGACGCGGGGGCGTTTACAGTCATCGCGCCGCAGCCCGCCGCGTCCGCAAAACGCTAGCGCGGACCGGCAAAATCAGTATGTTGCGGCCCGAAACCGCGTCAGCCGCCGTCGGGTCCGCCTTTTTTGTCCGGTCCAGACCCAGAACATCAGGAAAAACAGCTTTGAGAGTCATCGCCAGTTCTATTCGCAAGGGCAACGTCATCGAGCAAGATGGCAAGCTTTACGTCGTCCTGAGCGCTGAAAACATCCATCCCGGCAAGGGAACGCCGGTCAGTCAGATCGAAATGCGTCGAATCAGCGACGGGGTGAAGGTTTCCGAGCGCTACAAGACCACCGACCAGGTCGAGAAGGCTACCATCGAGGAGCGGAACTACAATTACCTCTACGAGGATGCCGACGGCTTTCATTTCATGAATAACGAGACCTACGACCAGATCCAGGTGCCAAAGGACGTAGTGGGCTCGGGCGCGGCTTACCTGCAGGAAAACATGACGGTCAAGCTGTCGATGCACGATGCCACGCCGGTTGCCATTCAGCTGCCGCAGCGCGTGACCCTCGAGGTGGTGGAGACCGAGCCAGTCACCAAGGGCCAGACCGCGTCCTCCTCCTACAAGCCGGCCGTGCTGTCGAATGGACTGCGGACGGCGGTGCCGCCGCACATCACCGTCGGCACGCGGATCGTGGTCTTGACCGAGGACGGATCCTACTCCGAGCGCGCCAAGGATTAGCGCAGGACCGGCGGCAGCACGCGATGGCCGCCGCCCTGAGCCACTCTCGTTTCGGCTGTGATGTGCGCGTCTCATTACTTCAAGTCGAAAATTCATCTGCGAAATTGCATCTTGTGTGCAATCTCGGACGGACCGGGCTTGCGCGGAGTTGACGAACTTCGGAAATGGGGCACTACTTGTGTCCTGCTTCCGAAGCTGCGTGGTGTTGGCGATTCTCCATTTGCCGCGCGGCTCTGGAATGCGGGGGGCCTTTGAACGTCGCTTAAACGCGAATCGTCGCCTGCAGCGGGGGCGTTCAAATCGGCGCCAAGCGCCGGGAGAGCGAGGCGGTGAAAACGAAAGCTGTCCGGTACGTCGCGAGGACGCTGGCATCTTTCGTCCTGCTCAAGGCCGGCACAGCCTTCGCGATCGATCAATTCCGGACACCAGCAATCTCGGTGATCCCAGTCGAATGGCGCGCGGCGCTCGATCAATTCCGGGCGGAGATCAGCGCCGCACCAGCGGTCGCTGCCGATTTCACCTTCGCGACGCAACGGCACCTTCGCCCGCTCGGTCCGAGATCGATGCCGGCTTTCGTGCAGTTGAACGCTGCCACTTCGGCGATCTTTCCCGGAATCAACCGCAGTCCAGTGCCTGTCCTGCTGCCATTCGACGTCGCGGGCTGGCTCAACGCGGGCGGCAACCGCATGACGTTCGGCGTGGCGCGTTACCAGGCGGACTTTCGTTCCACCGACTTCTTCGATGCCGGCCCCTCGGGCTATGACGCCGTGTTCTCGCTCGAGCCCGGTGCCGGCGATGGGTTGCCCCAACGCACCTTCGCCCGTCCAATC
>NZ_JAFATE010000884.1 GCF_019244115.1 Bradyrhizobium sp.
GCCATGCGGCCGCGATAGGGATTGCCGCCATAGACGCGTGCAGTCGGCTGCCCACGCCCAACGACCTGAGCCGGCGGATGGCCCTGTCTCGCTTGCGGCGGCGGCGCACCGACGGCGCCTGCCGCGGGTGCATGCTGCTGTGGCGGCGCCTGCAGCTGCTGCTGGGCCTGTGCGGCACACGCAAGCAGGGACAGCGCGGACACGAGCGATACGACGATCGTGGATCGGCTGGATAGTTTCATGCTGGGGTACCCCCTCATTGCGAGATTCTTGCCGCCGAAATCGAAAAGCGGCTCGCGAGCCGGCCTCGGCCCTGAATCTCCGGGAGGGCCAATATGCCGTCATCGGCGCGGTCCGCAACTCGACAATAGCGGGCCGGCCCGATTTGTAATGTTACAAGGCGGTAAGACGAACAGAATATGGCCGATTGCAGGCAGATCAGCATGATTCCAGCGAGCGGCCGGTCGGCTGAAGCATTATCGGGCCGGCTCGATGACGTTGCAGTTGGTGCGGCCGGACATCAGGCAGTCCTGCATCTTGCTCGCGGCCGAAAGGTCCCGCGCCAGCCACACCCCGAGCGCCAGAAGCGCAGCCGCGATGATCAGGCCGGCCATCGCGCCGCGCCGGCTATCGCCTTGTTCGGGGTCTGTCATTCACGCGGTCCGCGTCGGGAGGCGGTTGCTCCTACCACGCCCGTCACACGCTTGTCATACCCCGCGTCGCATGGCTGCGGTTCTGCCCGTGCGGTCGGCGACGGGCTGAACCTGCTCCAGCCGCGTACAGCTGGTCACGATTGCGATTCGATGACACTGCCATTCCGGGCCGAGCGCGCTCACGACCGGTCTCGGATAGACCAGAGCAATCGACAGCATGCCGGTTGCACCGGCCGAAATCGCGGCGGCGACGACGAGGGCCAACTTCCTGCGGGTCCATGATATGCCAGTCATCTTGCGGCTCCTGTCCCACAGGCACATAAATACGCCCACAGCGCGTTTCCGCTTGTGAACGAGATCACCAATCTGGTCGTCTTTTGAGCGTTCTCAACCGCCCTGCCGCAATCGTGATCGCCAAAATGCGCAGAAATTCCCCATTCACGCCCTTTGCGACCGCGCCGAAATCCATCGCGGAATGACGCGGCTGCGGTGGATAATGGGTGGCATCTCGGCGCGCCACGCTGTAAATCGCTGTCCAACGCTTACTCGCCGCGCGCGACGCGGTTGGACGGCGGCACGATTACAGGACCAGAGAGACATAGAGAGAAGTAACAGGCTCGTTCGATGAGTGGATTCAAGGAACCCGGCTTCGCGGACCGACAGAAAGCGGCACTGCAGTCGAAGCGACATCTTTTGGATAAATTCCGCGCCCAACCCGGCCCCGATGATCCGGAAGTTGCCAAGCGCAGGGCCGAGCGCGAGGCGATCGCGGCCCGCCGCGAGGATGCGCGTCTGGCGCGCGAGGCCGAGAAGGCCGAACAGAAACGGCGCGAGGAGGAAGCCGCGGCCGCGGAAGCCTCGCGCGTGGCGCGCGAGAGGGAAGAGGAAGCGGCGCGGCAGGCCGCGATCGAATCCGAGCAGAAGGCCAAACGCGATGCGCGCTATGCCGCGCGCAAGGCCAGGGGCAAACGGAAATAACCGTTCGCGCGTCACGGCCGGATCTGCAGCTGCTCGGCCCGCCCGTCTGCGGGACGGGCCGTGATAACCGTCGCGAGACTCGAGCAGTTTGGCTCGGCGTCGCCGCCGAGATCTTGGCGAACGAATTCTGGACGCCGAGTCCGCTGCCCGCTAGTTCTTCTTCATCATGCCGTCGTCCTTTTTCATGCCGTCTTTCGACATGGTGTCCTTCTTCATCATGCCATCGTCCTTCGACATCGAATCCTTTTTCATGCCATCCTTGGACATCGTGTCTTTCTTCATGGCGTCGTCCTTGCCCATCTTGTCCTGGGCGAAGGCTGCGGGGGCGAATGCAAGGCTGAGCGCGAGCGCGGCGGCCGAGAGTGCTGATGCAAGGCGGATGGTCATGGCTGGTATTCCCTCTTGAAATCTGTCCTGACAGCGGCGGATGCCGCTTTGGTTGTTGACGCGCCTCCCCGCTCTCCTGTTACGTAACCTCCGCAACTTTTTTCAGAGCCGGGGGCTTTCAGGACACGCGCCGGGGTTTCGGCCATCGGGCACGACACAATTTCGCCCGCGAAAATTGTGTAGTGCCGGACCACAACGAGTGCGTCGCGATCAAGGCGGCGGCTCGGCCCCGACCAATCTGACGAGACGAATGGCACTTTGGCCGGCCAGCAGGCGCTCCTGGCACAAGGTGCAACCCACCAGAAGATGTTCCAGGGAGTTACCATGCTGACACGCCGCCATGTTCTTGCCTCCACCCTTGCCGCGCCCGCATTGCTCCATCTCGGCACCGGCACGGCGAAAGCCGCCACCACGTTGAAGATTTCGCATCAATTCCCGGGCGGGACGATCGACAAGGGCGACTTCCGCGACCGGCTCTGCCGCATGTTCGCGGCCGAGGTCGCCAAGCGCTCGAATGGCGAAATCGCGGCGGAAGTTTATCCGAACTCGTCGCTGATCAAGACCAATGCGCAGTTCTCCGCGATGCGCAAAGGCGCTCTCGATATCAGCCTCTATCCGATGCCCTACGCCGGCGGCGAACTGCCGGAGACCAATATCGGGCTGATGCCGGGCCTGGTGACGACTTACGACCAGGGTCTGAAATGGAAGAGCCAGCCGGTCGGCAAGGCCCTCAGCGATTTCCTCGCCGACAAGGGCATCATCCTGTTGAGCTGGATCTGGCAGGCCGGCGGCGTGGCCAGCAAGCCGCGTGCTATTGTCGCACCTGACGATGCCAAGGGCCTGAAGGTGCGCGGCGGCTCGCGCGAGATGGACATGGTGCTGCAGACCGCCGGCGCCTCGGTGCTCTCGGTGCCGTCGAACGAGATCTACGCCGCGATGCAGACCGGCGCATGCGATGCCGGCATCACCTCCTCGACCAGCCTGATCTCGTTCCGCCTCGAGGAGGTCTCGAAATTCCTGACCTCCGGCGCCGGCGCCTCCTACTGGTTCATGCTGGAGCCGCTGATGATGTCGAAGAGCATCTTTGACGCTCTGCCGAAGAACCATCAGGACATCATCCGCACCGTCGGCGCCGAACTGGAGGCGTTCGGCAAGAGCGGCGCGCAGGAGGACGATGCCGAGGTCGCCAAGGTCTACGAGAAGGCCGGCGCCAAGGTCACGCCGCTCGACATCGCCACCGTCAACAAGTGGCGCGACATCGCCCGTGACACCGCCTGGAAGGACTATGGCGCCAAGACCGCGACCGCGGCCAATCTGTTGAAACTCGCATCCGACGTAACAGCATGATGCATGGTCCCTCGCCGGAGCGCGCCGACACCTCACCCGCCCCGGCCAGCTATCCGCTAGTTGGGACATGCGAACGCGCGCTCCGGGTCTGCAACAACATCATCGTCGTGTTCGCGGCGCTCGCTTTGATCGCCGCCTGCGCGATCCTGAGCTACAGCGTGCTCTCCCGCGCGCTGTTTCAAGCCGCCAACTACTGGCAGGATGAGGCGGCGGTCTTTCTCCTGGTCGGCGCCACCTTCATGACGGCGGCCTATGTGCAGGGAAGCCGTGGCCACATCGGGATCGAGGCGTTCGTCGGCCTGCTCTCGCCGCGCGCCAATCGCGTCAGGCTGTGGCTGGTGGATCTCGCAAGCTTTGCGTTCTGCGCCTTCTTCAGCTGGAAGTCATGGACGCTGACGCATGAGGCCTGGACCGACGGCCAGGTTTCGAACTCGATGTGGTCGCCGCCGCTGGCGATTCCCTACGGGCTGATGGCCTGCGGCATGACGCTGCTTTGCCTGCAAATCCTGTTGCAGCTGACAAGTCCTTTGAGCGGAGCAAAAGCCCGATGACGGTGCTGGGGACCGGCGTGGCCTATGGGCTGGCCACGCTGTTTGCGATGTTTTCGGGCATGCCGATCGCCTTTGCGCTCGGCGCGGTGGCCGTGGTGTTCATGGCGATCTACATGCCATCAGCCTCGCTCGATACGGTGACGCAGAACGTCTACGAGGAAATGGCCTCGATCACGCTGCTGTCGATCCCGCTGTTCATCCTGAAGGGCGCGGCGATCGGCAAGTCGCGCGCCGGCCAGGATCTCTATTCCGCCCTGCATGCCTGGCTGCACCGCATCCCCGGCGGCCTTGGCGTCGCCAACGTCTTTGCCTGTGCGCTGTTCGCGGCGATGGCGGGCTCATCGCCTGCGACCTGCTCGGCGATCGGCTCGGCCGGCATCCCCGAGATGCGCAAGCGCGGCTATTCCGGCGGCTTTGCCGCCGGGATCATCGCCGCCGGCGGCACGCTCGGCATCCTGCTGCCGCCCTCGATCACCATGATCCTGTTCGCGGTCGCTGCCGAGAAATCGCTCGGCCGCCTGTTCCTAGCCGGCATCGGACCCGGCCTGCTCCTGGTCTCGCTGTTCGGCATCTATGCCGTGATCCGCTTCCGCCGGGAATATGAAGCCGCGCGCGCGATCTATGACACCACCGGCCAGGGGTCCGCCATTCTGATGCATGACGAGTTCACGCTAGCCCAAAAATTCAGCACGCTGCCCCGCGT
>NZ_JAFATE010000897.1 GCF_019244115.1 Bradyrhizobium sp.
ATGGGAATCCGTGAAGTATTGGTGGCAACGCCTGCATCAGCAAGACGGCGGTTCCGCCCAGCGCGCTGGCACTCACGACGAGCAGGGACAGGACGCGCCTCCAAAGCATCTCGTTGCTGGTGACGTCATTTGCATTTGGCATCTGTGTGCACCCGCTTTTTTCGTGCGACGAAGACGTCTTAGACCGAGTCGCGGGGGCGGCGAGCGGCGAAATTTGCCGGAAAATTAACTCATGATTCACCGACTCGGGCGCCCCGCCCGATTGGCAATCGGTGTCGGTTTCCGTGCAGTCCAGGCCTTCGTTTATCTGGCACCGAATGGCCTCTCGCTCAAGCATGTCAGCTTGCAGGCAGTGGATTTGGCGAGTTCTCTGGCGCGTCGACAAAGTGGCAGCGCGGGGAGAGGCGAAGCGTCCTCACGTCTCGCGGGCGCGATCGGGCGGATCTTGCACCAGCGCGGGCCGCCGGGTGGTAACAGGCTCTTGAACCCAGGCCGCTGCTCCGACGTTGTCCTTGGAAGAAACGTGGTATTCCTGCAAAGCAGGAAACAGCTTTGATCTCCAACTGGCAGCGGCGATGTCCTCGGCTGATGGTGCGAATGAAACCAGTGACGCAGTTCGCAGACGGCGGAGAAGGAGTAATTCCTTACTGCTGGTCCTGGCTGTTGGATTTCTTGTTTTCGGCGCCGCCGCGGGCGCACTGTACTATGCGTTGCAACCGGTAACTCTCCGGATTGCCGTCGGACCGCCCGGAAGCGACGATCACAAAGTGATTGAGGCGATGGCCGAGGCTTTCGCCAGCGAAAGCAGGACGGTCAGGCTGTCTCCGATCACGGCTGACGGGGCGGTCGAAGCCCTCGCTCTACTCGGTGCTGGCAAGGTCGACCTTGCGGTCGGTCGTGCCGATCTGGAGATGCCGGCCGACGCGCAGACGATCGCCATCGTGCGCAAGAACTTCGTTGTGCTGTGGGCGCCTTCCCGACCTGCGGGCAAGAGCTCCAGAGGAAAGCCCACCGCGAAAATCAAGGAAATCGCCGATCTGGCAGGGCGCAAGGTCGGCATCATCGGCCGGACGGCGGCGAACGCAGCGTTGCTACGGGTCATCCTGAGTGCCGCCGGCGTGCAGGCGGACAAGGTCGCAGTTACGAACTTTGGTACGTCGCAAATCGACGAGTTGGCGCGTGACCCCACCCTCGATGCATTCATGGCGGTCGGCCCGCTCGACAGCAAAATCACGTCCGACGCCATCGCCGCGACGGCCCGGGCGCGGGGCGAGCCGAAGTTTCTTGCCATCGATGCATCCGAAGCCATCGCCCTGAAGTCCCCGCGTTACGAATCCGAGGAAATTCCACCCAGCGTCTTCAATGCAGATCCGGCCTGGCCGGATGACAAGGTTGAGACGGTCAGCGTCAGCCACCTGATCGTGGCACGGAAGGCTTTGTCTGAAACAACGGCAGCGGCATTTTACAGGCAGCTATTCGCCCTCCGTCAGGCGATTGCCAGGCAAGTGCCTGGTGCTGCGCACATCACCAAGCCGGACACGGAGAAAGACGCCGAGCTGCCGGTGCACCGCGGGGCGGCAGCAGTCATCGATGGCACCGAACGCACCTTCCTCGACAAATATGGCGATTACTTCTGGTTTGCGCTCCTGCTTCTCTCCGGGATCGGGTCCACCGGAGCCTGGTTGCGTCACTATTTCAATCGGGACGAACGGGAAGAAAATACCAGCCATCGCAATCGAATCCTGGCCATGGTTTCCAGAGTGCGTAGCGCGGAATCCAACCAGGAACTGCTGGCGATGCAGCGCGAGGTCGACGCCATCATCGGTGACACGCTTGAATGCTACGACGACGGCGCCATCGAGGAAGAGGAACTGGCGGCCTTTGGCCTGGTGCTCGAACTGTTCAATCACGCCATCGACGAGAGGCGCGCGGCATTGCAGGCGGGCACCCTCGAACCGGCTCGCGTCGCAGCGGTAGGCAGCAGCCCGACGTCTCGACGATGACGCAGCCACGTCGATGACTTCCGGTCCTGCAGGTAGATCGGAAGTTGCCCGCAGGGGCAAGCTGTGCCGCAGCGCAGGTCCCAAAGTACTCCTGTGAGGCATTTCTCTTGCGTGATACCAGTAAAGTGCTCCTGCAGCAGCGGGATTTTCAAGAGTTTTTGAGTGGGCAAGCGCACGCAGACACGTTTTTCCGCACGAATGATCCAAGGCTCCAAACCCTCGGAAATGCCCGGATTCATCCCGCCCCAGCTCGCGGCCTCTCGCTCCAAGGCGCCTTCGGGCGACCAATGGGTCCACGAGATCAAGTACGACGGCTACCGTGTCCAGTTGCACGTCAACAAGCAGCGTCGGGCCATCTTCACCCGTTCTGGCCTGGATTGGACGAAAAGGTTTTCGGTGATCGCTGGCGCCTTCGACATCCCAGTTGAGCGGGCAATCCTCGATGGCGAGATCGTCGTCGTCAAAGACAGCCGCACCAGCTTTTCGGAGTTGCAGGCCGAACTCGCCAAAGGCAACCAGGACAGCCTGCTGTTCTACGCCTTCGACCTCCTATACCTGGAGGGCTTCGATCTGAGAAAGGCGCCGTTGACTGAGCGCAAACGCATCCTCAAGATGCTCTTCGACGAAACCGGCCTGGAAAGCCCAATCATCTACAGCGAGCATCTGCGGACGGACGGCAACAAGATGCTCGCCCACGCTTGCAAGCAAAAGTTCGAAGGCATCATTTCCAAGAACGCAGAAGCGCCCTACCGGTCGGAGCGAAGCGACGCCTGGGTCAAGGTGAAGTGCCTCCAGCGCGGCAACTTCCCGGTGATCGGCTTTGTGAAGGACGCAACCGGCGTAGCCGCCCTCCATCTCGGCAGGCAGGAAGGAAAAGACATAGTCTACTCGGGGAAGGTAGGAACAGGCTGGTCACGGACCGTGTCCAGCCAGATCCGCAAGAAGCTTGATACAGTGGTGACCCCCACGTCGAAGCTTACCAAGCCAATCCGGGACGCGAAGGCCACATGGGTAGAGCCGAAATTCCAGGCCGAAGTGGAATACCGCGACATCACCGCCGATGGCCTGCTCCGCGCCGCCTCGTTCAAGGGTCTCACCAACAGGCCGTTATAGTCGTTTGTTCCATT
>NZ_JAFATE010000065.1 GCF_019244115.1 Bradyrhizobium sp.
GCCGTTCGCCGACATGGTCGATATGTCTCCCGAGAGCTTTGCCGCGCTGCACGATCTGATGCAGCCGCGCGACACGCAGGTTCTGTTCACGCCGGAGCCGGTGAACGTGCCGCCGGCATTCGAGGTTGTGGCGGCAGAGGAAGGCGAGCAGATGATCGGTACGCCGGCCAATGTTCCGGCAAGCGACGTGAAGATCGTTCCGCTGGGTTCAGCGGACGTCCCTGCGATGACGGAGCTGGTTGCGCTCACCAATCCGGGCCCGTTCGCGCCGCGCACGCACACATTAGGCACCTTTCTCGGTATCAGGATCGACGGCCGCTTGGCCGCGATGATCGGCGAGCGCATGGCGCCCGGCGACTACACGGAGATGACCGGGATCTGCGTGCATCCGGATTTCCGCGGCCGCGGCTACGCGCAAAAGCTGATGGACGTTATCGCGAAGCAGATCGTGGCGCGCGGCGAGATTCCGTTCCTGCATGTGTACGCGCACAACGCACCGGCGATTGCGCTCTATCGCCGCCAGGGCATGAGCATCCGGCGCACCATGAATGTTACGGTGGTGCGTCGCCCATGACCGCATTGATCGAATTCGCATCTCCAACGTTTGATTGCCGAGAGAAAAGCATCGCGGTGTTTCATGGTTGACATGTCATCGTTCCCCATCACGAAGCGCTGGCCGGCGAAACATCCCGACCGGCTGCAGCTCTATTCCACCGCCACGCCGAACGGCGTGAAGGTCTCGATCATGCTGGAGGAGATCGGGGTCGCCTATGAAGCGCACTATATCGATCTCGGCGCCAACGAAACCTGGACGCCGGAATTTCTTTCGCTCAACCCGAACGGGAAAATTCCCGCCATCATCGATCCGGACGGGCCCGGCGGAAAACCGCTGCCGCTGTTCGAGTCCGGCGCCATCCTGATCTATCTGGCCGAGAAATCCGGCAAACTGCTGCCCGCGGATGCCGTGCTGCGTTACCAGACGATCCAGTGGGTGTTCTTCCAGATGGGCCACATCGGACCGATGTTCGGCCAGCTGGGCTTCTTCCACAAATTCGCCGGCCGTGAATTTGAGGACAAGCGTCCGCTGAAGCGGTACGTGGACGAAACCAAGCGCCTGCTCGGCGTGATCGAGGCGCGGCTCGATGGCCGCGACTGGATCATGGGTGGGGACTACACGATCGCCGACATCGCCATGCTGGGCTGGGTGCGCAACCTGATCGGCTTCTACGGCGCGCGGGAACTCGTGGGATTCGACGACCTGAACCATGTGCCGTCTTGGCTCGAACGCGGCCTCAAGCGGGCCGCCGTCGAGCGCGGCCTGAACATTCCGAAGCGCCCTTGAGCGGCAAGACGGGCTTGTTGCGCGATGACGATCACGATCTACGGCATCAGGAATTGCGACACCATGAAGAAGGCGCGGGCCTGGCTCGACAGCCATGGTGTTGTTTACGACTTCCACGACTACAAGGCCGCGGGCATCGCCAAGGACCGATTGAAGCAGTGGAGCGATGCGCTCGGCTGGGAGACGCTGCTCAACCGCGCCGGCACCACCTTCCGCAAATTGCCCGACGCCGACCGGGAAGGTCTTGACGAAAAGAAGGCGCTTGCGTTGATGCTGGCGCAGCCGTCGATGATCAGGCGCCCGGTGCTCGATCTCGGCGGCAAGCTCGTGGTCGGCTTCAAGCCGGAGATCTATGAGCGGGACGTGAAGCCCAAGAAGCTGCCACGCGGGTGAGCTCGCATGACGTGCAGCCCGGTTGTGCCGCTGCGGCCGCGTCAGCGGCGAAGTAGCCGAATGACAGTCAATCAACCCTTGCGCGTGCAGCTCCGATTGCAGCGGCGCGAGGCCGCCTCGGGTGACGTGCTGAGCCGGTGGCGGGAGCAGCTGTCGCGGGTGCGACGTCCGCGCCCATGCGCAGCTTTCCGCCTTGCCTAACTCCCTCGAATGACGGCATATTCCGCGCCAACCGGTGCTGGTCGCGGGACGGCCCAAGACGTCCTGTGCGCGCGGCCTGCCGGTCGGAGGATAAAGAGGATAGGGAGCCGAGCGCCGGTCGCGCCCGGAAGGGGGAGGTTGTTTGGCCGACGAGTTCATTCTCGAAACCCACGGATTGACCAAGGAATTCGCGGGGTTCTTTGCGGTTCGCGATGTCACATTGAAGGTCCGCCGTGGCAGCATTCACGCGCTGATCGGCCCGAATGGGGCCGGCAAGACCACGTGTTTCAACCTGTTGACCAAGTTTCTGCAGCCCTCGGCGGGACGGATTTTCTACAAAGGGCAAGACATTACCGCCGTCGCGCCGGCCGATGTAGCCCGGCTCGGGCTGGTGCGCTCGTTCCAGATCTCGGCGGTATTTCCGCATCTGACGGCACTCGAGAATGTCCGGGTGGCGCTGCAGCGCCAGCACGGTCATTCCTTTGATTTCTGGCGCTCCAAATCGGTGCTCAACCGCTTCAACGGCCGCGCGCTCGAACTCCTGAATGATGTGGGCCTCAGCGAATTCGCCGCCGTACCGGCGGTCGAGATGCCCTATGGCCGCAAGCGGGCGCTGGAGATCGCGACCACGCTCGCGCTCGATCCGGAAATGATGCTGCTGGACGAGCCGATGGCCGGCATGGGTCATGAGGACATCGACAAGATCGCCGCCCTGATCAAGCGGATCTCCGCCAAATACACCATCCTGATGGTCGAGCATAACTTAAGCGTCGTCGCCAATCTCTCCGACATCATCACGGTGCTGACCCGGGGGCAGGTGCTCGCCGAAGGTCACTATGCCGAGCTGTCCAAGGACGAGCGCGTCAAGGAAGCCTATCTGGGAGCCGGGCATGCCTGAGCTGAGCACGGCCGCGCCCGGCGCCGTCAAGACCGCAACCGGCGGACAGATCCTGTCGGTGAAAAATCTGGAAGCCTGGTACGGCGAATCCCACATCCTGCACGGCATCAATTTCGACGTGAACGCCGGCGAGGTGGTGACGCTGCTCGGCCGCAACGGCGCCGGCAAGACCACGACGCTGAAATCGATCATGGGCATGATCGGCAAGCGCACCGGCTCGGTGCGCTTCAACAGCGAGGAGCTCATTCGCACAACCTCCGACCGCATCGCGCGCCTTGGCGTCGCGTTCTGCCCCGAGGAGCGCGGCATCTTTGCCAGCCTCGACGTGCGCGAGAATCTCTTGCTGCCGCCGGTGGTGCGCGCCGGCGGGCTCACGCTCGACCAGATTTTCGATCTCTTTCCCAATCTGAAGGAGCGGCTCGCGAGCCAGGGCACAAAACTCTCGGGCGGCGAGCAGCAGATGCTGGCGATCGCGCGCATCCTGCGCACCGGCGCCAGCTTTCTGATGCTGGACGAGCCGACGGAGGGCTTGGCGCCCGTCATCATCCAGCAGATCGGCCACACCATCGCGCGGCTGAAGCGGGAGGGCTTTACAATCCTCCTGGTGGAGCAGAATTTCCGCTTCGCCTCCACGGTCGCCGACCGGTATTACATCGTCGAGCACGGCAAGGTGATCGACGGCTTTGCCAATTCGGAGCTGTCGGCCAACATGGACAAGCTCCACACCTATCTCGGCGTCTGACCTTAAGAAAGAGTGAGGCGATGCAGGCTCTCTATGCCCAACTTCTGGTCGGACTGATCAACGGCTCGTTCTACGCGCTGCTCAGTCTCGGGCTCGCCGTGATCTTCGGCATGCTCAACATCATCAATTTCGCGCATGGCGCGCTCTACATGATGGGTGCGTTCTGCGCCTATTTCCTGCTCAATCTCGGGGGGCTCGGTTACTGGTGGGCCCTGCTCATCGCGCCGATCGCGGTCGGCATTTTCGGCATGATCCTGGAACGGACCCTGCTGCAATGGCTGGCCGGCCTCGATCACCTCTATGGCCTGCTTTTGACCTTCGGCATCGCGCTGATCGTGCAGGGCGTGTTCCAGAATTATTTCGGCTCCTCGGGGCTGCCTTATGCCATTCCCGACTATCCGAAGATCGCAGGCTTCAACGGGCTGCAGGGCGGCATGAATCTCGGCTTCATGTTCCTGCCGGTCTATCGCGGCTGGGTGGTGGTGTTCTCGCTCGTGGTGTGCCTTGCGACCTGGTTCCTGATCGAGCGGACCCGGCTCGGGGCGTATCTGCGCGCCGCCACCGAAAATCCGACGCTGGTCCGGGCCTTCGGCATCAACGTGCCGCGCATGATCACGTTGACCTATGGTCTCGGCGTCGGACTTGCGGCGCTCGCCGGCGTGCTGTCCGCGCCGATCAACCAGGTCCGGCCGTTGATGGGCGCCGATCTCATCATCGTGGTGTTCGCGGTGGTGGTGATCGGCGGCATGGGGTCGATCATGGGGTCCATTATCACCGGTTTTGCGCTCGGCGTGGTCGAGGGACTGACGAAATATTTCTATCCCGAGGCCTCCAACACCGTCGTGTTCGTGCTGATGGTGCTGGTGCTGCTGGTGAAACCGACGGGACTGACGGGACGGGCGGCTTGACATGACAGCGATGACCGACAATGCCCTGCAGGCGAGCCCACGCGCGATGCGCGACGAAATGGTCGTGTTCGGCCTCATGGCGGTGCTGCTTGCCATCGTGCCATGGACCGGCATCTATCCATTCTTCGTCATGCAGGCGCTGTGCTTTGCGCTGCTCGCCTGCGCCTTCAATCTTTTGATCGGCTATGGCGGCCTGTTGTCCTTCGGACATGCGATGTTCCTGGGGACGGCCGGTTATTGCAGCGCGCATGCGCTCAAGGTCTGGGGGCTGTCGCCGGAGCTCGGTATCCTCACCGGCACCGCGGCGGCCGCCCTGCTGGGCGTGGTCACCGGCTATATCTCGATCCGCCGGCAGGGCATCTATTTCTCGATGATCACGCTGGCGTTGTCGCAGCTGCTCTATTTCATCTATTTGCAGGCGCCGTTCACCCATGGCGAGGACGGCATCCAGGGCATTCCGCAGGGTTATCTGTTCGGCGTCTTCAACCTGGCCAATGCGACGACGCTCTACTATGTGATCCTGGCCGGCTTTCTTTGCGGCTTCCTGCTGATCTTCCGCACCATCAACTCGCCGTTCGGCGAGGTCCTGAAATCGATCCGCGAGAACGAGCAGCGCGCGACGTCGCTCGGCTACAAGACCGACCAGTACAAGCTGCTCGCCTTCATCCTCTCCGGCACGCTTGCGGGCCTTGCCGGCGCGCTAAAAGTGTTCGTGGCGCAGAATGCATCGCTCACCGACGTGCACTGGAGTATGTCGGGCGAGATCGTGCTGATGACGCTGGTCGGCGGGCTCGGCACCATCTTCGGCCCCGTGGTCGGCGCTTTCGTGATCATCGCCATGCAGCAATATCTGGCGAGTTTTGGTCAGTGGGTCACCGTGATCCAGGGCGTGATCTTCGTGGCCTGCGTGCTCACCTTCCGCCGTGGAGTCGTCGGCGAGATTGCTCACTATTTCCGTTTGTCGTTGTAGCTGTTCTGCTCGTCGAACTACCCGTGCCATGGGCGTTGCCCGAAGGGTGGCATAAAGCAGTGGATGACCCCCGACCGGGGCCGGGAGGGCCTGCTCCTTTTCCCGGCGTTCGATATATGACAGTTTCATGACGGGCCGCGTGTGTATGAACGTCAGAACCGCGACACTGGCCGGTCCATAACGCTCCATAATGAATGGATTGCATCGATGCTGCGCTGGTTTCGCGCTTTTTTGCCGAAAGAGGAACGGTTCTTCGACCTGTTCGCGCGTCACGCTCAGACGGTGGCGCAAGGCGCGATCGCCCTGCAGGGCATGCTGAAGGGGGGCGAGGAGACCCCGGTGTTCTGCCAGCGCGTCAACCAGTTCGAGAACGAGGCCGACAACATCACGCGCGAAGTGCTGACTGCGGTGCGGCGCACCTTCATCACGCCGTTCGACCGCGGCGACATCAAGAACCTGATCACCTCGATGGACGACGCCATCGACCAGATGCAGCAGACTGCTAAGGCGGTGATGCTGTTCGAGGTGCGCTCCTTCGAGCCGCCGATGCGGGAGATGGGCACCCTGGTGGTTGAATGCGCCAACTTGGTCGGGCGCGCGCTGCCGCTGCTGCAGTCGATCGGCCAGAATGTGGCGCTGCTGACCGCCATCACCGAGGAGCTGACCAAGCTCGAAGGCCGCGTCGACGACCTGCACGACATCGGGCTGAAAGAACTGTTCCTGAAGCACCGCAACGCCAACACGATGGACTTCATCGTTGGCGCCGAGATCTACGACCATCTGGAGAAGGTCGCAGACCGTTTTGACGACGTCGCCAACGAGATCAATTCGATCGTCATCGAGCAGGTTTAGAGCATGATCCGGACGCGAAGGGCCGCGTTAGCGCAAAGTGGGGACCGGTTCTCCCTCGCGACAAACGCGGAACAAGTTTGCGCGGAGATCATGCTCCACCGAAAAACCTGGAGCGCGATGGCGCTTCAGCGCATCGCGCTCTAGGGGGCGCCGTGGACACCGCCCTCGGTTTTCCGGTTCTGGTCGGGCTGATCGCGGTCGCGCTGCTGTTCGACTTTCTCAACGGACTGCATGACGCGGCCAATTCGATCGCGACCATCGTGTCGACCCGGGTGCTGCGGCCGCATTACGCCGTGTTCTGGGCGGCGTTCTTCAACTTCGTCGCCTTCGCGGTGTTCGGCCTGCATGTCGCCACCACCATCGGCACCGGCATCATCGAGCCGTCGATCGTCGATGCCAACGTCATCTTCGCGGCGCTGGTCGGCGCCATTGTCTGGAACCTGATCACGTGGGGGCTCGGGATTCCCTCGTCGAGCTCGCATGCGCTGATCGGCGGGCTGGTCGGCGCAGGGATGGCCAAGGCCGGACTCTCGGCCGCGGTCTGGAGCGGGCTGTCCAAGACCGTTGCGGCCATCGTGCTGTCGCCGCTGGTCGGCTTCCTGCTCGCAATGGTGCTGGTCGCGATCGTGTCCTGGGCCTCCGTGCGCTCGACGCCGTTTGCGGTCGACCGGGCCTTCCGCATCCTGCAATTCGCCTCCGCCTCCCTCTATTCGCTCGGGCATGGCGGCAATGACGCACAGAAGACCATGGGCATCGTCGCCGTGCTGCTGTATTCGCAGGGCCAACTCGGCGCGGAATTTTCCGTGCCCTTCTGGGTGGTGCTGGCCTGCCAGGCCTCGATGGCGCTGGGCACGCTGATGGGCGGCTGGCGCATCGTCCGCACCATGGGCTTAAGGATCACCAAGCTGACCCCAATGCAGGGTTTTTGCGCGGAAACCGGCGGCGCGGCGACGCTGTTCATGGCGACCTTCCTCGGGGTTCCCGTCTCGACCACGCACACCATCACCGGGGCGATCGTCGGCGTCGGCGCGGCGAGGCGCGCATCCGCGGTGCGCTGGAACGTCGCCGGCTCGATCGTCTATGCCTGGGTCGTGACCATTCCTGCCTCGGGGCTGGTTGCGGCATTCGCCTATTGGGCCGTGCAGATGCTAAGCCGTTAGCCCATCGGCAGTTGGATTCGGGGCGGGGAATGCCCATATCGGGAACGCCGGATTGACCCTTGATCCCCGGCATTTTCCCTGCCACATCGTCACGCCTCATGTCAGAGCTCGCCGTTACGACCGATTCGCCATCCCGCTCGCCGCTGGCCTCAGAGGTGGCGCGGCGGCGCACCTTTGCCATCATCTCGCACCCCGACGCCGGCAAGACCACGCTGACCGAAAAGCTGCTGCTGTTCGGCGGCGCCATCAATCTTGCCGGGCAGGTCAAGGCCAAGGGCGAGCGCCGCAACACCCGCTCGGACTGGATGAAGATCGAGCGAGAGCGCGGTATCTCGGTGGTGACCTCGGTCATGACCTTCGAATTCGAAGGCCTCGTCTTCAACCTCTTGGACACGCCGGGCCACGAGGACTTTTCCGAAGACACCTATCGCACGCTGACTGCGGTCGATTCCGCTGTGATGGTGATCGACGCCGCCAAGGGCATCGAGGCGCGCACCCGAAAACTGTTCGAGGTGTGCCGGCTGCGCGACATCCCGATCATCACCTTCATCAACAAGATGGACCGTGAGAGCCGCGACACCTTTGAGTTGCTGGACGAGATCGAAAAGACGCTGGCGCTCGACACCACGCCGATGACCTGGCCGGTCGGCCGCGGCCGCGATTTCGTCGGAACCTATGATGTTCGCAACGGCGGCATCCGCCTCCTCGAAGGCGGCGGCGCCAAGACCGGCGCGGCGCAGCAGATCGAGCTCGGCGAACTCACGCGCTATAACCAGAACCTCGACATCTCCGCCTTGAAGGACGAGCTGGAGCTTGCGACCTCGGCCTGCAAGCCGTTCGAGCTCGATGCCTTTCGCGAGGGACATCTAACGCCGGTCTATTTCGGCAGCGCGCTGCGCAATTTCGGCGTCGGCGATCTCCTGGAAGGTCTCGGGCAGTTCGCGCCGCAGCCGCGCGCGCAGGATTCCGACCTTCGCAAAGTCGATGCCGCGGAGGCGAGCATGAGCGCCTTCGTGTTCAAGATCCAGGCCAACATGGATCCCAACCACCGCGACCGCATCGCATTCGCGCGGCTGTGCTCCGGAAAACTCAGCCGCGGCATGAAGGCAAAGCTGGTCAGGACCGGCAAATCGATGTCGCTGGCGAGCCCGCAATTCTTCTTCGCCCAGGATCGGGCGCTCGCCGACGAAGCCTTTGCCGGCGACGTCGTCGGCATTCCCAATCACGGTACGCTTCGGATCGGCGATACGCTGACCGAAGGCGAGGAGCTGACTTTTGTCGGCGTGCCGAGCTTTGCGCCGGAAATCGTCCGCCGGGTGCGTCTGACCGACGCGATGAAGGCCAAGAAGCTGAAAGAGGCGCTGCAGCAGATGTCGGAGGAGGGCGTCGTGCAGGTGTTCCGCCCGCGCGACGGCGCGCCGGCGCTGGTCGGCGTGGTCGGCCCGCTGCAGCTCGATGTGTTGAAGGCGCGGCTCGACGCGGAATATTCGCTGCCGGTCGAGTTCGAAGTGGCGGAGTTCCAGCTCGCGCGCTGGGTGTCGTCCGACGACAGGAAGAAGCTGGACGCATTCATCGCAGACAACGCCTCCTCGATCGCCGACGATGTCGATGGCGATCCGGTGTACCTCGCCAAGAACGAGTTCTATCTCGGCTACACCACGGAGCGCGCCGAGGGCATCACCTTCACCAACGTCAAGGACGTGAAGAAGAAGGCGTGAGGGCGGCAACCTTTTGCTTGATCGGTCCGCAAACTCGGTCCACCTCTCCCCACTGGAAGAAGTGTCCTTTGGCGCCACCGAACAAGGCTGTCATCATCCGCGAAAAGCGGGTGATTCAGTACGCCGCGGCCGCTTAAGCACTGCTGTCTCTGGAATGCTGGATCGCCCGGTCAACATCAAGCCGGGCGATGACAGCCGAATGTAGTTCGGCCGAGCCTTCCGCAATGTCGAACGCGCGGGGTTGTGAAAGCGGGCTGCCTTGATGCGGCCGAGGTGGCGGACCATTTTTCACGGAGAGATGTTGCACTCTCGGACATGGTCATGCTGCGGCGTATCATCACGGCCTTCGTAATCGGCTTCCTCGCGCTTGCCTTGAACGAGACAGCGGACGCTCGGCAACGCCATCAGATCAACCCGATCCCGTTTTCCCATTCGCCCTGCAGCGTATTCGACCGGCAACCATGCACGCCGAGCTTCTGCAGTGTGTTTGGTCCCTGGCCCTGCATCCCCGAGATTTTTTACCCCTACGGCGAGAACCTGCAACTCACGATCGAGAGCGTGCCGGACCAGAGGGATGCGGCAAAATACCAGAAGCCGGACCACGACCTCGACACGATCGGGGATCTGTTTGCCGAACTGCGCTCCTGCTGGTCGCCGCCGGCGGGCGATGCGGCGCGCGAGGGCATGCAGATGTCCGTGCGCTTCAGCTTCAAGACCTCGGGCGAGATGATCGCCCCGCCGCGCCTGACCTTCGCAACCTCAGGTGTACCGGCCGACACCCGCGCCAGCTATCTCAAGGCGATCAATTCCTCGCTCGAGGCCTGCCTGCCGCTAAAATTCACCAAAGGACTTGGCGGCGCCCTGGCGGGCCGGCCGATCATGATCCGCTATGTCGACAACCGCGACCTGAACAA
>NZ_JAFATE010000075.1 GCF_019244115.1 Bradyrhizobium sp.
GACGGTGATGCCATACGCGCTATATGAAGCAGATGAACGATTGACGCGCAGCTTCCCCACACCTCAAGCCGCCTGGGAAGCAGCCGAGCGCGCCGGACTTGTCGAAATCGGGCCTGGCGGCGAAAAGATCCTGGATAACAACCTCGAAATCCGCCCCTGCGAATCCACGCCCGACGAGGTCGTGGACCCCGGCTCCGACTTCATTTTTTCCTGACGTGGTTTCACCGCGTAGCCCGCGGCCTAGCATCGCGAGATCCCGAACTGAAAAATCCCCGGAAACATTCCGGGGATTTTTTGTGGGCGAGGATCCCGGCGCGGCGATCACGCCAAAACGCTTTCCGGCGCGGATGCTGTCGTCGTGGTGACCGGCTTCTCGGCCGGATCGACCGGCAACTGCAGGACCGTGGCCCTCTGACCGATCGCAAGGTCCGTCACCAGCACGATCGTGCCGTTCGCGAACTCCAATGCATCGTGATGTTGCGCGGGCTTGTCCAGGTCGATCTGCCGAAAGCGAGCGAGACGCTGGCCGATGCTGCGTCGAAACAACAGACCCTCGGAGTACGCGTTGGTCTCGAACACGACCTCGGTGCCGGGACGCAGGCAAACGGCAGTTGTCGGATCTGCCGGTGACGCAAAGCCTCTGGTTTTTGTCCCGACGAACTCGGACGTGACGATCGTCTCGGCCGATTCCGCCGGCCGCGAGGACACGACATGCAAGCTGTAGTCACACATGGACGGCTCCTTTGAACGTTAGCCCATGCTGTGTAACGAGGCTGTGCCGGGCTCGTTCCTGTTAGACGCGCGGCACGCACATCCGTTTTTCCGAAGTTCGCGAAAAGACCGTCGTGGTGGCCATCCGCGGGTGCCGCGAAGCAAACATCGGCCGGCACTGATCGTGATGCTCGCGTCGGAAAACCCGCGTCACTTCGGACGAACGTTTGGATTGCCGCCCGGGCTGCCAGGCGGCGGGATCGCCGGCTTGTCGCCGGTATCTGGTGTCGGCGCGCGAATCTCTGGATCGACGCCGGCGGGCGGGCACAACACACCTTCCGACTCTGCGAGCTTGTCGCCGAGCGGTTTGCCAGACCGACCCACCGTCGAACCATCCGGCGACACCTCGCCGCGCGGTGCCCTCACCGCACAATCGGCTGAAGACGAGGGCGCCGCGGGAGCGGTTTGTTGTGGCGGCGTGGCAGGCGTCGGCGGCGCTTGGGCCGTCGCAGCGCAGGACGCCACGCCTAGCAAACAACCTGCGAAGATCGGGAGCTTTGATCGCATCTGGCCATAACGCAAGGCGCGGCCACTCGTTCCAAAGCCAATTGGAATGATCCGGGTCGCGGAAGGCCGTCGCTGCAGGACGCGGCATCCGCAAAGTCACCTCGGCATTTCCTAAACCGCGGCGCGGGTATTGAGATAGATCGCGTAGAGCGACGTCTGCCCGCAGATGTAGAGACGATTGCGGCGCTGTCCGCCGAAGCAGACATTGGCGACCAGTTCCCCGACCGGGATGGTGCCCAGATGCGTGCCGTCCGGCGCATAGCAGAAGACGTCGCGGCCCGCCGATGTCCAGATGTTGCCGTGGATGTCACAGCGAAACCCATCGAACAATCCTTCCGGGCACGTGGCGAACAGCGAGGCTTCGCCGAGTGCATGGCCCTCGACCTTGTAGGACCAGATGGTCGCAGGAAGTCCCGAGACATGGGTCGCGCCGGTATCGGCGACGTAAAGCACGGTTTCGTCCGGCGAGAACGCCAGTCCGTTGGGCTGCACCCGGTCCGACACGACGCGCGCAACTTTGCCGCTTTCGCCCTCGATCCGATAGACATTGGCGGCGCCGATCTCGGACTTGCTCTGGCGACCCTCATAATCGCCATCAATTCCGTAGGTCGGATCGGAGAACCAGATCGAGCCGTCCGACTTGACCACCACATCGTTGGGCGAGTTCAGCCGGCCGCCCTCATACTGATCGGCCAGCACCCTGATCGAGCCGTCGTGTTCGGTCCTCGTGACCCGCCGCATCAGATGTTCGCAGCTGATCAGGCGCCCGTCGCGATCGACCGTATTGCCGTTGGAATTGTTGCTCGGGCAGCGAAACACCGACACCGATGCGTCGGTCTCGTCGAAGCGCATCATCCGGTCGTTGGGAATGTCCGACCAGACGAGATAGCGACCGGCGGGGAAATACGCCGGGCCTTCGGCCCAGCGGCACCCGCTGGCGAGCTTTTCGAGATTGGCATGGCTGATCACGAGACGCGAAAACCTGGCATCGTGGACGACATAGGGCAGCATTCTTCCTCCAATCAATCGCAGGTTCTGAAGGTGCCTGCGTGGTGCTGTTGCTCTGCGCGGGGACGGTCGGGCGTCTTGCAGGCCGAAACGTATCTCAACGTTGCGACCAAGGGCAACGTGACCCGCTCTCCCCGCCGGGGGCAGGCCGTAACGGAATCACCGAATTCCAACGAATACCCATTGCGCCGTCCCCTGGGACCGCCCCGATAAGAGGGACGGTCCAGCAAACAACGAGGTGATTCGTGAACTCCTCCACGCGTTTCTTCAGCCCGTCCGAGGCGGCCCGGCATCTCGGCGTGTCCGCCAAGGCCTTGAGACTCTATGAGCAGCGCGGCCTGGTCGCGCCCGGTCGCACGGCGGCTGGATGGCGGACCTTTGGCGCAAGCGAGATGGCCCGCGCCGCGGAGGTCGTCGCATTGCGCTCGCTCGGCCTCAGCCTTGCCGAGGTGGCGCGCGTGCTCAGCGGCGAGGCCAACTGTCTGGAGCCAGCTCTGGCCGCACATCAGGCGACGCTCGAAGGCCGAATCCGCGAGCTTGCCGGCACCGCCGAGGCGGTCCGCAAGATCAGGGCCGACCTCAGCCGGGGCAATGCGCCCGAGCCCGGAGACCTTCCACGGCTGCTGGCGTCCGCAAAAGCGCTCCGTATCGCCTTCGAGTTGCCGTGGCCGTGGGGCGGCGAATTGTTCGAACTCGGCGGTCTCGGCCATTTGAACTACGTCACCGGTCCGCTCGGCAGCGGCAAGACACGGCTGGCGCTGCGGCTGGCGGAGACGCTGCCGGGGGCGGCGTTCCTTGGCCCGGAGCGCTTGGCCGATGGCTGCGCTGCCGCTCGCGCAGAGCTCGAAGCCGATGCGGCGCTGAGGTCGCGCGTGGAGCGGGCGCTCGATTGGCTCGTGGGCGAGGGGGCGTCGCGATCGGATGCGCTCGCGGCCCTTCTCGTCGGCCTGGAATCCGACCGCGCGGCGATCCTGGTCGTCGACCTCGTGGAAAAGGGATTGGACCAGCCAACCCAGGAAGCCCTGATGGCGCATCTGCGCCGCCGCGGGGATGGCGCACGTCCGCTGTTCCTGCTGACGCGATCGTCCGCGATCCTCGATCTGGCCGCCATGGACGGCGGTGAGACGATCATCTTCTGCCCCGCCAATCACAGCCCGCCGCTGTATGTCGTGCCCCATCCCGGATCTCCCGGCTTTGAGGCGGTCGCGACCTGCATCGCTTCGCCCGAGGTGCGGGCCCGCACCGAAGGCATGATTGCATGGCGCCCCGCAAGCACCGGTTCCTGAGGCTTCGTCAGCATCTCCTTACCGTCCTGCATCGCCAAATATACCGTTGCCCTAGCCGGGATTCTCGAAACGCTGGGGATGATTAATTCACGTTAAGGTTCCGGTCATGAACCGCCTCTAGGATTGCCCGCGGCTGGTGGCTCCTGCGTCAACGGTGGACGGGATGCCGATCGATCGATTTCTGGGGGACAGTAATTTCCAGGCCGACGATGTCGAAGCTCTGAACCTTGCCTTCGAGGAGTTCCTGCAGGCCCTCGGATTGTTCGAGCGCAACGACCTCGTGACAAAGGTGGTGGCCAAACGGATCATTGCGATCGGCAGGACCGGTCTGCGAGATCCGGCCGAAATCTGCAGCCTCGCGCTGAAAGAACTCCGAGGATAGCGCCGGCGAGCGGTTGCGCCGCCGCCATGGCGTGGTTGCATCGGTCGGCCGTGCAGAGTATGGCTGGATGATCCGGAAGATCTCGCAGACGCGAGAGTGTCGGCGAGACACTCCTGGCGATCGTTCGCGGTGGGAGGCGAGTTGACCCGTTGTTCACGACTGCTGGCGCCAACTGACCCATCGGGACGCTCGACGGGGCTGCGCTCGTCGCAGTGTCGCGTGAATCTATTGCTGTTGCGCACCAGGGTCGACCATGCAGCATCCGGCTCATCCGTCTGAGATCATCGAGGCGCTGCGCGAGAGCGAAGAGCGATTCCGCACGCTGGTGCAGTTCTCTTTCGACGTGTACTGGGAAACCGACGCGCAGCATCGCTTCATTCGGCAGGAATTCGCCGACGCGCTCGCCGAACAGCCCGTCTCCGAACTCGGCAAGAGGCGCTGGGAAGTGCCGTATCTCGAGCCCGATGAAGAAGCCTGGCGCAGACATCGGGAAACGCTCGATGCGCATCTGCCATTCCGCGACTTCGAACTCGCGCGGCCGACCCCGGACGGCGGCAAGCGCTATGTGTCCGTCTCCGGACTGCCCGTCTTCGACCAGACCGGACAGTTCATCGGCTACCGCGGGGTCGGCCGCCACGTCACGGAGCGCAAGCGGTCCGACGAGGCGCTCAGGGAAAGCGAGGCGCGCTTTCGCACCTTCGTCGACCACGCCACCGACTGCTTCGTGCTGCACGACGAACAGGGCGACGTTCTCGATGTCAACCGCAATGCCTGCGAGAGCCTCGGCTATAGCCGCGACGAACTGATCGGCAAGACGGCGCTGCTGTTCGATCTCGAGATGGATGCAATGACCTGGCAGCGAAGGCGCGAACAGCTCAGTGCGGGCGGCGTCGCGTCGCTGGAGAGCCGCTATCGCCGCAAGGACGGCGCCGTGTTTCCGGTCGAGGTCCGGATGCGGGAGTTTTGCCAGGGCAGCCGGCGGCTGGTCATTTCGCTCGCCCGCGACATCACCGAACGCAAGCGGGCCGCCGAGACCATCCGCGAGGTTCA
The DNA here is from genome assembly GCF_019244115.1 of Bradyrhizobium sp. Lineage (GTDB taxonomy): Bacteria > Pseudomonadota > Alphaproteobacteria > Rhizobiales > Xanthobacteraceae > Bradyrhizobium. The sequence continues at coordinate 5,005 of NZ_JAFATE010000075.1, forward strand.
GGCGGAACTGGCCCACGCCAATCGCGCCGCCGCCATGGGACAGGTCGCCGCCTCGATCGCCCACGAAGTCAGCCAGCCGATCATGGCGATGCTGCTCAATGCCGAGGCGGCGCTGGGCTGGCTCGACTCGCGGCCACCCGACGTCCCGGCGGTGCGACGGACGCTGGATGCCATTCTCAGCGATGCCGAACGCGCCGGCGAGGTCATCAACTGGATCCGCGCCCTGATCAAGAAGAGCCCGGCACCGAAAGAGAGCGTCGATGTCAACAAAGCCATCCTGGACGTCCTGACCATCACCAAGAGCGAGCTGCTCAAACATGGCATTTCGCTGCAGACCGAGCTTGCCGCCGCTCTGCCGCGCGTCGACGGCAATCGCGTCCAGCTGCAGCAGGTCGTCCTCAACCTCATCCTCAACGCAGTGGAAGCGATGAGCGGCCTCGAGGCGGGAACGCGGAAGCTCGCAATCAGCACCTCGACGGATGCCGCGAACGCGATCGTCGTCGCCGTGCGCGACAACGGTCCGGGGCTTGATCCGGCAATGGCCAGCCAGCTGTTCCAGCCCTTCATCACCACCAAGCCGGAGGGCATCGGCATGGGGCTGGCGATCTGCGATACGATCATCCGGGCGCATGGCGGCCGGCTTTCCGCCGGCGCGAATGAGCCACGCGGCGCCTTGTTTCAGTTCACCCTGCGTACGCCATAAAATGATCCGTCGATGCGGATCATGGGCACCGATGCGTGTCGCTGCGCGGTCTCGCCGCTTGACCCCGGCGGGATTCATTCACGCCCCAAGGCGGCCCGGATCATCCGCGCAAGCTCCGAGGAGACATAGGGTTTCGCCAGCAGCAGCACGCCGGCGTCGAGCCGGCCATGATGCACGATGGCGTTTTCGGTATAGCCCGACGTGTAGAGCACCTTGAGCCCCGGGCGACGTTTTTGCGCTTCGATCGCGAGCTGGCGGCCGTTCATGCCGCCGGGAATGATCACGTCGGTGAACAACAGATCGATGCGTTCCGGACCGTTGATGATCTTGAGCCCCTCGGCGGCGTTGCTGGCGGCCAGCGTGTGATAGCCGAACCGGCTGATCTGCGTGACCACATAGTCGCGGACCAGCGCGTCGTCCTCGACGATCAGGATGGATTCGTCGCCGTGGTCGCCGGCGGCGATGCTGGTTTCGGTGGCCAGCCCCTCGGGCACGCCGGCGGCCTGCGGCAGATAGAGCTTGACCGTGGTGCCGTGGCCTTCCTCGCTGTAGATCTTGATGTGCCCGTTCGACTGCTTGACGAAGCCGTAGACCATCGACAGGCCGAGCCCCGATCCCTTGCCGATGCCCTTGGTGGTGAAGAACGGCTCGAACACCTTGTCGAGCAGGCTTTGCGGGATGCCCTGTCCCGTGTCGCTGACCGCGATCATGACGTAATTGCCGGCCTTCACCTCGCTGTTCATCGCGGCGTAATTGTCGTCCAGCACGACGTTCTTGGTTTCCAGCGTCAGCTTGCCGCCGTCCGGCATGGCGTCCCGCGCATTCAAGGCGAGGTTCAGGATCGCGGTCGAGAGCTGGCTCGGATCGATCAAAGCGGGCGCGCAATCATGCGCCAGCATCGATTCGATTTCGACATGTTCACCGAGCGTCGGCCGCAACAGGCGTGCCGCGTCGATCACCATACCATTGACGTCGGTCGCACGGGGCTGCAGCGGTTGCCGGCGCGCGAACGCCAGCAGATGCTGGGTGAGATCGGCGCCGCGCGCGGCTGCAGCGCGGATCATGTCGGTGATCTGGCTGAGCAGCGGATCATGCCTGACGGCCTCGCCGACGATCTCGATCGATCCGGTGATCACGGTCAGGATGTTGTTGAAGTCATGGGCGACCCCACCGGTGAGCTGGCCGACCGCCTCCATCTTCTGCGCCTGGCGGACCTGGGCCTCGTTGGCCTCGATCTCCTGGAAGCGCTTGACCATCGCCTCGGCCTTCTGGCGCTGCCTGACCTCCTCCTCGAGCGCCGCATAGGCCTGCTGAAGCTGGACGCGTGTCGGCATCACCAGGAGTTTTGGCAACATCAGCACCATGATCGCCGTGATGGCGAGCGAGATCAGCGCCAGAACAGCTTTCGTCACGGCTTCGAGGGAATAGACCGGCACCCACCAGGTGACGATCTGTTCGAGGTGGGTCATTCCGGCAAGGGCGACGAAGAGCGCAAAGACCGGAAATACGATGCGAAACATCGGGATGAGATCGCGGCGCCGACGCCATGCGAAAAGCCCCAAAACGAAGGCCGTCGTCAGGAAGGCACAGGCCGCTATGGCGTCGGACACGGCGTTCAGCCAGATCAGACCCTGATTCCATTCCAGGCATGCGCCAAGCGGGGCGAGCGTCGACATATCCGTCTCCAAGAAACCGGTAAGCCGGCGCAGGACCGCGATCCCTGGGGCCCACCGGGTAAGTGCTCGGATCATTCCGGTTTGCACCGACCGCCGCAAGCTCAACGCAGGATTGCCCGAAGATCTCATCGCGGTCGAACCGCGACCGCATGACGGCTGCGCGACCTCGCGTCCGAATGTTGCGCATGTCACCCCTCGACTGCAAAGACGGCGCGGGCAAGGCCGCGTGCGAACCGCTTGGTTCGGGCATACAACCGCAACGAAGTCCGACACCGAATGCCGCTGGCTGGCAACACGGAGCAAAGGTCTTGCCCCACCATCGGGTTCGAGGCGAGTATGCTCCGGATGAACCACTCGATCTCTCTCCAGGGGCCTAGATGACGATCGACGCGCTCGCCAAAGAAATCCGCGCCGGCAAGCCTGTCCGGGCATTGCGGATGATCGATGATCGATGGCCGGAACTGGATGGCCAGGGCGCATCGTTCGCGGACTGCGTCTTCGAGCGAATCCAGTTCTCCAATCCCGGCCTCAATGACGCGCGCTTTGCAAATTGCCGGTTCGTGTCCTGCCGCTTCTCGCATGCTGAATTGGCGGACGTTCGCTTCGAGGATTGCAGCCTTACCGGTGAAGACGGCAAGGGCTGCAGCTTTGCCTTCAGCAACCTGCAACGCGCTGCGTTCATCGCCTGCGACCTGCGGCTCGCCGTGTTCGACCGAACCGAGCTTTTTTCCGTCGAGATGCGCGACTGCAACCTCACTGGCGCTAAATTCACCAAGGTCGATTTCAGTCGCGCGCTGAGCCGCAAAAAGATCGAGACACGGGCGAACTTTCACGCCTGCAAGATGGATTTTGTCGACCTCTCCGAGGCGAAATTGCCCGCTTGCACGCTTGCCGGCAGCCGGCTTCGCGAAGCCGATCTGTCCGGTGCCGACCTGACCGATGCAGACCTTTCCGATTGCGACCTGTTCCAGGCCATCCTCAATGGTGCAAAGCTCAGCGGCGCGGAGCTTGCCGGCGCCGAGGTGAGCGGATTGAATCTGACGACGCTCGCCGACTTCGCGGGTCTTAGGATCAGCGACGATCAGATGTTCCGCCTGCTCGACGCGATGGGCGTGTCGGTTCGCGTGCGGCAGCGGTGATGGCGTCTTGTGGACCATGACGAGTTCAGGTTTGCCGCGCTTTCGCTGCATTGGTCAGACGCCGATAGAAGGTGAGCGCGTTGCGGTCCAGGTCATAGAGGGCGAACTCGCGCGTTCGCCACGGCGTATCGCGAATGCCGCTCGGCGAGCATGTGACACCTCGTTGCCGGTACTCGTCGAAAAGCGCGTCTGGATCCTCCACCAGCAAGCGCAGGCGGATGGTGCCCATCTCATGTTCGAACTGGAACTGCATGTGGAGTTCGACGGCGTCGCGGCGAAATCCGACATAGTTCGGCTGCTCGCTGTTGTCCTTGAAGGCCAGCGTGAAGCCGAGCTGGCTCGTATAGAACGCGATAGCCCGTTCGACGTCCCGTGTACCGATGATCGGGTGGGTTTCCCTGAACATTTAATGCTCCGAAACAGATTACTTCGGGAGCACCTCTAAAAAGCGGCGTCACCAACACCGTCCAGAAGGCGCCCCCGTCGCTACGACTCATTGACCATTGACCCTATGTCCGGTCCGCGGCGCCTCGTCCTTCAGCTTCGCCAGGGCGTCCGGCATCATCCGGCCGAACATCGAGCTCAGCATTGCGGTCGGGATCAGGCCGGCATTGCCGCCCTCCTGCCCCTGTGCGCCGGACATCAGGAATTGCGGCACCAGCGGCTGATTGATCCGCGTCAGGGCGTCGGCGAATTTCGCAAAATTCTGCTCGGCCAGGCGGAATTCGGGGCCGCCGTAGGCATCGACCGACAGCTTTGTGGCCTGCGCGTTCGCGGCGCCGACCGCGAGCACCCGGTCGGCCTCGCCCTGACCCTCGAGCCGCGACTGCTCGCCGACCGCCGCGGCCGTCACCTTGCGGGTCTCCGCATCCTTCTGCGCGCGCGCCAGCGCGGCGGCGCCCTCGTTCTCGTTCACCTTGATCTGGATGAGCGACTGCGTCAGCGCGGTCTGCGCCGCCGCCGTCGCCTTGGCCTCGTTGAGCGCGCGCTCCTGGACCGCGGCCCGCTCCTGCTCCTTGTAGGTCTCGATCTGCTCGCGCGCGACCTGGCGCGAGCGCAGCTGGATCAGGATGTCCTCGATGGTATGGTCGCCGGCCGGAGCGCGCGGCGTGCCGATCAGCACCTCCTGCAAATCGAGCGAATAGCTGGCAAACTTCTCCTTCATCTCGCTGGCCGATTCCTGCTGGATCGCGGCGCGGTTCTGCAACAGCTCGATCAGCGTCATCTTCTGCGCGATGTTCTTGAAGAAGGCAGAGACCATCGGATCGAGCGTCTGCTCGACCAGCTTTTTCACGTCGCCAAAACGCTGGATGATCATCGGCGCCTTCTTGTAGTCGATATGCATGACGACCGAGAGCGGCAGCGTCGGCTCGAACGCGTCCTTGGTGATCAGCGAGATTTCCGAGAGGTTCTCGTCGAGCTTCATCGCCCCGACCTCGCCGCGCACCCATTTCAGGATGAAGTTGACGGTCGGGATGATCTCAATCTTGCCCGCATAGGTATTGAAGGCGTACTTGCCCGGCAGCAGCGGATCCTTCCAGACGCCGCGGCTACCGTTGACGACAAGTTCGCCGTGCCGATACTGCTCGCCCGAGACGTCGTCGGTTTGCGGCCCGGTATAGAAGATGACGACGCCGACATTGCCGACCGGGATCACCGTCTTCGGCACGGCCTCGACGGTGGCGAACAGACGGTTGATGTACCAGGTGCCCTCGACGATGACCTGCAGCTGGCGTCCGCGATAGCCGCCGCCTCGGAGGAATTTTTCGGGCTCCTGGAAATTGTTGTGAAAGGTTTCGGCCTCGCACAGCTCGGTGCCGATTTCGGGCGCGATGATTTCGCCAGGCGGCAGCGACGGACCGTCATGCACGGTGACGATGCCGACGAGGTCGTGATCGGCCGCGAGCACGACCGGCGTAAAACCCCAGCGCTCGGCGATGGTCAGCTGCATGCCTTCGAGCACGGTCTGTTCCTGTCCGCTCAGCGCATGACCATAGACCCGGTCGTCCGTTATCACGGCGAACTGGGTGGTGTTGATCGCATAGGTGCCCTCGCGCAAAATCTTCCGCTGCGGGCCCTTCTGCCCGCCGCCCAGCAGAAACCGCCGCGCGTCCTGGAAGTCGGAATTGTCCTCGCTGTCGTTGGCGCCCAGCACCTGCGAGGCACCGAGCGGCGCGCCGTCGCGCGCGAACACATAGGCGATCTTGCCCTGCCCGACCGTGACCAGGTCCGATTTGTGGATCCGGTACATGAAGGGAAACAGCAGGTGAAGGCCGCCGCGCAGCACTTCGGGCTCATAACCTGCTTCGCCGTTCAGCGCGATGAAGCCGCCGCCGACCGATCCCTTCATCGCCCACAGCTTTTCGACGATGCCGACCTGGTTGTTGGGGATGTAGCGAAAGACGTTCGAAACGCGCACCAGGATCACGAGCGCGCCGACTGCCACGGCCCAAAGCGCCGGCTGCAAAAGTCCAGCGCCGTTGAAACCATTGAGGTCCATAGTTAATCTCCACTGTCGCAACTGGGCGGCCGGGTGAGCCCCGGACAGCAGCGCAAATTGCGGAACGCAGATGTGAGCCGGCGCCGTTTGGCACAAGCGGCGAGGGCTCGCCGCCCTGCCAATGTTTTTTGTCGGATACCTCCTTGAAAAGTTCAAAAGGGCTCTCAAGAATCGGCCCAATGCGCACGTATGATCGCGTCATCCGAAAGCTGCGCGACAGGTCGCAAAGAGTGCTTCCGGCTCGATACGACCCCCTCGCGCCTCGACGATTCGCGAGACGCCCAACATGTGCGGCTTCAAGATTTCAAAGAACTGCCGGCACGAGCGGCCGCGTTCCCGCGACGCAAAATCGCGCCCGGGTTTATCGCTTGTGCCGCCCCCGATAGCGAAGAGGGCGCAGGGAATGCCGGGAGCTGGCCGCCCCCATGGCCCGCCTGCAAAACAAAAAGCAGGCGGCAGTCACCACAGGTTCAGCCAAGTCATCCCGGCATTCCCTGCACGACGGTTTTAACGCTTATATCGCGCTCTCCCTGGGAACCGGGCTTTCTTGCTCCCATCGCCTCGCGCATCATCATGCGCAAGACTTGGCCTCAGCGTCGGGAGGCCAGGACCACACGATTTTACGTCCGTCCGGGCGTCGTTCGTCCGTGCACAAGGCACGCGCGACGCCAAAGCGTCCATCGCATCCCGCGCCCACGTTCGGTGACGATCGGCCATAACGCCCTCTTCAAACGAGGCGGGACGGCGCGGATAATGCTTCTGATTCGGAGAAATGTCAAGCTGGATTTCGAAAATCGGAAACAACTTTGCGACACGACGGGCAATTTGCGCATGACGCGTACGACTTGCCCGTCGGGCAGTAAGGCGTAGAATGGGTTGAGCACTTGCGAAACCCATCGTTGATCGAGCAAATGACGCGATGATGGGTTTCGCTGCCTAACCTCATACTACGTACTACCCCAAATATTGAATGGCGAGTTTCAACGGCCGTAACCGCTGATCCGGGCCAGGCTTGCTCAGGGCGAGCCGGTGGTCATTCCCTGCAACAGCCGCAGCGGATTGAGCGGCCCAAGAGGAATGAGCTCAAAGCTCATCAGGTGCGCCTGGCCCAGAGGCAGTTTTTCGAGCATGTCGCGAGCAGCCGCGGTGTCGGTGACGTTCAAGATGAAAGCAACGCCGCTGCGGCCCTGAAGCGAGAACCATTGGTCGATCTTGCCATCCAGATAAAGTTTTACGGTCTCGCGAACCTCCGTGGGCAGAATGGCGCGCACGGCCGCCGGATCGACGCCGGGATTGACGGTGCCAATGGCGAGGATGCGCGTGGTTGGCACGGGCGGTGGGGCTGATTGGGCGCGTCCGCTGCCCGGGGCGATCAGGCAGGCAATGAGAGCGGCGATTGCGAATGGATTGAAGGCTTTCATTTCGTTCTCCTTGCTTTCAACGGCGTCGCTGATCGGTGCAGGTGGTCCTTGACGCGATCGAGTAAGGCGTAGGATGGGTTGAGCTCTTGCGAAACTTATCCTTGATCGAGCAAATGGCGCGATGACGGGTTTCGCTGACGCTCAATCCATCCTACGTCATGGCTTGCATAGAACGCGATCGCCCGTCCGACGTCCCGCGTGCCGATAATCGAGTGGATTTCCGTGAAACATGGCAGGCTCTCGGACAATTGGCTGCTCGCTCAGCCGATATAATGTTATTGCTCCCCCAGCCAACTTGTCGCAATTCGCTTGGTCGGGCGATGAATCAGCATCTGTCTCTCGTCAGCCTCGTGGTCGCGGACTACGACGAAGCGATCGCCTTCTTCACCGGCCCTTTGAATTTCGAGCTCTGCGAAGATGCGCCGCGCGGCGGCGGCAAGCGCTGGGTGGTAGTGCGTCCGCGGGGCGGCACCGGCTGCGGCCTGCTATTGGGCGCGGGCGGATGGTTCGGCTCAAGCGGCACGCATCGGCAACCAGACCGGAGGGCGGGTCTTCCTGTTCCTGGAAACGGACGATTTCGCGCGCGATCACGCGCGCATGACCGCGGCCGGCGTGCAGTTTGTCGAGCCGCCGCGCCATGAAGCCTATGGCATTGTCGCGGTGTTCGAGGATCTCTGCGGCAACCGCTGGGACCTGATTGAGCCCAGCTCCTAGCGATGGGAACGCGATACCCGGCCGCGCCGGGCGGTATGTCCCATCGGTTGAATTTGCCGGCCCGGAGTCTTATGCCTTCATGTCATGGAAACTCCTGTCCACATTGCAACAACCCTGATGTCATGGCCCCGCCACCGGGCGCATCCCGGCAGGCCGGCGCCGTTTTTGCCGATGAGCCGCGCCGAGATGACCGCGCTCGGCTGGGACACCTGCGACATCGTGCTGGTGACCGGCGATGCCTATGTCGACCATCCAAGTTTTGGCATGGCGATCATCGGCCGGCTGCTGGAGGCGCAGGGTTTTCGGGTCGGCATCATCGCGCAGCCCGACTGGCAGTCGGCCGAGCCGTTCAAGGCGCTGGGCAGGCCGCGGCTGTTCTTCGGCGTCACCGGCGGCAACATGGACTCCATGGTCAACCGCTACACGGCGGACCGCCGGCTGCGCCATGACGACGCCTACACGCCGGGCGGCGAAGGCGGCAAGCGGCCGGACCGCTGCACCATCGTCTACGCGCAGCGCTGCCGCGAGGCGTTCAAGGATGTGCCGATCGTGCTCGGCGGCATCGAGGCGTCGCTGCGCCGCATCGCGCATTTCGACTACTGGTCCGACAAGGTGCGCCGCTCGGTGCTGGCCGACGCCAAGGCTGATCTTTTGCTTTATGGCAACGCCGAACGCGCCGTGGTCGAGGTGGCGCACCGGCTCGCCGCCGGCGAAGCGCCGCGCGACATTGATTCCGTGCGCGGCACCGCGCTGTTCCGCCGTGTGCCGGCAGATTGCACGGAGCTGCACGCCGACGATCTCGATTCGGCCGACGAGGGCGCGGCGCGGCGGCCCGGCGCCACCGTGATCCGGCTGCCGTCGTGCGAGGCGGTCGAAGCCGACCGCGAGGCCTATGCGCGCGCCTCGCGCGTGCTGCACCGGG
>NZ_JAFATE010000124.1 GCF_019244115.1 Bradyrhizobium sp.
AGGACGCTGCGGAATGACAAAGATCCAGTTCGAACTCGACGGCAAGATGGTCGAAGCCAGGCCCGGCGAGACCATCTGGCAGGTCGCCAAGCGGCAAGGGACGGAGATCCCGCATCTGTGCTATTCGCCGGCTCCGGACTATCGCCCTGACGGCAATTGCCGTGCCTGCATGGTCGAGATCGAGGGCGAGCGCGTGCTCGCCGCCTCCTGCAAGCGCACGCCCAGCGTCGGCATGAAGGTGAAGAGCGCCAGCGCGCGGGCGACCACAGCGCAAAAGATGGTGATGGAGCTGCTGGTGGCCGACCAGCCGGCGCGGGACACCTCGCACGATCCGGATTCGAAGTTCTGGCACTGGGCCGAGAAGACGGGCGTCACCGAGAGCCGTTTTCCGGCGGCCGAGCGCTGGACGGCGGACGTCAGCCATCCCGCGATGCGCGTCAATCTCGACGCCTGCATTCAGTGCGGCCTGTGCGTGCGCGCCTGCCGCGAGGTTCAGGTCAATGACGTCATCGGCATGGCTTATCGTAATCACGATTCAAAGATCGTGTTCGACTTCGACGACCCGATGGGGGAATCGACCTGCGTCGCCTGCGGCGAATGCGTGCAGGCCTGTCCGACCGGCGCGCTGATGCCGGCTGTCATGCTCGACGACAAGCAGACCCGCGTCACCTATGCCGACCGCAAGGTGGACTCGCTCTGCCCCTATTGCGGCGTCGGCTGCCAGGTCACCTATCAGGTCAAGGACGAGAAGGTGATCTATGCCGAAGGCCGCGACGGCCCGGCCAATCACAACCGGCTCTGCGTCAAGGGCCGCTTCGGCTTCGACTACATCCATCACCCGAACCGCCTGACAAAGCCGCTGGTGCGGCTGCCGAACGTTCCCAAGGACGCCAACGACCAGGTCGATCCGGCCAATCCCTACACCCATTTCCGCGAAGCCTCCTGGGAGGAGGCACTCGATATCGCGGCCAAGGGGCTCTTGAAGATCCGCGAGGAGAAGGGCGTCAAGGCGCTGGCGGGCTTCGGCTCGGCCAAGGGCTCCAACGAGGAGGCCTATCTGTTCCAAAAACTGGTGCGCACCGGTTTCGGCTCCAACAATGTCGACCACTGCACCCGGCTTTGCCATGCTTCCTCGGTGGCCGCGCTGTTCGAGGGCCTCGCCTCGGGCGCGGTGTCGGCGCCGTTCGCGGCGGCTGCCGATGCCGAGGTCATCATCGTGATCGGCGCCAATCCGACCGTGAACCATCCGGTCGCGGCGACCTTCATCAAGAACGCGGCTCAGCGCGGCGCCAAGCTGATCGTGATGGATCCGCGGCGGCAGGCGCTGTCGCGCCATGCCACAAAACATCTCGCGTTCAAGCCGGGCAGCGACGTCGCGATGCTGAACGCGATGATCAACACGATCATCACCGAGGGGCTGACCGACGAGCAGTACATCGCGGGCTACACCGAGGGGTACGAGGACCTGAAGGCCAAGATCAAGGAGTTTTCGCCGGAGAGGATGGCGCCGATCTGCGGCATTCCGGCCGAAACGCTGCGCGAAGTCGCCCGCATGTATGCGCGCGCCAAATCCTCGATCATCTTCTGGGGCATGGGCATCAGCCAGCATGTGCATGGCACCGACAATGCGCGCTGCCTGATTGCGCTCGCGCTGATCACCGGCCAGGTCGGCCGTCCCGGCACCGGCTTGCATCCGCTGCGCGGCCAGAACAACGTGCAGGGCGCCTCCGACGCCGGCCTGATCCCGATGTTCCTGCCAGACTACCAGCCGGTCGGGCGCGACGACCTGCGCGGTGAATTTGAAAAGGTCTGGCAGCAGGATCTCGATCCGGTGCGCGGCCTCACTGTGGTCGAGATCATGAATGCGATCCATGCCGGAGAAATCTTTGGCATGTATATCGAGGGCGAAAATCCTGCCATGTCGGACCCCGATTTGCAGCATGCGCGCGAGGCGCTGGCCAAGCTGGACCATCTCGTGGTGCAGGACCTGTTCGTCACCGAGACCGCGTTCCATGCCGACGTCATCCTGCCGGCATCCGCCTTTGCCGAAAAGTCCGGCACCTTCACCAACACCGACCGCCGCGTGCAGCTGGCGCGCGAGGTGATCAAACCGCCCGGCGATGCGCGGCAGGATCTCTGGATCATCCAGGAGATCGGCAGACGCATGGGGCTGCCGTGGAATTATGTGGGGCCCGCCGACGTGTTCACCGAGATGGCCGAACTGATGCCGTCGCTGAAGAACATCACCTGGGATCGGCTGGTGCGCGAAGGCGCGGTGACCTATCCAGTCGATGATCCCGACAAGCCGGGCAATGAGATCATCTTCACCACGGGCTTTCCGACCGAGAGCGGGCGCGGCAAGATCGTGCCGGCGCGCGTCATTCCCCCGGACGAACTGCCGGACGACGAATATCCGATGGTGCTCTCCACCGGCCGCGTGCTCGAGCATTGGCACACCGGCTCGATGACCCGCCGCTCCAGCGTGCTCGACCAGATCGAGCCGGAAGCGGTCGCCTTCATGTCGCCCAACGACATGCGGCGCATGAAGCTTGCACCCGGCGATTTCATCCGCCTGCAGACCCGCCGTGGCGCGGTCGAGGTCAAGGTTCGCAGCGACCGCGACGTGCCGGAGAACATGGTGTTCATGCCGTTCTGCTATGCAGAGGCCGCCGCGAACCTCCTGACCAACCCGGCGCTCGATCCGTTCGGCAAGATTCCGGAGTTCAAGTTCTGCGCAGTCCGGGCCGAGCCCGCCGAGATGCGCACCGCGGCGGAATAACACCGAGTCTTATACGATCCCTATGAGACGGGTCGGACGCCCGTCTCGAATTCCTATTCCACTCTGGGGCATTGTCCGGCGCGTTGGCGCATCCGGGGGCTGTACGGGATTGGCCAATGATGACCGTCCAATTGCACGGCGACGATCTTCATGGCGACCGCCGCTCGGCGATGACCTGCGTCGGCGATCTCGGTGCCGCGATCACGGCGATCTATCGCAACATCGCGGCATCGACGATGCGTCACCTCGAGCGCGCGCGGCCATCGCATCGCGGCGATGGCGGCGAGCCGTCGCTCGAGCACGATCTGACGCGCTATCCGCAGGCGCCGCTGATCCTCGGCGACAAATGGGACTTCTGACCTTGCTCTACTTCGCGCGCTCGACGATCGTATCGAACGCCATCAAGCCGTCGGCATCGAAAAACGCGATCCTGTTGTCCTTCGCCGTCGCCGTAAAACAGGCGTCCTGTGGACGGGCGCCGACCACGCTCCGGCAATAGCGGTCACCGTCGATCCGCCAGCGTCCCGTGAGCACCACATTCTCACCCTGGTTCAGCACTGTCAGCTTGCCGTCGGGATCGAGGTGCCAATGGAAGGGGCCTCCCTTGATCTCCCCGCCGACCTCGAGGCTCGCGCCTGACAGGGCCGTGCGCAACGCCTCGCCGGAAAGGCGGTTTCCATCCGCATGGGCCAGGCTGACATCGGGCCCGGCATCCGCATCACCGGCTGCGGTGAGGATGAGCCACAACAGGCGCCCGAGCTGGCGGCCGTTTGGCTCAGCCTTGCGCTCTCCGGGGCCGTCGCCGATGCTCGCGTCGCTGTTGATGCGATGTACGACGACGAGATCGAGCGGTGGAATGACGAAGGCATATTGCCCCTCGGCGCCCTGGGCGGAATAGGTCCCTTCGGGCACCTTGACGACCGGCGCCCCGGTGTTGCTTATGTAGCCGATCCACCACAGATAGCCGTAGCCAAGTCCCGGACCGACCCCCGGAAATGCCTCGGAATAGGCCCGGGTCGAGTCGCGAACCCAGGCGGCAGGCACGATCTGGCGATCGTTCCAGCGTCCATCGTGAAGGTACAGCAGCGCGAACCGCGCAAGGTCGCGCGCGCTCATGCGGATCGGATAGGCCGGATGCTCCGAAGCCGGCCCTCTGAAATATTCTCCGTCGCTCGCGTGATAGTCCTGCATCCCGATCGGCGTGGCGATCTTCTGCGCGAAGGCGTTGAAAATCCATTCGCCGGTCGCGCGCTCGTAGATACTGCCGAGCGCGTTGAAGTCCCAGTTGTTGTAGTACCAGAACGTGCCGGGCGGGTGGCTGCCGCGCGGCGGACGCAGGCGCGCCATGCCCGGCGTCTCGTAAAGCGCCGGATGATAGATGCCGGAGCGCGCCTTCAACAGGTCGCCGACGGTCGCGGTCTTCTCCGTGGCGGTGAGGCCGGGCGCGTTGTCGTCGATGCCGAGACTCTCCATCGTGGCACTGAGGTCGATCTTGTGCTCGCCAGCCGCGATCCCGATCAGGGCGCTGAGAAGGCTCTTGCGGATCGAGTGCAGGTTGGACTTGGTGACCGTGTCGCCCCATTCCCAGACCACGCGCCCATGCTGCACGATCATGACTGCCGCGGTCGGCTCGATCGTCGCCCACCAGGCCTGCGCATCGGCCAGCGTTCTGGCCGACCACCCGGCCTGCTCCGGCGATGTGCGCTCCCATTCGGTGCCGGGGACATGGTCTGATATCGCGGTGTCGGCGGCGCGCGACTGGCCGACGCCGCAGAGCAGAACGACAATCAGCAGGAGTCCGTAGGCGTGTCGCAGGTGCCGGCGATGCATGCTGCCCCTCGATTGATCGCTCTATCTTGACGTGCAGTTGGCGAACAGGCGCGACCTTTGTCAAGTCACGACGCGAATGCCGCGCCGCGGAGCTTCCGCATCAGGCTGTTGACATCAGATATGCAACCAGGCGCTGCATCGGGTTGCGTCAGTTCGGCAACACTGGGAAAACAAATACCACCTCCGCCCCCTTTCCGCCGCTCGTTCGAATTTGTCGCCACATTTCACCGACACGAGTTGGGCGCGATTTGGTCGCGTAGCTTGTGGAGTTTGAAATGGTTCGTTTTGCATTGATCGGAGCAGGGCTGCTTTCGATCGTTGGGGTCGTTGATGCGGCGGCGGCTGATCTGCCGGCGCGAATGTATGCGAAGGCGCCGCCGCTGCTCGCGGCGTTCAGCTGGACCGGCTGCTATATCGGCGGCCATGTCGGAGGGGCGTTCGCCGACGACCGGATCAACAGCGCGTTCGGAACGTCGAGCACCTTCGGTTCGTCCGGGGTCGTCGGTGGCGGACAGATCGGCTGCGATTACCAGTTCGCTTCCGCCTGGGTCGTGGGGGTCGAGGGCCGCGCAGCCGGCAGCAGTCTGAAGAGCAGCAACCCCGGCACGGCCACCAATCTTGTGACCGGCGCCACGGTTCCGTCGCAATTCACCGTGCGCAACGATTTCCTGGCCTCGGCCACCGCGCGGCTAGGCTACAGCGCCGACAATTGGCTGTTCTATGCGCGGGGCGGTGCCGCCTGGACCAATGAGAAGATCGACGAAGCCTTCGCGCCGCCACTCATCGGTCCCGTCGATCCCAGCGCGACCACGACCCGGACGGGCTGGACGGTCGGCGCCGGCGCGGAGTGGATGTTTGCGCCGCACTGGTCGACGACCCTCGAATACAACTACTACGATTTTGGCACGCACGGTTTTACGCTGACCGATCCGCGCGGCGTGACCGTGAGCGGCCTCACGCTGAAGGACACAATCCACGCGGTCACGGTCGGCGTGAACTACCGCTTCTGAGAGCAGCGCTTCGCCTCCATCACTCGTCATGCCCGGCCTTGTGCCGGGCATCTACTTCTTTATTCCTTGGTGCGTCATGCGACGGCTCTCGTTTTTTCGGGGATCGCTCAGGCGAAATCGTCGCAGCACACTGTATCGTAAAGCACCTTCAGCTTGCGCGTAAGTGTGGGAACGCTCGGCTGGCTCGGTGGCTCGCCGACGACTTGGGCGTCGACGAATGCGCAAAGCAGCGCAAGGATCAGATCGGCGTGCGACGCCTCGACTGCCTGGTCGAGCCAGTCGGGCAGTTCGCGCTGGCGCGACAACGCGCAGTGCCATTCGCCGCCATCATAGGCGAGGCGCCGGATCTGACAGAACGG
>NZ_JAFATE010000152.1 GCF_019244115.1 Bradyrhizobium sp.
CTTGGCGTCACCGAATCGGCGCGCATGGTGAAGCTGCTCAAGGAGCTGCGGCGCGAGGTGTCCATCGTCCTGGTCGAACACGACATGGAAGCGGTGTTCGCGCTCGCCGACCGCATCAGCGTGCTGGTGTATGGCCGCGTCATCGCCTCCGGCGCGCCGGATGCGATCCGTCAGAACGAGGAGGTCAAGCGCGCCTATCTCGGCGACCAGCACGTGGTGACGCAGCATGGCTGATCCGGCTGACGCCCTGCTCGAAGTCGACGGCATCGAGACCTGCTATGGCCAGAGCCAGGTGCTGTTCGGCCTGTCGCTAATGGTCCGGCGCGGCGAGATGGTCTCGCTGATGGGCCGCAACGGCATGGGCAAGACCACCACCATCCGCTCGATCATGGGGCTGACGCCGGCGCGATCAGGCGCGATCCGCCTCGTCGGTCAGGAGGTGCGCAGGCTCGCCTCCTACCGCATCGCGCAACTCGGCGTCGGTCTCGTTCCGGAAGGACGCCAGATCTTTCCGAACCTGACCGTGCGGGAAAATCTTATCGCCGCGAGCGGCAACCGGCTCGGCGTCTCGGACCCCTGGACGCTCGACAAAATTCATGCGCTGTTCCCGCGGCTCGCCGAGCGCGGCGGCAACATGGGCAACCTGCTGTCCGGCGGCGAGCAGCAGATGCTCGCGATCGGGCGCGCGCTGATGACCAATCCGCGGCTCTTGATCCTGGATGAAGCAACCGAAGGCCTGGCGCCGCTGATCCGGGAAGAGATCTGGAACTGCCTGTCGATGCTCAAGGCGCGCGGGCAGTCGATCCTGGTGATCGACAAGAATGTCGGGCATCTCGCCCGCATCTGCGACCGGCATTTCATCATCGAGCGCGGCCGCACGGTGTGGAGCGGCACCTCGGAGCAGTTGATGGCGGAGCCCGACCTGCAGCACCGTTATCTCGGAATTTGAACTGCAATCAGCCCGCCGGCCGCAACGCGCGCGCTGCCGGTATTCACGTCCGCTCAATGCCGGGTCGGGATCTCGGTGAGGCTTGGTTGTGGATGGCTGCCCGTTTTCATTGTTTTGGATCAAATTCCCGTGGTGCTACGGAATACTTCCTTAACCATATCTTGGGGTGCGATCGGTCATAAAAGCAGCAGATTTGCAGCCACGCCATAGTCGAGGAAGACCGATGTTTCACCACAGGAATGCCGCCAGCGCACTGAGTGCGCTTGCGACCAAGGCCGTCAGCGCCAACATCATGGTGGCAGACGACAAGCTCAACATAGTCTACGTGAATGAGGCCGTCATGGCGCTGCTGCGCCAGGCCGAGGCCGACATCAAAAAGGACCTGCCGCAGTTCAAGGTCGACCGGCTGATCGGCACCAACATTGATGTGTTTCACAAGGATCCGAGCCATCAGCGGCACATGTTGGAGTCGCTCAAGTCGGTGCACCGCGCCACCATCAAGATCGGCAAGTGGAGCTTCGACCTCGTCGCAACGCCGCTGAAAAATGCCGACGGGAGCCGCGCCGGAACGGTCGTCGAATGGGCCGACGCCTCTGTGCGTTTGCAAAACCTGAATTTCGCGGCGCAAGCGGCGGCGGTGAGCCGTGCGCAGGCGGTCATCGAGTTCAATCTCGACGGCACCATCGTCACAGCCAACGAAAACTTCCTCAAGGCGGTAGGCTACTCGCTTCCCGAGATCGAGGGCAAGCATCACGGCATGTTTGTGGAGCCCTCGGAGCGCGACAGCATGGCCTATCGCGAGTTTTGGGCCAAGCTCAACCGCGGTGAGTACGACGCTGCCGAGTACAAGCGGATCGGCAAGGGCGGCAAGGAGATCTGGATTCTGGCTTCATACAACCCGGTGCTCGATGAAAATCGCAAGCCGTTCAAGGTCGTCAAGTTCGCAACCGACATCACCGCCCAGAAATTAAAGACTGCAGATCTTGCGGGCCAGATTGCCGCGATCGGCAAGTCGCAGGCCGTGATCGAGTTCAATCTCGACGGCACCATCATCACGGCCAACGACAATTTCCTGCATGCGCTCGGCTATGCGCTGCCTGAGATCAAGGGCAAGCATCACAGCCTGTTCGTCGAGCCCGCCGAACGCGACGGCGCGGCCTATCGTGAGTTCTGGGCCAAGCTCAACCGCGGCGAATATCAGGCCGGCGAGTACAAGCGCATCGGCAAGGGCGGTCGCGAGGTCTACATCCAGGCGTCCTACAATCCGATCCTCGATCTCAACGGCAAGCCGTTCAAGGTGGTGAAATACGCCTCCGACGTCACCAGACAGGTCCTGGTGCGCATGGGCAATGAGCGGGTGCGCAACATGATGGAGACCGTCGCGGCCGGCGCCGAGGAGCTCAATGCCTCGGTGCGGGAGATTTCCGAGGCGATGGTGAAGTCGAAAGAGACCGCCCTCGGGGCGGTCGAGCGCGTCGCATCCGCCGACTCGCAGGCCAAACGGCTCTCCGACGCCGCGCAGGCGATGAGCGGCATCGCGCAGATGATCGGCGATATCACCGGGCAGATCAACCTGCTTGCGCTCAACGCGACGATCGAATCGGCGCGCGCCGGCGAAGCCGGTCGCGGATTTGCCGTGGTCGCCTCGGAGGTGAAGAACCTCGCCAACCAGGCCAAGCAGGCCACCGACAAGATCGGTACCGAGATCGGCAGCCTCAACGGCATCTCCTCGGACGTGGTCGGCGCGCTGGGCGAGATCAAGAAGGCGATCCAGGACGTCAGCGAATACGTCACCTCGACAGCCGCTGCGGTCGAAGAGCAGAGCACGGTGACTTGCGAGATGTCCTCCAACATGCAGCGCGCTGCGGCGGAAGCCACCGCCATCGCAGCCGGCGCCAGTCGCTGAGCGAGGTTTCATCGACCCCTTCGGAACGCGACATGCCCGGCCTTGCGCCGGGCATCCGCTTGTTCTGCGCTCCTTGACGTCGCCTCAAAACATCTCGAAATATTCGCGGTGCTCCCAGTCGGAAACTTCGGCCTGGAAGCGCTCGATCTCGGCCTTCTTGATGTGGACGTAATAGTCGACGAATTGCGCGGTAAGTTTTTCGCGGAAGAATTCGTCGTCCCTCAGCGCCTCGATGGCCTCACTCAGGCTCCTGGGCAGCAGGTCCGCCTGCGCCTCATAGGGCGTATCCGCCGACGATCCTGGATCCAGACTACGATCGACGCCGTCAAGTCCCGCAAGGATCTGCGAGGCCATGTACAGATAGGGATTGGCGGCGGGCTCGCCGATCCGGTTCTCCAGCCGCGTGGCGGGGTCGTCGGCGCCGCCGAGCACGCGGATCATGACGCCGCGATTGTCCCGTCCCCAGATCGCGCGGTCGGGCGCCAGCGAATAGGAGCGGTAGCGCTTGTAGCCGTTGATGGTCGGTGTCGAGAACACCGCCAAGGCGCGGGCATGCGCCAGCAGACCGGCGAGATAGCCGCGTCCGAGCGCACTCAGGATCTCGCCGGGATCCTTGGTGACGAACAGGTTTTCTCCGCTCGTCCGTGACGTCAGCGATTGGTGCAGGTGCCATCCGCTCGCGAACACGTTCGGCAGCCTTGGCCGGCACATGAAGGTCGCGTGATAGCCGTGGCGGCGCGCGATCTGCTTCACCGCCGATCGGAACAGCACCATGTTGTCGGCCGGCTCCAACCCGCTGCGCGGCTGAAAGGTGAATTCGCACTGGCTCGGGCCGAACTCGATCTCGACCGAGCGGAGCGGCAGGCCGAGCGCGAGAATGTCGCGCCGGATGATCTCCAGCGCCGGCTCCATCTGGTCGTAACGCTGCTCGGTCAGATATTGATAACCGTGCGAGAGCAGGCTGACCTGTGGCGGCTGGCCGGGCTGGCCGGCATCCCCGGGTGCCATCCTGGCGTCGTCGAGCCTGAAGATGTGAAACTCGACCTCGAGCCCCGCGACATGGTCGTAGCCGCGTTCGGCAAGAGAATCGAGGACAGCGCGATGTAGCTGCCGCGTGGCGAAGGGAACAGGCCCGCCGTCACTGAAATGGATGTCGCAGAGTACCCAGCCGGTGGTCGGCGACCAGGGCAGGATGCGGAAGGTGAGCGGGTCCGGCACCATCAGGACATCGGCCGCCCCCTCCATCTCCTTCATGCCAAAGCCGCCCCCCGGCGTAAACACCGGAAACACCGTGCGGTGAGAGGTGTCCTTGGCGAGCATGGTCGTGGTGATGGTGACGCCGCTTTCGAGCGAGGCCAAAGCCTCGCTCGCGACGAGCGTCTTGCCGCGCAAAATCCCGTGCTGATCGGGAAAGGAGAAGCGGATGACTTCGAGGCCCTTTTCCTCGGCGAGGCGGCGCATGCGCTGGGCCGCTTCTTTCTGCTCGTCCGACCAGAGCGCGTGACGCGCGACGAAACTCAATGCGGGATCCCCTGGATCTGAATGCTACAGAACGATGAGTTGTTGCTGAAGTGTCGCCACATCGGAGGTGCGCCCCCTCTCCCCGCTTGCGGGGAGAGGGCTGGGGTGAGGGGGACCCTCAAGGACCTGAGCTCTCGGAGAGTCCCCCGCACCCGGATCGCATCCAAGTGATGCGACATAGCCGAAGTCTTGCTTCGGCGTTCTCAAGAACGGCCGCCAGAGGCAGCCTATGCCTCTCCCCGCAAGCGGGGAGAGGTGAACAGCTTCCACCGCTGGGCTGCTTCGAGAAAGCCCCATCACTCCGCTGCCGTCAGGTGGCGCACATGGGGTGCGATGTCCTTCGGCACCGGGGCGGCCCAGGGCGCGCCGCGGCGGCGCTTCACGTCGACCTCCATCCAGAACGTTTCCCAGCCCTGGGTCGGGCCGATGCCGTCCATGGTCGCGGGTCCCTGAATGCTCCTGGCGTTGCTCTCATCGAGCACCAGGATCGGCGCCTCGCCGCCCGCAACTTTCTCGATCTCCTGCCGCAGCAGGCGGCGATATTGCACGATCGCCTTGTCGCTCTGGCCGAGATGCTCTTTGGTGCGGTCCTGGATGGGGCCCATCGATTCCACCGCCCACTGGTCGTGGACATTGATATCATGGCCCATGCCGGTATAGGTCGACGTCCGCTGCTCGCCGGCATCAAAGCCGTAATCGTTCGCCTTGTTCTTGCGCGAGATGTAGTCCGGCAGTTCGTAGAGCTCGAGCCGCTGCTCGCGCATCTTGTTCTTGTCGACCTGCGTCGAATAGCTGGTGAATATTGCGTACCAGTAGCAGTTCTGGTCGTCGACCGGCACATGCCACTGCGTGATCGTCATCTCCGTGCTCATCGGGATGACGAAGCCGTGCGGAAACAGCTGATTGGTCACGCGCACATGCGTGCGCTCCGCATCGATCTCGCGCAGTGCGATCAGGCGCAGGCCATATTCGGTCTGCTCGACATTGATGATCGGCCGGTCATAGTCCCGAAGGATCTTTGTCATCGGCAATTCGCTGCTGGCGGAGGCGGCGCGGAATTGCCGGCCGTAGGCCGCCGAGGTGTCTTCGTCCTCGAAGAAGCGATGCAGATAGGAGGCGTGCGCCGGATCGATGCCGACCTCGAGCGCCTGCAGCCAGTTGCAGGCCATATGGCCCTTGAACGCAAAGGTGTGGCTGCCCGGCGCGATGAAGCAGTCGATCTCCGGAAAGGCCGGCGGCTGCCCCTCGCCGAGATAGGCCCAGAGAATGCCGCTCCGCTCGACCACGGGATAGGCGCGCTGCCGGATGTTGGCGCAGAGCTGCGAACCGCTGGGCTCGGCCGGCGTTTCCAGGCACTGGCCCGAGGTGTCGAACAGCCAGCCGTGGAAGGCGCAGCGCAGGCCGCCATGTTCGAGCCGGCCGAAGGCGAGATCGGCGCCGCGATGGGCGCAGTGACGGTCGATCAGGCCGTAGCGGCCCTGCTCATCGCGAAACAGCACGAGATTTTCGCCGAGCAGCCGCACCGGCCGCACCGGCCGCTCGCCCAGGAGTTCGTCGACCAGCGCCGCCGGCTGCCAGTACATCCGCATCAGCCTGCCGCAGGGGGTTGTCGCGCCCGTGCGCGTGATCAGATCGTTCTGCTCCTGGCTCATCATGGCGAAAGGCCTCATCGAGTGCGGTGGCGGCCTACCGAGGTTACCCGGCCTGCCCTCGCAGGCAAGGGCTTTCCGTCGCGGATACGCCACGAAGCCGCATCAATGTCATGCGCGTTTTGAGAGGCGAAAAAAAGGAATTGCCATGTCCGACACCAGCCGCGGGACACGTGATCTTCTCCGGGGTAACCAGGCGACGATGGCGGATCAGGCAGTCGCCGGCGCAGGCAGTGACGAGAGCGCGCAGTTCGTCTCGAAGACGCTGGATTCCGCGCTGAAGCGCAGCCGCAGGGGGAAGCGGTTGTGGAGCTTCGCCAACCACGGCTCAACGATCTGCATCGTCGTGTGCAGCGCGGCTGCGGCGGTGATGTCGCAGACCGCCGTCAAGGTGTGGAATGACGATCCGAAAACGGTCGCGACGATCCTGTCGCTCGTCGTGACAGTGATCGCAACCGTGCAGTCGACGCTCGGTTTCGAGCGCAAATGGATCGCCAACAGGATGACGCAGAACTCGCTGCGCCGGCTGCAGATCGACGAGAAGACCGGCGCCGGCTCGCAGCAGGTGAAGGAGCGGCTCAAGGCCATTCTGGAGGAGCACGACCGCGCCATCACCGCCGGCTCGGGTTAGTACTACTGCGTCAGAAGCGGCTGTATCCCCTCATCCTGAGGAGCTTGCTTTAGCAAGCGTCTCGAAGGATGAGGCCCGGAGATCCGCATCGGGGCCTCATGGTTCTCCGAGCGATGCGAAGCATCGTCCGCGAGACGCGCGCAAGAGCGCGCTCCTCACCATGAGGGTCTTATGGCGCAGTAGGGTTGGGCTGGACCCGCCGCTAATGCTTCAGTGCCTTGGAGATGGCCTCGAACGTGGCGAGGAGCTGCGGTGTCACATAATGGCGGACGGTGGCGGCGAGCGACAGCCCGACGCCGAGAGCGATGATCAGGTATTGACTGAACACCACAAGCAGCGCGATGCGCACCCGCGGCCAGATGCGCCGCGTCGGGTCGGCAAAAGCCTGCGGCGCCTCTGCCGCTTCGCCTGGCGAAGCGGCAACGATTTCGGTCTCTTCCAGCGAATGCACGTGCGCCTCTAATATTGCGCGCGTAGCTGTTCGATGCGCGATTGGAGACGGCGGTTGGTTCGCTCGCTGGCGGCAAGCTTGCGTGCCCAGTCGAGGGGGACGATGGCGTCGGCCGCGTGCGGGTCGGTAAAGACGAGACCGGCCTCGGCCGGGCTGCGCCAGACCAGGCGTGCGAGGCAGGAGAGCCCCTTGCGTTCGACGGTGAAGTCGAGCTTGTCGGGAAGCACGGCGGAGCCCTCGATCTCGATCTTGGCGCCGCGCGCGCTGAAGTTGCGAACGATGCAGGTGAGTGTCGAAGTCCGTCCGTTGAAGGCGAGCTCGCCGCCGTAATAGACGCGATTCCTGAACAGCTGCCGCCGATCGTCCATGCTCTCCTCCACTCGTTTAACGCTGTGTTAACACAAGCGGAGGGTGTGCTGCCCACATCGGCGGTATTAAACTACTGTGAAGGTTAACGGGAGCGCGCGTGGCTCCCAGAACAGTGAGTGCGCGCGAACGGGCGTTGCCTCAGCCGCGCGCGAACATCCGCGCTTCGCTCTCGATGACAGGCGCGACCGCCTCGCTCAGGCGGGCCGCGGCGGCTTCCACTGACAGTCCGGCGGTGTCGACCACGGCATTGGCGCGAGCATAAAGCGGCTCGCGGCTTTTCAGGATGTTGCGCAGCTCGGCCATGGCGGAGCGATCATCCGCCATCGGCCGCAGGTCGCCCTGGCGGCGCACCCGCGCCATGTGCTCCTCGGGCTCGGCCTTCAGCCAGATCGTGTAGAAGGATTTCAGGATCAGGTCGAAGGTGAGCGGCTCGGAAACGATGCCACCGCCGGTCGCCAGCACCATCAGCTCCTTGCGCGCCAAAAGCTGCGCGAGCGCGGCCTGCTCCATGCGGCGAAAGCCTTCCTGGCCGTAAAGGTTGATGATCTCTGAGACCGACAGCCCGTTCTGCCGCTCGATCTCCTTGTTCAGCTCGACGAAATTCCAGCCGATGGTCTTGGCAAGCAATTTTCCGAGCGTGGATTTTCCCGCGCCGCGGAGGCCGATCAGCGCGATACCGGCAAAAGCCGGCCGCCGCTGCGCCGATGTGCTGCTGCTTGACAGGATTTCCTTGGCCTGCGCGATCTGGCCGGGTGACGCCTTGCGCAGGAGATCGCGGATCACCTGCCAGTCGGGTGCGGGATCGTTGATCGGGATCAGATCTTCCAGCGGCGCGCCGATGGCGTTGGAGACGCGGCGGAGCAGCACGATCGAGACGTTGCCCTTGCCGCTCTCGAGCTGGGCGATATAGCGCTCCGAAATGCCCGACACTTTCGCGAGCACCTTGCGCGACATGCCGTGCAAAGACCGCAGCGTGCGGACACGCTGCCCGAGCTGTTCGAGAAAATCCGATTCCGGGTCCTTGGCTTCACTCATTCTCCGGAAACATAATGCCGGAAAGGATTGACAGCAAGCGCTGCCGGTGGTCTTTCTATGAACTATAATTCGTGGCGACAGGGAGAAGCGTGTGAGCGGGACGTCCGGTTCCTACAATGCGGTGACTTGGCTGCTCGACCGCAACGTCGATGAGGGACGTGGCGATAAGCTCGCCTTCACCGATACGGTCACTGAGCTCAGCTATGGCGAGCTGCAGCGACAGTCGCGCCGCATGGCCAACCTGTTGCGGCGGCTCGGCGTCCGCCGTGAAGAGCGCGTCGCGCTGATCATGCTCGACACAACGGATTTTCCGGTCGTCTTTCTCGGCGCGATCCGCGCCGGGATCGTCCCGGTGCCGCTCAACACGCTGCTGACGGCGGAGCAATACGCCTACATCCTTGCGGACTGCCGCGCCCGCGTGCTGGTCGTCTCCGAGGCGCTCTATCCTGTCGTGAAGGATATCGTCGGGCGCATGAGCGATCTCGAACATGTCGTGGTGTCCGGCAAGAATGCGTTCGGACACAAGCTGCTGTCGGATGAGATCGTCAAGGAGAGCGACAGCTTTGCCACCGCGGCGACCCATGAGGACGAGCCGGCATTCTGGCTCTATTCGTCGGGCTCGACCGGCATGCCCAAGGGCGTGCGGCACCTGCATGGCAACCTCGCCGCGACCGCTGAGACCTATGCCAAGCAGGTACTCGGCATCCGCGAGGACGATGTCTGTCTGTCGGCGGCAAAGTTGTTCTTCGCTTACGGCCTCGGCAACGCGCTGACTTTTCCGATGTCGGTTGGCGCCACCGCCGTTCTCAATGCGGAGCGCCCGACGCCGGCGCGCATGTTCGAACTCTTGAACAGGTACAACCCGACCATTTTCTATGGCGTGCCCACTCTGTTCGCGGCGATGCTGCATGAACTGACGAACGAGGGCGCGGGCAAGCGCCTGCGCGTCTGCACCTCGGCCGGTGAAGCGTTGCCGGAATCGATCGGCAATGCGTGGAAAGCGCGGTTCGGCGTCGACATCCTCGATGGTGTCGGCTCGACCGAACTGTTGCACATTTTTCTGTCGAATGCGCCCGGCGACATCAAATACGGTTCATCGGGCCGTCCGGTGCCGGGCTATCGGGTGCGGCTGGTCAATGAGGCGGGTGCCGACGTTGCCGACGGGGAGGTCGGCGAAATGCTGGTGCACGCGCCCTCGGCCGGCGAGGGCTACTGGAACCAGCGCAACAAGAGCCGTTCGACTTTTGAGGGCTACTGGACCCGCACTGGTGACAAATACACCCGCGATGCCGATGGTCGTTACACCTACTGCGGCCGCAGCGACGACATGTTCAAGGTGTCGGGCATCTGGGTGTCGCCGTTCGAGGTCGAGAGCGCGCTGATCACTCATCCGACCGTGCTGGAAGCGGCGGTCGTGCCCGAGGCCGATCCGGAAGGGCTGCTGAAGCCAAAAGCCTTCGTGGTGCTGCGCGCGGGCGCCGATGCCGGCGACCTGCACGAGGTGCTGAAGGAGCACGTCAAGCAGAAGATCGGACCGTGGAAATATCCGCGCTGGATCGAGGTCGTCGACAGCCTGCCGAAGACCGCGACCGGCAAGATCCAGCGCTTCAAGCTGCGCGAGGGCGCGCATCAATAACCCGCCAATGGGTCGTCATGCCCGGCCTTGTGCCGGGCATCCACGCCTTTCGTTCAAGGCGTCAAGACGTGGATGGCCGGGACAAGCCCGGCCATGACGAAGGAAACAGCACAAGCATGACGATCTCCCCTTCCGGCTTTCTCACCATAGGCTCCTCCCAACTCGAATACCGCATGATCGGTCCCGCGCCGGACGCAGCGCCGACCATCGTGATGCTGCACGAGGGCCTCGGCTCGGCCGCGCTGTGGGGCGATTTCCCGGATCGGCTGCAGGCGGCGACCGGTGCCGGCGTGTTCGTCTATTCGCGCGCGGGCTATGGCGCCTCGTCGCCGGCAAAACTGCCGCGCCCGCTCAACTACATGCAGATCGAGGCGCTCGATGTCCTGCCAAAACTGCTCGACGCGATCGGCTTTCGCCGCGGCGTCCTGCTCGGCCATTCCGATGGCGGCTCGATCGCGGCTGTCTATGCCGGCGGCATTGCCGATCATCGTGTGCGCGCGATCGCGCTGCTCGCGCCGCATTTCATCGTCGAGGATCTTTCGGTCGCCTCCATCGCCGAGATCAAGACGGCGTACGAGACGACGGAGTTTCGCGCGAAACTTTCGCGCTGGCACAGGGATGTCGACAACGCCTTCTACGGCTGGAACGGGGCCTGGCTCGATCCAAAATTCCGCGCGTGGGACATTTCCGACTATCTCGCCTATGTCCGCGTCCCCGTCGCGATCATTCAGGGCGCGGACGATCAGTACGGTACGCTGCGACAGGTCGAGATCGCGCAGGAAGAATGCTACTGCCCGGTCGACGCGACCATTCTGCCGGGCGTCGGACATTCACCGCATCGCGAGGCCGCCGAGGCGACGCTGACCGTTCTTCGGGATTTCTATGGCGCCGTCATAGACATGCGCGACCAGCCGACGGGACGGGCGGCCTGAGTTCCGGCCGATCACTTATATGAAACAAAGTGCATGTTTGTCTGTTTTTTACTAGACGCACTGAAAAACATGCACTATTGTTCATATCAAGCGAACCGAAAACCAAGGATGGCTCATGGCCGGGGAACAGCGCGCGCTTGCGGGAGGCGCGACCTTCATCGATTTCCAGACCGATCCGCAGAGCTACCGGCACTGGAAGCTTGCGGTCGACGGCGCGGTCGCGACGCTGACCATGGATGTCGACGAGAACGCCGGCCTGTTCGAAGGCTATCAGCTGAAGCTCAATTCCTACGATCTCGGCGTCGACATCGAGCTTGCGGACGCGGTGCAGCGGCTGCGCTTCGAGCATCCGGCCGTGAAGGTCGTGGTGTTGCGCTCGGGCAAGAACCGCGTGTTCTGCGCCGGCGCCAACATCCGCATGCTGGCCGGCTCGACCCACGCGCACAAGGTCAATTTCTGCAAGTTCACCAACGAGACCCGGAACGGGCTCGAGGACTCATCTGAGAATTCCGGCCAGCGCTTCATCTGCGTGGTCAACGGCACCGCGGCCGGCGGCGGCTATGAGCTGGCGCTTGCGGCTGATCACATCATTTTGGCCGACGACGGTGCGGCTGCCGTCGCGCTGCCGGAAGTGCCGCTGCTCGCGGTCTTGCCCGGCACCGGCGGACTGACGCGCGTCGTCGACAAGCGCAAGGTGCGCCGCGACCACGCCGATGTGTTCTGCACCATCGAGGAGGGCGTCAAGGGCAAGCGTGCGGTCAACTGGCGCCTCGTCGACGAGATCGCGCCGAACAGCAGGCTCGAAGGCAAGATCGCCGAGCGGGCCAAGGAATTCGCCGCCGCCTCAAAGCGCAACGGCAACGGCAACGGCACGGGCGTTGCGCTCACCCCGCTCACACGCACCATCGACGAGAACAGCGTGCGTTACAGCCACGTCAGCGTCGATATCGATCGACCAGCACGCATCGCGACCATATCGATCAAGGCGCCGGACGCGGCCCCGCCCGCCGACATCGACGGCATGATGACCCAAGGCGCGGCGTTCTGGCCGCTGCGGGTCGCACGCGAGCTTGACGATGCGATTCTGCACCTGCGCCTGAACGAGCTCGACGTCGCGATGCTGGTGTTCAAGTCGCATGGCGAGCCTGCGAATGTGCTTGGCCACGACGACTTCCTCGAAGCCAACAAGGCGCACTGGCTGGTTAACGAGGTCCGCCATTATTGGAAGCGGGTGTTGAAGCGCATCGACGTCACCTCGCGCACGCTGGTGACGCTGGTCGAGCCTGGCTCCTGCTTCGTCGGTACGCTCGCCGAACTCGTGTTCGCCGCCGACCGTTCCTACATGCTGATCGGCTCGCGCCGGGGCGACAATCGTTCGCCGCCAGCCCTAAAACTCTCTGCGATGAATTTCGGTCCCTATCCGATGAGCCACGGGCTGACGCGGCTCGAAGCGCGCTTCCAGGCGAACCCGTCCGATATCGAGCGTGCGCGCGAAGAGATCGGCGAAAACCTCGAGGCAGAGGCGGCCGAAGAGCTCGGACTCGTCACCTTCGCGCTGGATGACATCGACTGGGATGACGAGGTCAGGGTGTTTTTGGAGGAGCGCGCCAGCTTCTCGCCGGATGCGCTGACCGGCATGGAAGCGAACCTCCGCTTCACCGGCCCCGAGACCATGGAATCGAAAATCTTTGCGCGGCTGACCGCCTGGCAGAACTGGATCTTCCAGCGTCCCAACGCGGTCGGCGAGGACGGCGCCTTGCGGCGGTACGGCAGCGGCGAGAGGCCGAAATTCGACATGACCCGAGTTTGAGGAGCACGCCATGAACATGAACATCATGAACGTCGACTATTCGACGAAGATTCCGAACAACGTGAATCTCTCCGAGGATCGCCAGGTGCTGAAGGCCCTGGAAGGCTGGCACCCCGGCTACATCGACTGGTGGCACGACATGGGCCCGGACGGTTTTCAGCAGTCGCTGGTCTATCTGCGCACCGCTTACTCCGTGGACCCGCGCGGCTGGGCCAAGTTCGACTATGTGAAGATGCCCGACTACCGCTGGGGCATTCTTCTTGCGCCGCAGGAAGAAAACCGCGTCGTGCCGTTCGGCGAGCACTTTGGCGAGCCGGCCTGGCAGGAAGTGCCGGGCGAATACCGCGCCATGCTGCGCCGCCTGATCGTGATCCAGGGCGACACCGAGCCGGCCTCCGTCGAGCAGCAGCGCCATCTCGGCAAGACCGCGCCATCGCTGTACGACATGCGCAACCTGTTCCAGGTCAATGTCGAGGAGGGCCGCCATCTCTGGGCGATGGTCTACCTGCTGCAGAAATATTTTGGCCGTGACGGCCGCGAGGAAGCCGATGAGTTGTTGCGCCGCCGCTCGGGCGATGCGGACTCGCCGCGCATGCTCGGGGCGTTCAACGAGAAGACGCCGGACTGGCTGTCCTTCTTCATGTTCACCTATTTCACCGACCGCGACGGCAAGATGCAGCTGCATTCGCTGGCGCAGTCGGGCTTCGATCCCTTGTCGCGCACCTGCCGCTTCATGCTGACCGAGGAAGCGCACCACATGTTCGTCGGCGAGACCGGGGTCGGGCGCGTCGTGCAGCGGACCTGCGAGGCGATGAAGGCGGCCGGCATCGACGATCCGAACGATATCGCCAAGGTCCGCGCGCTGGGGGTCATCGACCTACCGACCATCCAGAAGAAGCTGAACCTGCATTACTCGCTCTCGCTCGACCTGTTCGGCTCGGAGGTTTCGACCAATGCGGCGAATGCCTACAACGCCGGCATCAAGGGCCGTTACCACGAGACCCAGATCCAGGACGACCACAAGCTCGCGAACGACACCTATCCTGTGCTCAAGCTGGTCGACGGTGAGATCAAGCGCGTCGACGAGCCGGCGCTGACCGCGCTGAACATGCGGCTGCGCGACGACTACACCCAGGACTGCGCCAAGGGCATGCTGCGCTGGAACAAGGTGATCTCGACCGCGGGCTACGACTACAAGCTGGCGCTGCCGCACACCGCCTTCCACCGTGACATCGGCGAATTCAAGGACATTCACGCAACCCCCGAGGGCGAACTGATCGACGATGCGGCCTGGGAGAAGCGCAGCAGCGAGTGGCTGCCGTCAACGGCAGATGGCGACTACATCGCCTCGCTGATGCAGCCGGTCACGGAAGTGGGCGAGTTCGCGTCATGGATCGCGCCGCCCAAAGTCGGCATCGACAATCGCCCCGGCGATTTCGAATATGTGAAGATCGAGACGTAAGTCTCTTCGCCAGCGTCGTTCGGACGCTGCCACACGCACAGTCTGTCATCACCCGCGAAAGCGGGTGATCCAGCATCCCAGAGACGGCAGTGCGTGAGCCGATAGGCCGCAGCGTACTGGATGTCCCCGGTCAAGCCGGGGCATGACAAATGAGTTCTTGGCACCGTCTATGGTCGCCTCACTGATCCCACCCCTCGCCCTTGATCCCCGCATTGGCGTAGACGATGCCGCCGTCGACCGCGATGGTGGCGCCGACCACATAGTCGCCGGCGCGCGAGGCGAGAAAGATCGCCGCACCCGCCATGTCCTCGGTCGCGCCGATGCGTCCCGCCGGCACGCGGGTCGCGACCTCGTCGGCATGGTCGCGCGCGGCGCGGTTCATGTCGGAGGCAAAGGGCCCCGGCGCGATGCCCGTCACGACGACATGATCCTTGATCAGCTTCGCGGCCATGCGCCGCGTGAGATGGATGAGCCCCGACTTGCTGGCAGCATAGGAATAGGTCTCCATCGGATTGACGAAGATGCCGTCGATCGAGGCGATGTTGATCACCTTCGCCGGCCGCTCGGCCGAGGCTGCGGCCCGCAGCGGCGTGGCGAGAGCTTTCGTCAGGAAGAACGGCGTCTTCAGGTTGAGGTTCATCACCTTGTCCCAGCCGCTCTCCGGGAATTCGTCGAACTCGGCGCCCCAGGCCGCGCCCGCATTGTTGACGAGAATGTCGAGTTTTGGCTCGTGCTTCCTGAGCTCGCCTGCAAGCATCTCCACGCCGGCCATGGACGAAATGTCGATCGGCAGCGCGATGCATTCGCCGCCATGGGCAGCGGTCAGCTCTTTGGCGGTGGCCTCGCAGGGCCCGGCCTTGCGCGCGGTGATGTAGACCTTGGCTGCGCCGTAGGCGAGATACCCGGCCGCGATCATCTTGCCGATGCCGCGCGAGCCTCCGGTCACCAGAGCAACGCGGCCTTCAAGTGAAAACAGATTGTCGAACATGTTGCCTCCCTTGGATTGATCGGTGTTGAGACCGTCGATAGCGCGAGTCAAGCGAGGCTTTGCGCTTCAGACGCCGTTTCGATCGTCATTGCCGCGCTTGACCCGACAATCCATCAGATCCTGAAAAGGACTACTTCGAAGCTGATGGATGCGCGGGTCAAAAACCGCGCATGACGAGCCTTTGCGGTCTCGCCTCTCTTGGCCGGATGATAGCGGGGAGACTAAGCCGCGTCGACGCGGCGAAAGCCGTTCCACATCGCCGTCGCCGCGCCCGAGGTGAGCACCGGCAGCAGACGCTCGTCCTGATAGTTGCCGTTGAGCGAGATGCGCGGCAGCGCGGTCATGTGCGCGGCGCTCTCCGGGAAGATCATGCCCGGGCGGGTGGTGACCGCGGTCTTGTAGCCGGCGGCGCGGGCGAGCGCGAACTCACGCGCGCCGGCGGCGATCCGGTCGCCGTAGGGATAGGCGAGATGCAGCACGCGGCGCTGCAGGACATTTTCGATGCGGCTGCGGCTTTCCGTCAGTTCGTAGGCGGCGGTCTCCGCGGGCTGCTTGGCGAGGTTGCAGTGGCTGATCGTGTGCGCCCCGATTCCGACCAGCGGATCGTCGGCAAACCGCTTCAACTCGTCCCAGGACAGGCACAGCTCCGAGGAGATGACAGATTCGTCGATGCCATGGCGTGCGCACAGGCTGGAAACCTCACGCCGCACATCGTGCGCGCCCGGCAGGCCACGCAGCCGGTCGTGCACGTGGTGATATGCGGCGTGCTTGGCGACCGCGGTCGCGGCGTCGAGCCGGCTCGGTACGCCGCCGATCACGACCTCGATCGAGGATGCGGCCGCGATCACCCGCTCGAGCGCGACCCACCACAGCCGGCCCTCGCCTTCGGCAAAATCGCTCGCGACATAGACGGTGAACGGCGCGTCAAATTCGCGCAGCACCGGAAGCGCAAAATCCCTATTGTCGCGATAGCCGTCGTCGAAGGTGAAGCAGGCGAAGCGGCGTGAGAAATTTTCTTCGATCAGCCGCTGATGCATGTCGTCGAGGGTGATGATGTCGACATCATGGGCGCGACAATGTTGGAGCGTGGCGCGCAGGAATTGCGGGGTGACCTCGAGATGGCGGTTCGGCTGGAATTCAGCGTCACCGCGCGGACGGACATGGTGCAGGGTGAAGATGGCGCCGACGCCGGCCAGGATCGGACGCAGGAGGATGTGAGCCCCGCTGAAATACAGCGCTTCCAGCCCGGCGCGGATGACGGTGTTGCGAAATTGCTTCATTGGAACGTAAACGGCCGGTTGAAATGTTAATGCAGGTTAGCGAAGGATCGCTGAACAAACGGTTATTCCCGGCCGGCAGCGGCTCTTGAATCGAGCGGCCATTTCCGGTTTGACAGCCACCGAAGGGTTTGTTTTCTCTCTTTTCCGGCGCCAGCGCTCAGGCGCCAGACCCGCAGGATGTTGCATGGACGGTTTTTTCAAGTGGAGCAGCAAATGGTGGCCAGGCGTGATCCCTTTGATCGTCCTTTGGGCATTCGCCGCGTGGACCTCCACTGCTCCACTGGAAGCCGATCTAGCTGACCGCAGCGCCGCCGCCCTCCAAGGCGCCGTCCTCGACAAGACGACGATCGCGGTCGCCGGCCGTGATGTCACGCTTGGTGCAGAGGCCTTTTCGGAAGCTGCCCGCAGCGCCGCGGTCCGCGCCGTCGACGCCGTGTCGGGGGTGCGCCTGGTCAATGATGAAACCCGCCTGGTGGCGGAAGCGAGGCCCTTCGTCTGGTCGGCGGAACGCGATGTGGTCAGGGTGACGCTCGCCGGCAGCGCGCCGCTGCCTGCCAGCAAGGCCAAATTGACGGAGGCGGCGCGCGGCGCGCTCGGTGGCGTCGAAGTGTCCGACCAGATGAAGCTGGCGCGCGGCGCGCCGGCTCATTTCGACGAGGCCGCGGTGCTGCTGCTCGGCCAGATCGCCAAGCTCAAGGACGGCAAGTTCACGATCTCCGACTCTAGCGTGTCGCTCTCCGGCATGGCGCGGGAGCTCGGCGACCGCGAAGCGATCGCTGCGGCCCTCAAAAAGCTGCCGGAAGATTTCAAGATCGCGGCCAACGACCTCAAGGCGCCGCCTTATGTGCTCCAGGTCAACAAGGATCCGGTGGCGTCGACACTGACGCTGTCGGGCAATGTGCCTGATGAGTCCGTCCACGCCGCGATCACGGCCGCGGCGGCCGGAAAATTCTTCAGCGAGAAGGTGGTCGACAACCTCAAGACCAGCATCGGCGCGCCGGGTGGGTTTGCGGCGGCCGTGGTGCCGGCACTGGGCGCGCTATCGCGATTGTCGACGGGCACGCTCGTGGTGTCGGATCGCGAGGTCAAGCTGTCGGGCGATGCGCTTTATGACGGCGCTGCGCTGCAGATCCGTTCCGGTCTCGGCAAGGACTTTCCGCAAAACTGGCAGTTCAAGGCCGACGTCTCGGTCAAGCCCGCGGTCGCGCCGGTCGACGCCACCGTGTGCCAGCAGCTGTTCTCGGAACTGCTCGGCAAGGCCAGCATCCGTTTCGAGGCCGGCAAGGCCGATCTCGATCCCGATTCTACCGGCCTGCTCGACCGTCTGGTCGAAATCGCGCTGCGCTGCCCGGCCTCCGACATCGAGGTGGTCGGCCATACCGACGGCGATGGCGACGACGAGTCCAATCATGCGATGTCCGAAAAGCGCGCCCAGGCCGTCGTCGACTATCTCGTGAATGCCGGCCTGCCGGCCGCCCGCTTCACGGCGACAGGTTTTGGCGCGGCCCAGCCGCTGGTTCCGAGCGACAGCGAGCAAGGCAAGGCGCAGAACCGCCGCATCGAGTTCAAGGTGATGTGAGTATGGCTTACCTGGTGATGTTCCATTGGGGCTGGCTGCTCGGCGCCCTTCTGCTGGGCTTTGCGATGGGCTGGATCGCGGTGGTGCACCGCGGGCCAGGGGTTTCCC
Organism: Bradyrhizobium sp.; assembly: GCF_019244115.1. GTDB lineage: Bacteria > Pseudomonadota > Alphaproteobacteria > Rhizobiales > Xanthobacteraceae > Bradyrhizobium. The sequence continues at coordinate 18,307 of NZ_JAFATE010000152.1, forward strand.
GAACCCAGGCCGGCTGGCTCGGCCTGCTTGCCGCTGCTCTCCTGGCCGCCGCGCTCACCCATCTTGTGCCGGGGCGTCCTGGTTACTGGGTGGAGCTCGCGCTCCTGATGCTCGGGCCCTATGTCGCCGGCTGTGCCATCGGCTCCCTGCTGCGGGCCTGGGTGGTGCGGCGCAGCGTCGCGACGCGGACCAGCTAACCCGATCACCTGACAGTCCTCGTCCGACCGACTGACTCGGAAGCAGGGCGCAAGCCGATTCATGCTTGACTTTAATACGTACGTCCGTAGTATTCTGCTATGCCAAAGCCATCCCTTCGCGACCCGATCCTGGACGCTGGCCTCAAAACCATGTTCCGGACCGGCTATCACGGGACCAGCGTGCGCGATGTCGTCGCCGCGGCGGGAGCGCCGCAGGGCTCCTTCACCAATCACTTCCGCTCCAAGGAGGCGTTCGCTTCCGAGGTGCTGGAGCGCTATTTCACCGTGGTCAAAGGTCTGGTTGCGCAAGCGCTCGACGACGTCTCGCTGACGCCGCGGGCGCGGCTCAAGCGCTATCTCGAGATCATCACTGGCCGGCTTGAGAGCGATGGCTTCAGCCGCGGCTGCCTGATCGGCGATCTCAGCCTGGAGGCATCGGGCTCCAGCGAGATGCTGCGTACACAGCTTGAGAAGATCTTCCATGAATGGCGGAAGCCGTTCGCAGCCTGCATCGCAGAGGCCCAGGCCGCGGGCGAGATCGCGGGGGATTTCGAGCCGGAGGCACTGGCGGATTTCCTGCTCGCATCCTGGCAAGGGGCCATGCTGCGCATGAAAGTGGAGCGCAGCCCGGCTGCGCTCGAGCGCTTCAAGGCGATTGTTTTCCAGACCACCTTCAAGGAGCCGTCATGAATGAGCACCTCGACCTCTCCGTTCGCCATCGATCGCTGCTTGGGACCACGATGGCTTACCGCGAAGCCGGCGATGAAGCCGCGCCGGTCGCCCTGTTCCTGCACGGCAACCCCACATCGTCCTATATCTGGCGCAACATCATCCCCCTCGTCGCACCGGTCGCGCGCTGCGTTGCGCCCGACCTGATCGGCTTCGGTGCCTCCGGCAAGCCCGATATCGCCTACCGCTTTGCCGATCATGTGCGCTATCTCGACGCGTTGATCGCTGAACTCGGCATCACCTCGGCCTATCTCGTTGCGCAGGACTGGGGCACCGCGCTCGCGTTTCATCTTGCCGCGCGCCGGCCCGACTTTGTTCGTGGCCTGGCCTTCATGGAGTTCATCCACGCGATGCCGGATTGGGCCGATTTCGACCCCAATCACGGCGCGCGCGAGCAGACCTTTCGTAAGTTCCGGACACCGGGCGAAGGCGAGTCCTTGATCCTCGATGCCAACGCGTTCATCGAGCGCGTGTTGCCCGGTGGCATCCTGCGCCAGCTCGAGGACGAGGAGATGACCGCCTATCGGGCGCCCTTCCTGACGCCGGAAACGCGCCGCCCGACCCTCGCCTTGCCGCGCGAATTGCCGATCTCCGGTGAGCCCGCCGACGTCTGGGACCTGATTGAAAAGGCCCATGCGGCGCTCGCCGCGTCGACCTATCCGAAGCTGCTCTTTGTCGGCGCGCCCGGTGCATTGGTGTCGCCGGCCTTCGCCAGGGAATTTGCCGGCACTCTGCATCACTGCGCCGTCGTTCCGCTTGGCGGAGGCCTGCATTTTCTGCAGGAGGATCATCCAGAGGCGATCGGTCGCTCGGTGGCCGGCTGGATTGCCGGCATCGAGGCATGCGCCACCCCTTCCGCGCAGCGCGCGGCGTAATCTGATGCATCCGCTGCCAGGAGATGCAGGTGCGCGAACAGGAGAGCATGATGCCCGACGTCTCGATCATCTATTGCCGGCCCTGCGGTTACGAGAAACGTGCGAAGGAGGCCGCCGCGGCGCTGCGCGCGCGGCTCGCGATCGATGCGAAGCTCGTGCCGGGCCGCGGCGGAATTTTCGAGGTGAAGGTCGGCGACAAGACCGTCTCCAAGCGCGAAGGGGCATTTTCCCGGCGCTGCCGAGGTGGTCGCCACGGTTGCGGCAGCGCGGTAAGAATCGGAAAGTGAGCGGCCAAGGAGGCGGCGCCGATGCCCTTCGACTGGACTGATGATCTCGCGCGGGTCGACTGGGATCAACTGTCGGCGCTCTACCGGGTGGCTCCGCTCGGCGATAAGGCGCCGGCCGAATCTCGCGCTGGTCTTCGGCAAAAGCATGTTCCGCATCTTTGCGTTCGACGCCGGCGTGCTCGTTGGCGCAGGCCGCGGGCTGGGTGACGGGCGTGATTGCGCCTATCTCTGCGACATTGCCGTGCTGCCGACCTATCAGGCACAGGGTGTGGGCAAACAGATCATGGCAAGGCTCCTGCGCCTTGCGGCCGGGCACCGGAAGATCATTTTATATGCGGCTCCCGGCAAGGAGGGGTTTTACAAGCGCCTCGGCTTTCGTCGCATGAAGACCGCCATGGCCGTCTTCCCGAACCCCGAAGCGGCCGTGGCGGGCGGTTATCTGGAAGCCTGAGAGCCTTGCGGCAATCCGCCGCCCCTGGAAGGCCGGTCAGCCATCCTTAAGTCTCTCGAGACGGCGCGGGCGCGGCCGGCATTCCCGCGTGCGTCCGGCGGCGCAAGCTTCATAAAATATTGAAGATGCGCCGTTTATTCACGTTCTGGCGAGTTCCGTTTGGCCCGGAAACGCGCTACCAACGGCGGTCAGGACCGGCTATGGCGACAGGATCGTCGCCGCAACGGTTGCGCCGTGAAACGGGCGAGTCAGGGTGAGGTTAAGTCGGCGTCAATGTCTCCAATTCACATACGTGCGCCAAATATGGCAAGCTGGGGATCGACACTGCGTTCAAGCCGGAATGCGTGCAGTGGTTCTGACTATCGTTTCCGTTTTTCCGCTGATTGTCGGGGTGAGTGCCAAATCCAGATCCGCGGAAGATCCTCATTCGCACTAGTATCTTTCCGTCAGCTTCGACGCGAGCCATCCGCAACAGACCTCGTCGCATCGGGTAGCGAATGCTAGAACGGCAGCGCCAGAACAGCCAAGGCAGCGAGCGGCCCACCGCTTCCGCACTTCGCGGGTGGGAGCGTCGCGAGGGTTCACCAAGCTCGGAGGCGGGGCACGCGATGCTGCAAGCCATTCGCAGGACCATCCTGGTTCTGCGCCAGAAGCAGATCCTGCACCGGCTCGGCGTTGCGGTCAGCGTCACCGTCATCGGCATCGCATGTTACGTGCTCTACCATATGCTGAGGGGCATCGATGGCAATGAGGTCATCGAGGCCATCAAGAGCACCGAGGCCTCGGACATCGCGCTTGCCGGCCTGTTCGTGGCGGCCGGCTATTTCACGCTGACATTCTACGACCTGTTTGCGGTGCGTGCGATCGGGCACGCGCACGTGCCCTATCGGATCAATGCGCTCGCCGCCTTCACCAGCTATTCGATCGGCCACAATGTCGGCGCCAGCGTCTTCACCGGCGGCGCGGTGCGCTATCGCATCTATTCGGCCTTGGGCCTCAACGCGATCGATGTGGCGAAGATCTGTTTTCTCGCGGGGCTGACCTTCTGGCTCGGCAATGCCGCCGTGCTGGGGCTCGGCATTTCCTATCATCCGGAGGCCGCGGCGGCGATCGATCAGCTGCCGCCCTGGCTCAATCGGATCGTCGCGATCGGCATCATTCTCGGCCTGGTCGCCTATGTGGCTTGGGTCTGGAGCCAGCCGCGGGCGGTCGGGCGTGGTCCCTGGACGGTGCTGCTGCCGGGTGGGCCGCTGACGCTACTGCAGATCGCGATCGGGATCGTCGATCTCGGCTTCTGTGCACTCGCAATGTACGTGCTGGTCCCGGACGAGCCGAATCTCGGCTTCGTGGTGGTCGCCGTGATCTTCGTGTCCGCGACGCTGCTCGGCTTCGCCAGCCATTCGCCGGGCGGGCTTGGGGTGTTCGATGCGGCGATGCTGGTCGGCCTGTGGCAGATGGACCGCGAGGAACTGCTCGCGGGCATGCTGCTGTTTCGTCTGCTCTACTATATCGTCCCCTTTGTCATCTCTGTAATCTTGCTGACGTTTCGCGAGGTTATCATCGGCGCCCGATCGAAGCGCCTGCGTCAGGCGGCGCTCGCGCTCGAAGCAGAGCCGGCGCCCAAGGCTGCCTATGTAAGGGAGCGGCGCGATCCGAGTGCATGAGGGGAACGGAACAGGAGAAGCAGGCGAGATGGCCCTGGACGCCCCCACCACTCCCTCATCGTTCTTCTCGCCCTGGCCGGACCGGCTGCGTCATTCCGCCATCATCCTTCTGGCGGCCGCCCTTTCTCTCTCCGTCCTCGTCGCCCTTGATGAACTGTCGCCGATCCGTGCTGCGGTGGTATTTGCCTGCATCGCGGCCGCAGCCCTGGTGCCCTGGCGGCTGCACGGTGCGGTCACCTCGCGCGAGGACGTCCGCCTCGGCAATCCCGTCGAGGCCGCGGCGGTCAACGCCATCGTGGCCGGAATGCCCGATCCGGCCGTGCTGCTCGACCGCGCCGGGCGGGTCATTCACCTCAATGCCGCCGCGGCCCAGCTCGCGCCGGCGCTGCGCAAGAACGAGCTCGCGCAGTTCGCGCTGCGCTCGCCCGAGATCATCACCGCGCTGCGCGAGGCGATCGCCACCACCGAGCCGCGCCGGGCGACCTATCTCGACCACGTCCCGGTCGACCGCTGGATGGAGCTGATCATCACGCCGGTGCCGGTACCGACCACCTTCGGCGGTACCGACAAATGCATGCTGATGACCTTTCACGACCAGACGCCGCTGCGCCGCGTCGAGGAGATGCGGGCCGACTTCGTGGCCAATGCCAGCCACGAGCTGCGCACGCCGCTGGCGGCGCTCTCGGGCTTCATCGACACGCTGCAGGGGCCGGCCAAGGAGGATACCAAGGCGCGCGAGCGCTTTCTGGCGATCATGCATACCCAGGCGACCCGGATGGCGCGCCTGATCGACGATCTGTTGTCGCTGTCGCGGGTCGAACTGTCGGCCCATGTCCGTCCCGATACGATGGTGGACATCGTGCCGATCATCCGTCAGGTCGCCGACGGCCTGGAGCCGCTCGCACGCGAGCGCCAGGTGGTGGTGGAGATCGACCTGCCGGAGGGACCGGTGGCGATCGCCGGTGACCGCGAAGAGCTGCTTCGGGTGTTCGAGAACCTGATCGAGAACGCCCTGAAATATGGCGCCTCTGGGGGACGGATCATCGTCTCGCTGACCTCCGGATTGTCGAGCGACGGCACGCCGGAGCTTCGCGTGATGGTCCGCGACTTCGGCCCGGGGATCGCGCCAGAGCATCTGCCCCGCCTCACCGAGCGCTTCTACCGGGTCGACGTCGGCGACAGCCGTGCGCAGGGCGGCACGGGGCTCGGACTATCGCTGGTGAAACATATTCTTAACCGCCATCGCGGCCGCCTGCTGATCGAAAGCGTGCCGAAAAACGGGGCAGCGTTCACGGCCTGCTTTCCCCAGCCAAAGAATAGCTCGTTGGCTCAAAGTCAAGCAATATCAATAGCTTGATCCGTCATCCAACTGTCATCAAACCTTTATAAAAGGGGGCAATGAGGGCTCCTAAAGGGAGCTTGCGGGCAATTTATCCGGGTGCGTGTCGCGCTTCGCCCGCACAACAGGGAGACCAGCATGAATTTCGTGAAAGCTTTCGTCGCGGCGGGCCTGGTGGCCGCTTCGACATCGGCCTTCGCAGCCGACATTACCGGCGCCGGCGCC
>NZ_JAFATE010000188.1 GCF_019244115.1 Bradyrhizobium sp.
CGCCGGGGGCCCGGACGTGTTTGTCCATATTTCCTCTGTCGAGAAGGCCGGATACACCGGTCTCGCAGAAGGCGTGCGGATCAGCTACGAGCTGGTGCCAGATCGCGCTCGCAGGGTTTCAGCGGAGAATTTGCGGCTAGGCTGAGGCGCTTGGCGGTCGTCTCGGCCCTCGTTCCAACGATCAGTCGCTAGCGGCCCGTCCGGTGGCTGACATGGGAGGAGCAGGAGCCTCGTCCTGGGGTTCGCGTCGAGTGCTTGAGGATCGACCGGCGGTCCGACGAAACTGTCTTCATCAAATGCATCTCTGCTCCAAACTGCGCGGTGAAGAGAGCAACGATCGACGAAGCGGAGATGACGGCAACTTGACCGTCCAATGACGCGGCGGGTGACGGTTGGAACTCGGCGTGCTTCCGTTTTCCGAGAGCCAGACTTGTTGCGTGTGTACGTGGGTCAAACCGCGGGGCAAAACTGCAGTTTGCCGATTACGCCGCCATGGCGCGTTCGTTCGGCATGCACGCGGAACGGGCCGAGACCGAAGAACAACTCACCCCGCCGATCGAACGTGCCCTTGCCAACCGACCTGCGCTCCTCGATATGGTGGTCACTCTGGAAGCCATTTCCTCGGACCGCAAGACGGGTCTGGCCTGGATGCTCGACCTGCAGCCGTTGGCGGCCTGGGATGATGCCGAGCGCAATGGCGGGCGTCTTGACGCTCGCTGAGACCGGACGCTGGAGGTAGCCGTGTTCGAAATCAACGATCAGCATGTTCTGGTGACAGGAGGCTCGAGTGGCTTCGGCCGGCATTTCGCCCGTTTGCTGGCTAGTCATGGCGCGAAGGTTACGATTGCGGCCCGCCGCGCCGAGACGCTTGCGTCCGTGGTCGCCGAGATCACCGCAGCCGGCGGCCAGGTCCAGAGCGTTGTACTCGACGTCACGCGGGCCGATCGGATCGATGATGCGATGAAGCAAGCTGAAGCAGGTTTCGGTCCGATCCACTCGGTCGTCAACAATGCCGGGGTTGCCGCGACCAAGCCCGCGCTTGATCAGGACGAACGGGCCTGGGACAGCGTCGTCGACACCAATCTTAAGGGCGTATGGCTCGTCGCGCAGGCGGCCGCGAGGCGGATGATCGACAACAAGGTGAAGGGCGCAATCGTCAATATCGCCTCTATTCTGGGTCTGCGGGTGGCTGGCGCGGTCGCGCCTTATGCCATCTCGAAGGCCGGCGTCATTCAGATGACCAAGGCGCTGGCCCTGGAATGGGCGCGCTACGGCATCCGCGTCAACGCCTTGGCGCCTGGTTACTTCGCGACCGAGCTGAACGACGATTTCTTCGCGAGCGAGTCCGGCAAGGCCCTGATCAAGCGGATACCGCTGCGGCGCCTCGGTGAGCTCGGCGAGCTCGACGGTCCGCTGTTGCTGCTCGTTTCCGGCGCGGGCTCGTTCATGACCGGCAGCGTCGTCGCGGTCGATGGCGGCCACCTGGTCTCCGGACTGTAGGCGGACGGGGTGAACGCGATGGACGCGCGCTTTGCAGGGTGAATGGCATCAAGATTGCCGATCGCGTGACCCGCGACATCACGCGACGTGTCGGTCGGAAGGCGGTGCTGATCACGCATTTCTGCGGGATGTCGCACACGTTGCGAACGGCGATCGCGCACAGGGAACGGATATCGGACGTCCTCGCTTCGCGGCGCCTTAGGTGGCTGCGAGGATGAACGCAGCCGCTTCTGTCATGCTCATTTCAACCGGGAATCCGCCAAATACAAATCGATCGCCTTGCCGCCGGAGCTTGCAGTGGGACCCGAATACGGGCTGACGGTTTCACGAAAGGCGCAGGCTGGGGCTGCCGACTTTGCGATGTATCTCTTGTCACCGGCGGGGCAGAAACAACTGCAGGCGTTCGGCTTCATTGCGGTCGCGTTGCCGGCCTCACCATGACGTCAGGATTTGCGCGGACGCCCGATGTCGGTCTTGAGAGCCAGGAGCTCCTTGCGGACCGCCCGCGCAGCATTGCGCTCGATCCTCCGATAACGGGCGACGAGGCCGGCGCCGAACGGCGTCAACATTGCACCGCCGCCGTTCTTCCCGCCGGTCTGAGGCGCGACGGCCGGATGGCGGCAGATCCGGTTGATCTCGTCCACGAGATCCCACGCCCGCTTGTAGGACATGTCCATCGCCCGGCCGGCAGCCGAGATCGAGCCGTGCTCGCGAATACTTTCCAGGAGCTCGATCTTACCCGGTCCGATTCGCTCGTCGCCATCGAGATCGATGCGAACGCTGAGCTGGGGAAGCGGTCTGGCGGGCGGTCGCGACATGGAAGGCTTGCTTTCGTACTCTCGCGCCAGATTGCCACCGAAGGCTGTTGCGAACAAGATGACGAGGCCCGATATCCAGTGCGCCGACAGGATGGGCGCAAGGGAGCAATGATCGACCGGGAGCGGTCGGTCAGGTGCGGCCGACCACCAGCTTCAGCGAAATCCCGAGAGTGGGCAGTCGCCTTCTCAGGCAGTGCGCGCCGGGCAGGGCCGCTATGGCCCGGTGAAATCCGCCGCCCCTCATGATATCGAGCACGCGCCGCATCGGTTCGGTTTCCAGAAAAATCTGCCGGCAGACGAAGAAATAATCCTCGGTCGGCAGCCGGACGAAATCCAGTTCGAATTGCCGGGCGGCGGCCTCGACGCCGAAGCTGACGTCCGCCATGCCGCTCGCGACGTACCGAGCCGAAGGTGGTGTGAATGAACCTGAATGTATGACTGAGATCGCCTGCGATGCGCGGCTTGCGCGCGCATCGCAGGCGGCGGAGGGAGCGGTTCGTGCCGGTGTAAACGCTTCGGATTTCCGGCTACTTCGGCAAAGCAACGGGCTTGAGCACGAAGGGGCCCGGGTCCTTGCCCTTGTTGTCGCCGATGATGTAGGACAGCTTGCCTTCGGCGACCCAGGCGATGTCGCCGACCCGTGTTACCGAAACCGGCTCGGCAAAGCCGTCCTTGATCGTTTCGATCCCGGCCGCGTCGCCCTTGACCACGACCTTATCGAGTTTGCCGTTCCCCTCGATCAGGAGAAAGCCGTCGCCGAACGCGCGCATCGCATCTGCATGGTCCAGTGGACGCGACGGTTTGAGCTCGGTGACCGCGCCGGCCTTGCCATCCCTCATCGCGATCTTGAACAGCTTTGCAGGGATGTAGGTCGTGACGTAGAGATTGCCATCCGAACCGATCGCAATGCCGTCGAGGCCGACGCCATCCTTGGCCGGCGCCAGGCTGGCGTCAGTCGCCCAGGTCTCGAGCGCGGTGCCGCCGGGCTTAAGGCTGTACACATTCGGCGCGAAGGAGTCGGTGACATAAGCGGTGCCGTCGCTGCCGAAGACGATGTCATTGCAGAACGATTTCGGATCGGGCAGGGCAAAGCTGCCCTTGGGCGCGCCGCTTGCAAGATCAAAGGTTTTGAGCCACGCGCCCTTGCCGTCGCCGGGGCTCGCAACACCGAGGCCGCTCAGATCATTGGAGCAAACATAGAGCGTGCCGCTCGTCTCGTCCGCGAGCACCCCGAGCGTCGAGCGGCTTCCGCCGGCGCCGGCCTTGATGAACTGCTCGGCCTTGCCGTCGGGTGCGACCTTCACCACGCCGCCGAGGTTGAAGCTGCCGACATAGAGCGTGCCATCATGCGTGGATGTCACGCTCTCCGGAAAGCTCTTGTCCGGCACGCGGACCAGACTTTCGGCACGGGCGATGCCCGCGCAGGCGAACATCAATGCCAATCCGCTCGCAAGCAACGCATGCGCACGGCCATTCTTGAGCAAGTCTCCCGGTATGAGCGCCCGTGGAGCGGCGCCGTATGGTTGTTTCATGATTGATCCTCCTGACTGATGGAAGGCAGGACATCCCGGAACAATCATCACCGGCTGCAGGCTTTGCGTATCTTAAACGTTGCCGATCCGATTTTCCTTTCGTCCGCCCTGTCGCAAATCGAAATATATCACGAAGTATAACGAAGCAAAAGGACGGTGAGGGTGGCTTCATGCGGCCGCGCTCCGCACCACCCCGACGCGCGCTTCGTTGCGCATCTTGTCGCAGACCTCGGTGGAGCGTTCCAACGGCTGTCGGGACACTACGTTGGTCGCTGTCCGCCACCGTCAAGCTGTTGGGACGTCATCGTTCAAGGTCATGAAATGGGCTCGCGGTATGGCTTGCCGGACCCAATATCTCCATGAGAATATAGCGGCAGTTGGAACGGACATTTTGCAAGAGGGAGAGGTCAACCATGACCCGTGATGTTATACACGACCTTGCCAACCAAGACGCATCGGACACGCAGCATCGATGCTCATATTGCGACCGCGTCATTCCGGCCCTTCCCGATGAGGACCTTGCGGCCGGGCTCGATGTCAAGCTCGGCCTTGTCTCGGACGAGTGCGCACATTTGCAACGCGTGCACCGCAAGCCTGATCGAAACGCGAATGCGCGCAGCAGCGGCATCTCCCCGTCGGAGACGATGGTCGCGATTGCAAGCGCCTCACGGAGCTCCGCGGGTGCTGCGCCTCCGGGCTTTGAAAGCGAGGAATAACGGCGTCACGATTTGCGATGCTTCGCGGTGACAGCAATCGCGGCCGCGGCGGTTCGGTTCTCGACGCCGAGCTTTGAGTAGATCTGCTCGAGATGCTTGTCGACTGTGCGGGGGCTGAGGCCCAAGATCTGCGCGATATCGCGGTTGGTCTTGCCCTTGGAGAGCCAAGACAGCACCTCGCCCTCGCGCGTGGTCAGGCCGAACTCACTGGAGAGCTCCGCTGAGAGGTCGCTGCCGGCTTCCTTGGCCAGCCGCAGCAAAAATTCGTTTGCGCCGGCATTTCCCAGATAATGCAGCTTGAGCCGCGGATCGTCTGGAAACGACGCGATGGCGGGGGCCTTCGATCCGCTTTTGCCGTTCTGTACGACCTCCAGCCACGACCGCAGCGCCTCAGGCAGCACTAGCTCATCGACGCTGCTGCCCAGACTTTCCGCGAGCAGTTTCTGCGCCTGCGGCGTTGCCCACATGATCTTGCCTTGCCGGTTGACCGCGAGCAGGTAGCGCCCGGACACGTCCAGCGCGGCGCGCGCGCTCTGCGTCAGCCGAGCATTGGCCAGATGCACGCGGATGCGCGCCAGCATCTCCTCGATCACGATCGGCTTTGTCACGTAATCGACGCCACCGGCCTCGAGCCCGCGGACGATATGCTCGGTATCGGCGAGCCCGGTCATGAAGATGACCGGCACGTTGCTCAAGTCACCGTCGCGTTTCAGCCGGCGGCAGGTCTCAAAGCCGTCCATGCCGGGCATGACCGCGTCGAGCAGGATGATGTCGGGCGTGATCTGGTCCACGATCCGCATCGCGCTCGCACCATCGAGCGCGACCATGACTGTCATGCCGGCACTGTCGAGCGCGTCGGTGAGCAGGCGCAGCGTTTCCGGCGAGTCGTCGACGACGAGCGCGACGTCGCGTTTCCTGGTGTCAGTGATCATAAGCATGCAGCGTCTTCAGGGTTGCCATGTACTGATCGAGATCGAAGCGATCTATCAGGGCACGCATTTGCGACACGAAATCGGCGTGTTCGGGATATTCATCGCCAATCTCGTCGAGCTTGACCTGGATGGCCTTGATGTAGCCGATCTGCCCGAGCCCGATCAGCTCTTCGACATGCTTCTTGGGCGGCCGCGAGCCGGTGTCCGGCCGCCAGCGAGGCTGCTGCGCCTCCTCGGCGTCATATCGCCATTCGATCTTCAGAAGCTGGCGGACCGATTCCAGGAATCGTGGGATGTCGATCGGCTTCATCAGATAGCCATCGTGAAACGGCTGAGCCAGAGGCGTGCCATGCGCCTCCAGCGCGCTTGCCGAGATCATCAGGATGCGGGCCTGGCGGTGTCCGTTGTCGCGCAATGTCTTGGCGACCGTCCAACCGTCCATGCCGGGCATCGTGATATCCAGAAGGAACAGATCGGGCCGGCAGTGCTGGGCAAGCGCGAGGCAGGCCAGGCCATCGGGCGCGGCCAGCAGGATGAAGCCGAGCGGCGTCAGCACCTCGCGCAACAGATCGCGCTGCACCGGATCATCGTCCGTAATCAGAATCGTCCTGCGCGGTCCATGATAGCCTTGCAGCGGGGCTTCGACCGGCGCGGTGCGTGTCGGGTTGGCGACCTCCGACAGCAGAATCTTCACGCGAAAGGTGCTTCCGCTTCCGACCGTGCTCGTCACCTTGATGTCGCCGCCCATCACGCCCGCGAGCAGCCGGCAGATCGTCAGGCCCAGGCCCGTACCGGTCTGCGGCTGCGCCGCGCCAAGCGCGCCACGCTCGAAAGGTGCGAAGATGCGCTCGAGATCGTCAGCCTGGATGCCGGGTCCGGTGTCGGTGATCTCGAACTCGGCGACCGGGCCGCGGTAGTGGATCACGAAATGCACACTGCCGGCTTGGGTGAACTTGATCGCGTTGGAGAGCAGGTTGATCAGGACCTGACGCAGCCGCTTCTCGTCGGCATAGACCACCAGCGGCAGCGCGGCCGGGCGCTTGAAGATAAAGTCGATGCCCTTCGCCGCGGCTTGCACGCGGAACATGCCGACGAGCTGCTCGAGGAATTCGCTCAGGCGCACCTCGTCGCGCGACAGATACAGCCGTCCGGCCTCGATCTTGGAAATGTCCAGAATGCCGTCAATCAGGCCGGAAAGATGATCGGCGCTGCGGCGGACCACGCGGATCTGATCGCGCCGCTTGGCCAGAAGGTCCGTATCCTGCTCCATCAGTTGCGCATAGCCCGAGATCGCGTTCAGCGGCGAGCGCAGCTCGTGGCTCAAGCCCACGACGTAGCGGCTCTTGGCGAGGTTGGCGGCCTCGGCGGCCTCCTTGGCGCGCTGCAGTTTGGTGTCGGTGCGCTTGTGGGCCTCGATCTCCTGCATCAGCAGCAGCGTCTGCCGGCGTGTCTCGTCCTCTGCGGCTCTGCGGCTCTGCTGCGCCAGCACAAACAGCCAGGCGACCACGCCGATGATGATCGAGAGCGCGAAAAACACTTTCCACAGCACACCCGAGATCAGAAGCCTCTCGGCCTGCGCGGTCGCCGCGGTCTGCAGATAGATAACCCCGAGCGTCAGCGCGACCAGGCCCGCCGAGATCAGGAACACGCCGACATAATGGCCGAGCTCGGAGTTGATCTTTGCGAAGAGCGGCTGCGGCAGGAGCTTGCCGAGCGCCGCGGACACCTGGGCCTGGACCCGCGCGTGCGGCTTGCAGAGATCATGGCAGCGCGCATCGAGCGAGCAGCACAAGGAGCAGATCGGGCCGGCATAGGCGGGGCAGGAGGTTAAGTCCTCCGGCTCGAAATGATGCTCGCAGATGCAGCACTTGATTGATTCGATATTCTGCCAGCTCTTCTTCGGCTTGCGCGCGATGTAATATCTGCCGTCGGTCGCATACGCGATGATCGGTGCCGTCGCGAATGCCACGGCCAGCGCGACGAAGGACGACAGCGCCTTCGCGGTCGGCCCGAACAGGCCGTAGAATGCGCTGATCGAGACCACGGTCGCGATCGTCATGGCCCCGACGCCGACCGGGTTCACGTCATAGAGATGCGCACGCTTGAACTCCATCTGCGGCGGGCGCAGGCCCAGTCGCAAATTGATGACGAGGTCGGCGACCAGCGCGCCGACCCAGGCGATCGCGACGTTGGAATAGAGCGCAAGCGTCTGCTCCAGCGCCTTGTAGACGCCGATCTCCATCAGCAGTAGCGCGACCACGACGTTGAAGACGAGCCACACCACGCGCCCGGGATGCGAGTGCGTCAGGCGGGAGAAGAAGTTCGACCAGGCGATCGAGCCGGCATAGGCGTTGGTGACGTTGATCTTGAGCTGCGACAGGATCACGAAGCTGCCGGTCAACGCCAGCGCGACGTTCGGCTGCGCCAGCACGTTGCGAAACGCTTCGAGATACATCTGCGCGGGCTCGGCGGCGTGCTCCGGCAAGACGCCGTGGCTCAGCGCGTAATAGGCGAGGAAGGAGCCCGCGATCAGCTTCAACGCGCCGAGCACGATCCAGCCGGGACCTGCGGAGAGCAGTGCGATCCACCATGAGCGCCGCGAGGTGCGGCGGTCCCTCGGCAGAAAGCGCAGGAAGTCGACCTGTTCGCCGATCTGCGCCACCAGCGAGAACACGACCGATGCCGCCGTGCCGAACAGCACGAGATCGAGATGGCCGCGCGGATCGCCGTGCTCGCCGGGGAATTTTGTCCACTCCGCGAACGACTGCGGCTCGGCAAAAGCAATCGCGGCGAACGGGACGACGTGCAGCACGATCCACAGCGGCTGGGTCCACAGCTGAAAACGGCTGATCAGCGTGATGCCGTGCGTCACGAGCGGAATGATGACGACAGCGGCGATGAGATAGCCGATCGGGCGCGGAATGCCGAAACACATCTCCAGCGCGGAGGCTAGAATCACCGCCTCGATGGCGAAGAAGATGAAGGTGAACGAAGCGTAGATCAGCGAGGTGATGGTCGAACCGATGTAACCGAAGCCGGCGCCGCGGGTCAGAAGATCGATATCGATGCCGCATTTTGCGGCATGGTAGGCAATCGGCAGGCCGCAGGCGAAGATGATGGCGCTGACGACCAGGATCGCCGAGGCCGCGTTGGTCACGCCGTAGTTCAGCGTGACGGTGCCGCCGATCGCCTCGAGCGCAAGGAAGGAGATCGCCCCCAGTGCGGTATTGGCGACGCGGGCGGCGGACCAGCGCCGCGCGCTCTTGGCGGTGAAGCGCAGCGCGTAGTCTTCCAGCGTCTGGTTGGCAACCCATTGATTATATTGGCGCCTGACGCGGTCTATCCGCTGCCGCCCTGACACGTCCCCATGAACTCCTGTGCTTGCGCCAACCCGGCCAACAGCCGGTCTCGCAAGTCCTGTGCCAGAGACTACGTCGTCATTTTGCGGTGCAATATACGCGATCTTGCGTATCTGTGCGCTGCACAATCATGAGCCATCCTCGCCTGACCAACGCGTATCTCGAACCTTTGGATGGGGTGCTCATGTCAGACGAAATCAAACCGGGCCTGAAATCGCCGTTCCGGCGCAAACTCTTGCAAGGGATGGTCGCGCTGCCGGCGATCTCGTTGCTGCCGCGGGGTGCCTTTGCCGATGTGCCCGCAACCTCCGCGGTCAACACCACGGGACTCGCGGTCACCGACACTGAGGTGACGGTCGGCATCCTGCATTCGGTCACCGGCACCATGGCGATCTCAGAAACGGGTTCGGTTGAAGCGGAGAAGCTCGCGATCGAGCAGATCAACGCGGAGGGCGGCGTGCTCGGTCGCAAGATCAAGTTCGTCCAGGAGGACGGCGCGTCGGACTGGCCGACCTTCGCCGAAAAGGCAAAGAAGCTCCTGGTCAACGACAAATGCGCGGCCGTAATGGGCTGCTGGACTTCGGCGTCGCGCAAGGCGGTGCTGCCGGTGTTCGAGCAGTACAACGGTATGCTCTATTATCCGACCTTCTATGAAGGTCTCGAGCAGTCCAAGAATGTCATCTATACCGGCCAGGAAGCGACCCAGCAAATCATCGCTGGCCTCGACTGGGTGAACAAGACCAAGGGAGCGAAGACCTTCTATCTGCTCGGCTCCGACTACATCTGGCCGCGCACCTCGAACAAGATCGCGCGCAAGCACATCGAGAATCATCTGCAGGGCTGCAAGGTCGCCGGCGAGGAATATTTCCCGCTCGGATCGACGCAGTTCAACTCGGTTATCAACAAGATCAAGCTGACCAAGCCCGACGTGATTTACGCGATCATCGTCGGCGGTTCGAACGTCGCATTCTACAAGCAACTCAAGGCGGCCGGCATCGATCTCTCCAAGCAGACGCTCCTGACGATCTCCGTCACCGAAGACGAGATTGATGGCATCGGCGGCGAGAACATCGCGGGCGCCTATGCCTGCATGAAATACTTCCAGTCGCTCGACAATCCGAACAACAAGACCTTCGTGCCCGCATTCAAGAAAATGTGGGGTGAGAAGACCGTGATCGGGGACGTGACGCAGGCCGCTTATCTCGGTCCCTGGCTTTGGAAGCTGACGGCGGAAAAGGCGCAAAGCTTCGATATCGACAAGATCGCGGCCGCCTCGCCCGGTGTCGAGTTCAAGGGCGCGCCGGAGGGTTACGTCCGCATCCACGAGAACCATCACCTCTGGTCGAAAACGCGTGTCGGCCGTGCCAAGGCGGACGGCCAGTACGAACTGATCTACGAGACGGCCGATCTGGTCGAGCCCGATCCGTTCCCGAAGGGCTACCAGTGAGGCATGCGCGAGTGCGCGATACTGTGAGTTGCTGACATGCGCGCACCGCTGTGTCTGCAGCGGCGGTGCGTCCTCTCTTGCGGAGAGGGCTGGGGAGGGGGGTACCAAACAGCGCGCTGAATCCGGGGACCCCACCCCAGGCCCTCCCTGCGAGGGGGGGAGCACAGCGAGCCAGCGGTGAGATCGACTCAATCAAGAGCGTCACGCTCGATTCAAA
This sequence comes from Bradyrhizobium sp., assembly GCF_019244115.1. GTDB lineage: Bacteria > Pseudomonadota > Alphaproteobacteria > Rhizobiales > Xanthobacteraceae > Bradyrhizobium. The sequence goes on from NZ_JAFATE010000188.1 coordinate 10,522, forward strand.
CGGAGCGCTGCGCGCGTCAAGACCAGAGCAGCACGCTCCCCAAAAAGGACGGATCATGTTCGGCGACTATTCTCTCGGCGATCTCGGCGCAATCTTCGCGATGCAAGGCTTTGCGGGGCTGATCCTGTTCTCGGTCTACCTGCTGATGGCGCTGGGGCTTGCGATCATCTTCGGCCAGATGGGCGTCATCAACATGGCCCATGGCGAGTTCATGATCCTCGGTGCCTACGTCACCTGGATGACATCGAACGCCTTCCAGCACTTCGTGCCCCCGCTGTTTCCCGGCTACTTCTTCGTCGCGATGACGCTCGCCTTCATCGCCTCGGGCTCGCTCGGCATGCTGGTCGAATGGGCGCTGATACGCCACCTTTATAGGCGCCCGCTTGACACGCTGCTGGCGACCTGGGGACTGAGCCTGATCCTGCAGCAGGCCTATCGCTCGGTGTTCGGCGCGCGCGAGGTCGGCGTCGAGCTGCCTGACTGGATGATGGGCTCCTGGCAGGCCACCGACGCAATCCAGATCCCGATCAATGGCATGTTCGTGATGGGACTCACGATCCTGATTACCATCGCGGTGTTCTATATCCTGTTCCTGTCGCGCTGGGGCAAGCAGGTGCGCGCCGTGGTGCAGAACCGCGTGATGGCCGGCGCGGTCGGCATCAACACCGAGAAGATCGACCGTTACACCTTTGGCCTCGGCTGCGGCATCGCCGGCATCGCGGGCAGTGCCTTCACCATGATCGGCTCGACCGGGCCGACCGCCGGCCAGCTCTACATCGTCGACACCTTTCTGGTCGTTGTATTCGGCGGCGCCGCCTCGCTGTTCGGCACCATCGCCTCCGCCTTCACCATCTCGCAGACCCAGTCGACGCTGGAGTTCTTCCTGTCGGGCTCGATGGCCAAGGTCATCACGCTGCTTGCGATCGTCGTCATCCTGATGATGCGGCCGCAGGGACTGTTTGCGCTCAAGGTTCGCAAATGAACTCGGAAAGCAAGGTCTCCAAGAACAAGAAAGCCCGGTCATGATCACCAACTCGCGCTTTTTCAACCGCTCCGAACTCGTCGGTCTCATCTCGCTCGTGCTGCTGCTCGTCGTCATCCTGCCGCTGACGCTCGACATCTTCCGCCTCAATCTGGTCGCCAAATATCTCACCTACGCCTTCGTCGCGATCGGGCTGGTGCTGTGCTGGGGTTATGGCGGCATTTTGAGTCTCGGGCAGGGCGTGTTCTTCGGCCTCGGCGGCTATGCCATGGCGATGTTCTTGAAACTCGAGGCCTCCAGCGCCGCGAACACAAAGATCCAGTCGACCCCGGGCATTCCCGATTTCATGGACTGGAATCAGCTCACGCAGCTGCCCTTCTTCTGGAAACCGTTCCACAGCCTGCCTTTCACATTTCTTGCCATCGTGCTGGCGCCGGCGTTCTTCTCCTTTATCATTGGCGCCGCGATGTTCAAGCGGCGGGTCGGCGGCGTCTATTTTGCGATCATTACGCAGGCGATCGCCGCGATCCTCACCATCCTGATCGTCGGCCAGCAGGGCTACACCGGAGGCATCAACGGCATCACCGACCTGCGCACGCTGCTTGACTGGGACATCCGTACCGATCATGCAAAATATGTTCTCTACTTTGTCGAGGTCGCGTTTCTGTTCGGCGCGGTCGTCGTCGCGCAGTTCATCCGCTTGACAAAGCTCGGGCGTATCCTGGTGGCAATGCGCGAGCAGGAGGATCGTGTCCGCTTCTCCGGCTACAGCGTCGCAAATTTCAAGATTTTCGCCTTCTGCGCCGCTGCGGTGTTCGCCGCGATCGGCGGCGCCATGTTCACCCTCAATGTCGGGTTCATGTCGCCGTCCTTCGTCGGCATCGTGCCGTCGATCGAGATGGTGATCTACACCGCGGTCGGCGGCCGCCTGTCGATTTTTGGCGCGGTTTACGGAACGCTGCTGGTGAATTTTGCAAAAACCAGCCTGTCGGAGACCTTTCCGCAGCTCTGGCTGTTCGGCTTGGGAGCACTGTTCATTGCGGTCGTGCTGGCGTTCCCGAGCGGGCTCGCCGGAATCTGGGCCGACAACATCCAGCCGCGCATCGACCGCCTGTTTGCCTCGCGCGGCGAAAAATCCGGCAACGGACTGATCGCCGACGGCGCTCCCGCGGAGTGAGGAGAGGGTCATGCTCATCGGTCATCAGCCCAAGGACTTTCTGCTCGCGGTCTCCGGCCTCACCGTTTCCTTCGACGGCTTCAAGGCGGTCAACGATCTCTCCTTCTATGTCGAGGAGAACGAGATCCGCGTCATCATCGGTCCGAACGGTGCCGGCAAGACCACCGTGCTCGACCTGATCTGCGGCAAGACCAGGGCCACCTCGGGCTCGATCCAGTTTCGTGGCAAGGAGCTGACCAAACTGAAGGAGAACGAGATCGTCAAGGCCGGCGTCGGCCGCAAGTTTCAGACACCCTCGGTCTTCGAAGACCTTACGGTGTTTGAAAACCTCGAGATCTCCTTTCCGCGTGGCCGCACTGTCTTCGGTTCGCTGACCTTCCAACGCGATACGACCGTGACCGGGCGGGTCGAGGAGGTCGCCGAGATGATCTTCCTGAAAGATCGACTGCAGACCTCGGCCGCCGAGCTCAGCCATGGTCAGAAGCAGTGGCTGGAGATCGGCATGCTGCTGATTCAGAACCCTGACCTGCTGATGCTCGACGAGCCGGTCGCCGGCATGAGCGTCTCGGAGCGCGCCAAGACCGCCGAACTGCTCAACCGCATCATCAAGGACCGTTCGGTGCTGGTGATTGAGCACGACATGAAATTCGTCGAGGACATCGCCCACAAGGTCACGGTGCTGCACCAGGGCCAGATCCTGTCGGAAGGCACCATGGAGCGGGTGAAGAACGATCCCAAGGTCATCGAAGTCTATCTCGGGCACTGAGCGATGGTGGTCGTGATGGAACCGATCTTGCGCAACGACGGCGGTGCGCCCCCTCTCCCCGCTTGCGGAGAGCGGATTGGGGTGGGTTGCGCGGGACTGATTTCGCGAAGAATCCCCCTCACCCGCATCGCATCCGAGGATGCGCTGCGACCTCTCCCGGCACGCAGGGAGAGGTCGCAGCGAATGCGTGGCGAGAGGAGGTGTGCCGCCGGTGTCGCTACAGCGTCACTCAATCCCGTAATCGTGTAAGGACCATCCCCATGCTCGCCATTTCCAACCTGCATGTCGCCTACGGCCAGAGCGAAGTGCTGCACGGCCTCAACGTCGACGTGGCGGAAAACGAGATCGTCGCGATCATGGGCCGCAACGGCATGGGCAAGACTACGCTGATGAAATCGCTGATGGGCATTTTGCCGGCCAGGAGCGGTTCGATCGCGATGGATGGCGCCGAGCTGTCACTGCTCAAGAGCTATGAGCGCGTGGCAAAAGGCCTCGCCTATGTGCCGCAGGGCCGCATGATCTTCTCCACGATGACCGTCAAGGAAAATATCGAGACCGGTCTCGTGGTGTCGGGCGAGACTGATGTGCCCGGCAGCATCTACGAGCTGTTTCCGGTGCTCCTGGAAATGAAGGGCCGTCGCGGCGGCAATCTCTCCGGCGGCCAGCAGCAGCAGCTGGCGATTGCGCGGGCACTCGCGACCAAGCCAAAAGTGCTTTTGCTCGACGAGCCGACCGAGGGCATCCAGCCCTCGATCATCAAGGACATGGCGCGCACGCTGAAACGCATCCGCGATGAGCGCGGCCTGTCGATCGTCGTCGCCGAACAGGTCCTGAGCTTTGCGCTCGACATCGCCGACCGCGTGCTCGTCATCGAGAACGGCCAGATCGTCCGCGACGATGCGCGCGAGGCCGTCGATGCCGCGCAGATCTCGAAATATCTCTCCGTTTGAAACCCGGTTTGGCCAGCAGCAAGGGAGCTTTTGATGCCAGAGACACTGATCAAGGTCGATCTAACAAAATCCCCGTACGAAAACGACATGATACACAACCGCTGGCACCCGGACATTCCGATCGTGGCCTGGGTCAAGCCGGGGGACGATTTCATCATCGAGACCTATGACTGGACCGGCGGTTTCATCAAGAACAACGACTCGGCCGACGACGTGCGCGACATCGACCTGTCGATCGTGCATTTCCTGTCCGGTCCGATCGGGGTCAAGGGCGCCGAGCCGGGCGACTTGCTCGTGGTCGATCTGCTTGATGTCGGTCCCATGAAGGAAAGCCTGTGGGGGTTCAACGGCTTCTTCTCCAAGCAGAACGGCGGCGGCTTCTTGACCGATCATTTTCCGTTGGCGCAGAAGTCGATCTGGGACATCAAGGGTCTCTACACTTCCTCCCGCCACGTCCCCGGCGTGAACTGGGCCGGCCTGATACATCCAGGCCTGATCGGCTGTCTGCCGGATCCGAAAATGCTCGCTGCGTGGAACGCGCGCGAAGCCGAGTTGATCGCGACCAATCCGACCCGCGTCCCTGGGCTTGCCAATCCACCGTTCGCTGCGACGGCGCATGCCGGTCGCGCCACCGGTGATGCCAGGGCCAACGTCGGCGCCGAAGGCGCGCGCACCGTTCCGCCGCGCGAGCATGGCGGCAATTGCGACATCAAGGATCTGTCGCGCGGTTCAAAGATCTACTTCCCGGTGTATGTACCGGGCGGCGGGCTCTCGATGGGCGATCTGCACTTCAGCCAGGGCGACGGCGAGATTTCGTTCTGCGGCGCGATCGAGATGGCCGGCTGGCTGCATTTGAAGGTCGATGTGATCAAGGATGGCGTCGCCAAGTACGGCATCAAGAACCCGATCTTCAGGCCGTCGCCGATCACGCCGGCCTATAACGACTACCTCATCTTCGAAGGCATCTCGGTCGACGAGGCCGGCAAGCAGCATTATCTCGACGTCCACATCGCCTATCGCATGGCCTGTCTCAACGCGATCGAATATCTGAAGAAGTTCGGCTACTCCGGTGCGCAAGCTTACTCAATTCTCGGCACCGCGCCGTGCCAGGGCCATATCTCCGGCGTCGTCGACGTGCCCAACGCCTGCGCCACGCTGTGGCTGCCGACCGAGATCTTCGACTTCGACGTGATGCCATCGGCGGCGGGACCAGTGAAGCACATCAAGGGCGACATCCAGATGCCGATTTCGCCGGATAAATGAACTGAAGCCACAACGGCGGTGCCC
>NZ_JAFATE010000200.1 GCF_019244115.1 Bradyrhizobium sp.
CGACCCCGTCGACATGCCGCTCTCCGCCGCCGACCGCGGTTCGGCGATTCACGACGCGATCGGCGAGTTCACCGAAAACTTTGCCAGCGCACTTCCCGATGATCCGGTGCGCGTCCTGCGCGGCATCGGCGAAAAGCATTTCGCACCGCTGATGGAGCGGCCAGAGGCGCGGGCGCTGTGGTGGCCGCGCTTCCAGCGGATCGCCGGCTGGTTCGCCGAATGGGAGCGCGCGCGCCGCGACGGCATCGATGCCATCTTCGCCGAAACTCCCGGCGAGCTCGCGTTTCCGATCGACAACGAACGTACCTTCGTGCTGGTCGCCCGCGCCGACCGCATCGAGCGGCGCCGCGACGGCAGCTTTGCCATTCTCGACTACAAGACTGGCCAGCCACCGACCGGAAAGCAGGTGCGGATGGGATTGGCGCCGCAGCTCTCGCTGGAGGCTGCGATCTTGCGCGAGGGCGGCTTTGCCGGAATCGCGGCGGGGTCATCGGTCGGCGAACTCGTCTATGTCCGCCTCTCCGGCAACAATCCGCCGGGCGAGCAGCGCAAGCTGGAACTGAAGATCAACCAGCGCGACGCACCGCAGCCGCCCGACGAGGCGGCGAGCGAGGCGCGGCGCAAGCTGGAAGCCTTGATCCGCAGCTTTGAGAACGAGGACCAGGCCTACACTTCCCTGAACCTGCCGATGTGGGCCAACCGCTACGGCACCTATGACGACCTCGCGCGAATCAAGGAATGGTCCGCGGCCGGCGGGCTGGGGCTGGAAGAATGGTGAAAGCGCAGCGCCCGATTCCACCGGCGGTCCGCGATGCCCAGGCCCGCGCCTCCAACCCCGCGGCGTCGGCGTTCGTCTCGGCGAATGCCGGCTCGGGCAAGACCCATGTGCTGGTGCAGCGGGTGATCCGCCTGCTGCTCGACGGCGTGCCGCCGCAAAAGATCCTCTGCATCACCTTCACCAAGGCCGCCGCGGCCAACATGGCCGAGCGCGTCTTCACCATGCTCGGCCACTGGGTGACGCTGGACAACACCGCGCTTGATGCCGCAATCCGCGAGATCGGTATCCCGCATGTCGATCCCCACCTGCGCAAGGCGGCGCGAAAGCTGTTCGCCGCAGCGCTGGAGACGCCGGGCGGCCTGAAAGTCCAGACCATCCACGCGCTCTGCACCCGCCTGTTGCAGCAATTCCCCTTCGAAGCGAACGTGCCCGCGCGCTTTGCCGTGCTCGACGATCGCGATCAGACCGAGATGATGGAGCGCGCCAATCTTGCGGTGCTGCTCGCCGCCTCCCGCGATCCCGAGAGCCCGACCGGGCGGGCGCTCTTGACGGCGATGGCGAGCGCGGCCGACGTCACCTTCAAGGACGTGGTGCGCGAGGCCTGCCTCAGCCGCGATCATTTCATGGCCTGGACGGATGCGGCCGGCAGCGTCGATGCGGCTGCCGCGGAGCTCTCGGCGGCGCTCGGCGTCCGCGGCGATGACCGCATCGAAGAGGTCGAGCGCGAGATTCTGGATGGGCCGCATCTGCCGCGCAGGCGCTGGCTGGAGATCGCGGCGGCGCTCGAAAGCGGCGCCAAATCGGACGTAGACCAGGCCAGCAGGCTGCAAGGCGCGCTTGTCTTCAGCGGCAGCGCGCAGGTCGACGAATATCTCTGCGTGTTCCTCACCGATGAGAAAGCGCCGCGCAAGTCGATCCTGACCAAGAAATTCTGCGACAACAACCCCTCGGTCGCACGGCTGTTCGAGATGGAATGGGTCCGCCTTTCGCCGCTGATCGAAAGGCGCCGGGCCGTGGTCGCTCGCGACCGCACCGCGGCGCTGCTGCACATTGCGACCGCGGCGGCGGCAAACTACCGGCGCGAGAAGGAGGAGCGCGGGCTTTTGGACTATGACGACCTGATCGACCGCACGCTTGCGATGCTCGATCGGGTCTCCTCGGGCTGGGTGCATTACAAGCTCGACCAGGGCGTCGACCACCTGCTGATCGACGAGGCGCAGGACACCAGCCCCCGGCAATGGGACATTGTGTTCCACCTGATTTCCGAATTCACCGCGGGCGCCGGCGCGCGCGATGGCCTGGTGCGCACCGTCTTTGCAGTCGGTGACGAGAAGCAGTCGATCTTCTCGTTCCAGGGCGCCGAGCCGCACCAGTTCGACCTGCGCCGGCGGGAGTTGCAGCGGCGTTTTCAGGAGGCTGGCCTCACCTTCGATCCCGTCGCCTTCACCTATTCGTTCCGGTCGGGCGCGGCGATCCTGCATTCGGTCGACCGCGTCTTTCGCGAGCAAGGGATCTACAGCAGCATCCATTCGCCCGACATCGGCTACCCGATCCACCACGCGCTGGCCGACGCGGGACCCGGCTTGATCGAGCTGTGGAGCCTTGCCGAAGCCGACGACCGCAAGGAGATCGAGGGCTGGCGCGCGCCGTTCGACGGCGTCGCGGTGACGAGCCCGGAGGTCAAGCTGGCGCGGCGCGTCCAGGCCGAGATCAAGCGGCTGATCGACCAGGGCACCATGACCGGTCATGCCGGCGGCCGGCGCCGGCTGGGCTATGGCGACGTCCTCATCCTGGTGCGCCGGCGCGGCAACCTGTTCGACGCTGTGATCCAGGTACTCAAGCATGCCGGCGTTCCGGTCGCCGGCGCCGACCGGCTGAAACTGACCGAGCACATTGCGATCATCGATCTGATGAACCTCGCGGACGCGCTGCTGCTGCCGCAGGATGACCTTGCGCTCGCGGTGGCGCTCAAGAGCCCGCTGTTCGGCCTCACCGACGACGACCTGTTTGCGCTGGCTTGGCAGCGCAAGGGGTCCTTGCGCGAAGCGCTCCGGACCCACGCCGCGACGAAGGAGACATTTGAGGCCGCGCATCATCGCCTGGAGCGTTTTGAGCGCCGCTTCGCGCACGAGACGCCGTTTGCGTTTTACGCATGGCTGCTCGGCGCCGATGGCGGCCGCGCGCGGATCCTGAAGCGGCTGGGCCATGAGGCCAATGACGCGCTCGACGAGTTTTTGGAGCTTGCGCTGAATCATGAGCGCAAGGCGCCGGCCTCGCTGCAGGGTTTTATGGCCTGGCTGCGCGCGGCCGACACCGAGGTCAAGCGCGACATGGAGATCTCGCGCGACGAGGTCCGCGTCATGACCGTCCACGGCGCCAAGGGGCTGGAGGCGGCCGTCGTGTTCATTGTCGACACGACGTCATCGCCCGCCGACACGCAGCGGCTGAGACTGATCCAGCTGCCGCAAGACGATGGTCGCGAGGTGGTGGTCTGGGCCGGCAAGAAGTCCGATGATCC
>NZ_JAFATE010000267.1 GCF_019244115.1 Bradyrhizobium sp.
GTCTTTTTGGCCTGCCAGTTGCGAATGGCCTTGATCGCCGTTGCAATGGCCTTATCTGTCGCCCTTGGGCAGCACGTTCATTCATGCTTATCTCCTTTCAATCGAGCCGCGATCCTTGAAAGCGTCGGCGATGCTCGTGACATGGCCGTGGCAGTAGCCGGAGTTGAATTCCCTACTCATCTTCTACCGGCACTCCTATCCAAGAGTCGCGGGTTCAAATCCCGCCCGGGATTTGAACTTGTTCCGTAACATTCGAGGCGCGCACAAAAGGCGGCTTTGGGCGGCTATCACGCAGCCGCGGGCCAGCGCTGTCCGCCGATAAGAAAATAGACTTCCGAAATAGTGGGTTTCGCGATGTAGCCGATCCCCGCTACCAGCTTTTCTCGCACCGATTCTTCGTAAAATTCTGTCGAGCGCAGAACTCGCGTCCGGAGCCTGATGCCTCTCTGCCTCGCGATATTGCCCGTCTACTCCATTGTACGAGGTGACGGCCAATCCTGCGATAGAAGGAAGGCACAGCTTTACTCCGAACGGGCCGCCGCCATTATAGTGGTCAGCCACTTTGTTCGGTCTTTCATCAGAAGCACCATGAGCGTCGATGACAAATCGAGCGCAGCCTGAAATTGCACCTGATGCTCCGCTGCGCCTTGCCGATGCCGTCAAGATCGCGTTTCCTATGGGCGGGATGACGGTCTCAGGCCTGCGCAAGGAAATCCGGCGGAAAAGGCTCACCGTCGAGGTTATGGCCGGGAAGCAGTTCACGACGCTGGCCGCAATCGAGGAGATGCGCCGACTATGCCGCGTACAAGCAAGGGATCTCGACTCTGGAAGCGGCCAGCCCGCCGCAAAAACGGACGGATCGTTGCCGCCTCCGTCTGGATCATCAAAGACGGCGGCAAGCATATCGCCACGGGATGCCTTGCGGAACCGTCTGGAAAACGACCGCCGGCCGAAGCCGAGCGCGCCTTAGCGACGTATATTGCCGACAAGTACCAGCCGCCGCGGAAGACGCTCGACGTGGACGTGATCGACATCGCCGATGTGTTGTCGATCTATCGTCAGGACAACCGCGATCGGCAAGCGTCACCCAAGAAGTTCGATGGACGAATCGAGCGGCTGAACGAGTTCTTCGGCGGCAAAATGCTGGGAGAGATTAACTCCGCGCTTTGCGCTGCTTATGTCAAGGCCCGCGGCAATTCCGGCGGCGCGCGGCGCGATCTTGAGGATTTGCGGGCGGCGATCAGGCATCATGCCCGTGAGAACCTGCACCATGCCGTGATCCATGTGACGCTGCCGGAGAAGGGCGGGCCGCGCGAGCGCTGGCTGACCCGCGAAGAAGCTGCGCGCCTGATCTGGACCTGCTGGCGTGCCCGCGAGACACAGACCGTCCATCGCGGGCCTTTAAAGGGCCAGAAGATCGAGACGGATAAGCGCCCGCTGCGCCACATCGCCCGGTTCCTGCTGATCGGCATGTACACAGGTACCCGCGCTGGGGCTATCGCTTCGGCTTCGCCTGAGCGCGACGAAGGCCGGTCGTTCGTCGATCTCGACCGAGGCATTTTCTATCGCCTCGCCGAGGGTAAGCGGGCGACCAACAAGCGGCAGCCTCCGGTGCCGATCCCCGGACGACTCTTGGCGCACATGCGGCGCTGGGTGCGTCGCGGCGTCGTGCGTTCGCACTTCGTCGAATGGAACGGCCAGCCGGTCAAATCCGTGAAGACCGGGTTCGCGACCGCCGTGCGGCTGTCAGGGCTGTCGCTGAAGGAGGGGAAGATCTCGCCACATACATTGCGCCACACGGCGGCGACGTGGCTTATGCAGCGACGCGCCGATCCGTGGCAGGCCTCAGGCTTTCTCGGCATGTCGGTCAAGGTGCTGCTCGACACCTACGGCCATCATCATCCGGACTACATGCGCGAGGCCGCAGCCGCGATTACGTCAAAGGATCGCAAGCAGAACGTATCGGTGGTCGAAACGGTGGTTGACCTCGAAAAACACTTGGCGCGCAAGCCGTAAACTATTGAG